>NZ_JBIWFI010000008.1:0-234838 GCF_044762985.1 Streptomyces sp. NPDC096339 | reverse complement strand
CCCCGCCGCATCGAAGACGCGGACGTCGCCGAGCTGTCCCTCGAGATCACTGAACACCTGCGTGGGGAGATCCGCCGCCATGGCCAGCACTGACATCAAGGCGAAGACGGACGACCTCGCCGGACTCGACGCCCTCGACACCGTCCAGACCCACCGCACGCCGGTCCGTGAGGTCCTCGTCAAGAAGGTCCTGCCGCCGTTCCTCGCCGTCGGCCTGGTCCTGCTCGTGTGGCAGGTCCTGGTCTCGTTGAAGATCGCCGAGGAGACCAAACTCCCGCCCCTGTCCGCCGTGTGGGACAGCCTGTCCGACATGTGGGTCAAGGGAACGCTGATCGACGTCATCTGGACCAGTGTGTCCCGGGGTCTGCTCGGCTTCCTCCTCGCGCTGGCCATCGGCACCCCGCTCGGCCTGCTCGTGGCCCGGGTCAAGCTCGTGCGCGCCGCGATCGGCCCGATCCTCCAGGGCCTGCAGTCGCTGCCCTCGGTGGCCTGGGTCCCGCCCGCCGTGCTCTGGTTCGGCCTCAACGACGCCATGATGTTCACGGTGATCCTGCTCGGCGCCGTCCCCTCCATCGCCAACGGCCTCGTCGCCGGCATCGACCAGATCCCGCCGCTCTACCTGCGCGCCGGCCGCACCCTGGGCGCCACCGGCCTGCGCGGCGCCCGGCACGTCATCATGCCCGGCGCGCTCCCCGGCTACGTCGCCGGCCTCAAGCAGGGCTGGGCCTTCTCCTGGCGCTCCCTGATGGCCGCCGAGATCATCGCCTCCTCCCCCGACCTCGGCCTCGGCCTCGGCCAGCTCCTGGAGAACGGCCGCAACAACATCGACCTCCCCGGCGTGTTCCTCGCGATCATCCTGATCCTCATCGTCGGCATCGCCATCGACCTGCTCATCTTCAGCCCGGCCGAACGCTGGGTCCTGCGCAGCCGCGGCCTCCTGGTCAAGAGCTGAACTCCCCTTCCACACCGGCCCGTCCGGCGCCGGCACCGGCTCCGCGGAGGCATCGCCTCCTGCGGAGCCGGTGCCGTTTTTGCCGTCTCGCAACCGCGGATCCGCCCGTCCCGGGCCGGTGTTCGCATCGTGGCCACGAGGTGGTCCACGTTGTGGTCACCGTGGTGGCGGATCTTGCCATGGCGCCTGCGAAATCGCAGGTCAGAGCCGTGTGAACGGATCGTCAGGTGGCGCAATACCGCTGCAACACCATGGGTGGCGCCGGCCCGGTACGTTCCTTTTCATGCCCGCCGAACCCGCCCCCGCCGCCCTCCCGGTAGCCGCCGCGCGCCGCCGCCGGCTGCGCGCGGACCAGGCCCGGCAGCTCGCCGACCTGCTGCGCCATCAGATCCTGGCGGGCGGCTTCCCGGGCGGTGTCCTGCCCCTGGAGGACGCCATCGCCGCCGACTACCGGGCCAGCCGCAACACCGTCCGCCAGGCCCTGGACCTGCTGCGCGGTGAGCAGCTCATCGACCGGCAGCCCGGGGTCGGCACGGTGGTGGTCTGCGAGAAGTACCGGCACGGCCTGGAGCGCCTCCAGGGCCTCGCCGAGACCCTGCACGAGCACGGCCGGGTCACGAACGAGGTCCGCACCGTGGGACCGGTGACCGCACCGGGCCCGGTGGCGCACCGGCTGGGGCTGCCCGAGCACACCGACGTGCTCTGCATCGAGCGGCTGCGCCGCCTGAACGGGCTGCCGCTCTCCCTCGACCTGTCCTACCTGCCCATGGACCTGGGCGGTGAACTCCTCGGCTGCGACCTCGAGAACACGGACGTGTTCCGGCTGTTGGAGTCACTGACCGGCGGCCCGCTGGGCCACGCCGAGATCACCCTCGAGGCCGTCAACGCCGACGCGCACTCCGCCGCCGTGCTCCAGGCTCCGCGCGGCGCCGCCGTCCTGATGCTGGAACGGCTGACCTGTCTGCCCGACGGGCGGCCGGTGGACCTGGAGTTCATCCGGTTCCGCGGCGACCGCATCACCATGAACGGCGTGCTGCGCCGCTCGCTCTGAGCACATCGCTCCTCCCCCTCCCTCCCTCCTCCTGTTCCCGCCCTTCCGGGCCCTTGGAGACAGCCATGCCCCTTGTTCCCCAGCGCACCGACGTGCCCGTGACCATCGACGAGTCCAAGTGCATCGACGGCTGCACGCTCTGCGTCGACATGTGTCCCCTCGATTCGCTCGCGATCCGCGAGGACAACGGCAAGGCGTACATGCACGTGGACGAGTGCTGGTACTGCGGCCCGTGCGCGGCCCGCTGTCCCACCGGCGCGGTGACCGTCAACATGCCCTACCTGCTCCGGTGAAAGGCCCCCTCCCCATGCGTCGCAGAATCCTCGCCCCTGCCGTACCGATCGCCCTGCTCCTGCCCCTCGCCACCGCCTGCGGTGGCGGCGACGGCAAGGCGGGCGGCACGTCGAAGACGGTCACGGTGACCGTCGGCTACCAGTCCAAGACCATCAACACCGTCACCGCCGGCACCCTGCTGCGCTCCCTCGGCTACTTCGAGGAGGAACTCGCGGCGCGCGGCAAGCAGGAGGGGGTGACGTACAAGGTCGACTGGCAGGACTACCCGACCGGCGCGCCCATCACCGCCCAGATGACCGCCGGGAAGATCGACATCGGTTCGATGGGCGATTTCCCGCTGCTGATCAACGCCGCCCGGGGCAGGGAACTGAAGCAGCCGACCGAACTGGTCTCGGTCACGGGCTACAACCTGCGCGGCGGCCTCAACACGGTGGTGACCGCACCCGATTCGAAGCTGGAGTCGCTGGCCGACCTGAGCGGCAAGAAGGTGTCCACGAGCGTGGGATCGGCCGCCGACGGGACGCTGATTCGGGCCCTGCAGCGCGCCGGGATCGACCCGGACAAGGGCATCCAGAAGCTCAACCAGCAGCCCAGCGTGGGGGCTTCGGCCCTCCAGGCGGGCAGCGCGGACGCGCTGTCCCAGTTCGTGGCCTGGCCCGGCCAACTGGCCTTCGAGGGCCGGGCGAAGGCCCTGTACGACGGGGCCGAGCTGAACCTGCCGACCTTCCACGGGGTCACCGTGCGCCAGAAGTTCGCCGGTGAGAAGCCGGGCGTGCTCGACGACTTCCTGAAGGCGCAGCGCCGGGCGACCGACTACCTGCGGACCAACCCGGTCGCGGCTGCCGAGTCGGTGGCGAAGGAGACGGGCCTGCCGCCCGAGGTGGTCTACCTCTACAACGGCGCGAACGGCATCGCCACCTTCGACCCGGAGCTCCGCCCGGAGCTGATCGCCGCGCTGAAGGAGGACGTGCCGGTGCTGAAGGCGGCCGGGCTGGTGACCGACGTGGACGTGGACGCCTTCGTCGACCCGGCGCCGCTGAAGCGGGCCGTCACGGCCCCGGCCTACCCGCAGGCGGCCGTCACCAAGCCCGAGCTGTGGCTGAAGGGCCAGGGCTCCACGGTCACCTTCGACAGCCCCAAGGAGCTGCTGAAGGCCACCAAGGGCGCCGAGGTACGGGCCGCGTACGTGCCGGACGCCCTGACCGGCACCCTGTGGTACGCCGACAAGGCGGTGTGGGTGGCCGACGGCGCCGAGCTGCGCGCCTTCGTCACCCCGGCCAACGCGAAGCGCTACGTCGACGCTCACGCCGGGGCGCGGATCATCGGCTACGCGGACGCCGTGGGTCTCGCGTCATGAGTGCGGGCCGATGGCTGGTCCGCGCCGCCTCGCTGGGCGCGGCCCTCGGGCTGTGGCAGCTGCTGACCTCCCTCGACGTCAACCTGTGGCTGCGGTTCGAGCAGTTCCCGACGGTCGGCGAGGTGGCCTCCGCCTTCGCCGACCGCCTCGGCACCGGACCGTACTGGCAGGACCTGGGACACAGCCTGCGCCGCATCGTGCTCGGCTTCCTGCTCGCCGCGGTACTGGGGGTCGCGGTCGGCACGGCCGTCGCCCGGTCCCGGTGGGCTGCCGACCTGCTGGGACCGTTGGTGGAGGTGGCGCGGCCGGTGCCGGCCATCGCCCTGGTCCCGGTCGCCATCCTGCTCCTGCCGACCAACGAGCAGGGCATCGTGTTCATCACCTTCACCGCCGCCTTCTTCCCGGTGGTGGTGTCGACCCGGCACGCGGTCCGCGCCCTCACCCCGGTCTGGGAGGAGGCCGTGCTGACCATGGGGGGCGGCCGGCTGCGGGTGCTGTTCTCGGTGGTGCTGCCCGGCGCCCTGCCGGGCATCTTCGGCGGTCTCTCGGTGGGCATCGGCGTCGCGTGGATCTGTGTGATCTCCGCGGAGATGATCTCCGGCGAGTACGGGGTGGGGTACCGCACCTGGCAGGACTACACGGTCATCGACTACCCGGGGGTCTTCGTCGGCATGGCCACCATCGGCGCCCTGGGCTGGCTCACCTCGACCGCGGTGGAGGTGCTGGGCCGCCGCGCCACCGCGTGGCTGCCCCGCCCGGCCTCTCGGGGTGCCGGCGGTGCATGGCGTCCGGCGTTCGGCGCGACCGGCCGCACCCCCCTGAGCACGGGCGCCGAACCCGCCGGCGCGCGCACCGCGGCCGTCACTCCCGTCCCCCGGAAGGAACCGGTCTCATGAGCACCGCCATCCTGCCCACCGCGCCCGCCGCGCAGACCGGGGCGGCACTCGCGCTGGAGGACGTACGGCTCGGCCACGCTGACGGCGTCGCCCTGCCGGGCGAGGTCACGCTGAGGATCGCGCCGGGGGAGCTGCTGGCCGTGGTCGGGCCCTCCGGCTGCGGGAAGTCCACCCTGCTGCGCACCCTCGCGGGCCTGCTGCCCCCGCTGGACGGGCAGGTCACCCAGGACGGCGAGCCGATCGCCGGGCCCGCCGCCGACCGGGCGCTGGTCTTCCAGCACGACGCGCTGCTGCCGTGGCGCACCGTACGCGCGAACGTGGAACTGCCCCTGGCGATCCGCCGGGTCCCCCGGGCCGAGCGGCGGCGGTCCGCGGCCGAGTGGCTGGAGCGGGTCGGTCTGGCCGGGCACGCGGGCAAACTGCCGCACCAGCTGTCCGGCGGGCAGCGCCAGCGCGTCCAACTGGCCCGCGCGCTGGCGGGCCGGCCCCGCGCCGTCCTGATGGACGAACCCTTCGGCGCGCTCGACGCGCACACCCGCGCCGGGATGCAGGACCTGCTGGTGGACATCCTGCGCGGCACGGGCGCGACCGTCGTCTTCGTCACCCACGACGTGGACGAGGCCCTGCACCTCGGCGACCGGATCGCCCTGCCGGCCTCCGGTCGGGTGCTGGACGTGCCGCATCCGCGCGAACGCGCCGCGCAGCACTCCCCCGACACGGCCGAACTGCGCCGCCGCATCCTCGAAACCCTCTGAAAGGCACCTCCCGTGGAGACCCTGGTGGACACTCCCCTGACCGTTCCGGCACTCGCCGACGCGACCGAACTCTCCTGTGACGTCCTCGTCATCGGCGGCGGGACCGCCGGCACCATGGCCGCGCTGACCGCGGCCGGACGCGGTGCGCGGGTGCTGCTGCTGGAGAAGGCGCACGTACGGCACTCCGGCGCGCTCGCCATGGGCATGGACGGGGTCAACAACGCGGTCGTCCCGGGCCGGGCCGAACCCGACGACTACGTCGCCGAGATCACCCGCGCCAACGACGGCGTCGTCGACCAGTCCACCGTCCGGCAGACGGCGACCCGGGGCTTCGCGATGGTGCAGCGCCTGGAGTCGTACGGGGTGAAGTTCGAGAAGGACGAGCACGGCGAGTACGCGGTCCGCCAGGTGCACCGGTCCGGTTCGTACGTGCTGCCGATGCCGGAGGGCAAGGACGTCAAGAAGGTCCTCTACCGGCAGCTGAGGCGGCGCGAGATGCGGGAGCGGATCCGCATCGAGAACCGGGTCATGCCGGTGCGGGTGCTCACCCACCCGGAGGACGGACGGGCCATCGGCGCCGCCGGGTTCAACACCCGCACCGGGGAGTTCGTCGTCGTCCGGGCGGGCGCGGTGATCCTGGCCACCGGGCCCTGCGGCCGGCTCGGGCTGCCGGCCTCCGGCTACCTGTACGGGACGTACGAGAACCCGACGAACGCGGGCGACGGCTACTCCATGGCCTATCACGCGGGGGCCGCGCTCACCGGGATCGAGTGCTTCCAGATCAACCCGTTGATCAAGGACTACAACGGGCCGGCCTGCGCGTACGTCGCCAACCCCTTCGGCGGCTACCAGGTGAACCGGCACGGCGAGCGGTTCGTGGAGTCGGACTACTGGTCGGGGCAGATGATGGCCGAGTTCGCCGCCGAACTCGCCTCCGACCGGGCCCCGGTGTACCTCAAGCTCAGCCACCTGCCCGAAGAGACCGTCAGCGCCGTCGAGTCGATCCTGCACACCACGGAACGGCCCACCCGGGGCACGTTCCACGAGGGCCGGGGCCACGACTACCGCACCCATGACATCGAGATGCACATCTCGGAGATCGGACTGTGCGGCGGCCACTCCGCCTCGGGCGTACGGGTCGACGCGCACGCCCGGACGACGGTGCCCCGGCTCTACGCGGCCGGCGACCTGGCCTGCGTCCCGCACAACTACATGATCGGGGCGTTCGTCTACGGCGATCTGGCGGGCGAGGACGCCGCGCGGTACCGGGTGTACGAGGGCGAGCTGCCCGGCGATCAGCTCGCCGCGGCCCACGAGCTCGTCTACCGGCCGCTGAGCCACCCGGACGGGCCGCCCCAGCCTCAAGTGGAGTACAAACTGCGGCGGTTCGTCAACGACTACGTGGCGCCGCCCAAGTCGGGGGCGAAGCTGTCCCTCGCCGTGGAGGCGTTCACCCGGATGTCGCGGGAGATCGCCGGGATGGGGGCCCGCACCGCGCACGAGCTGATGCGGTGCGTCGAGGTCTCCTTCATCCGCGACTGCGCGGAGATGGCCGCCCGGGCCTCGCTGGCCCGTACCGAGTCCCGCTGGGGCCTCTACCACGAGCGCCTCGACCATCCGGAACGCGACGACACGGGCTGGCTGCACCACCTCGACCTGCGCAAGTCACCCACGGGGGCGATGGAGTTCACGGCGCGGCCCGTGGAGCCGTACGTGGTCCCGGTGCCGGAGTTCACGCCGACTCCGGGACCGGAGCGGCTGCTGGGCGAGGTCACGCTGGTGCCGGTGGCCACGGCCGGGCCGAGGGACGCCGCCCCTGCGGCGCGGCCCGCCGGGGACGGCCCCGCCGCACTCCCGGAGGAGTCCGCGGAGGGCTCCGCGCCGAGCCCCGCCCTGCTGCGCCTGCTCTCCCTCGCCGAGGAGTCGCCCGACCTGGACGCGCTCCGCCCCTACTTGGAGGACCCCGATCCCGGGGTGCGGGTCGCGGCCGTGGCCGCCCTCGGCGAGACCGTGCCGGCCGGGGCCGGGCCCGCGCTGGCCGAACGCCTGTGGGACGGCGCGCCCCGGGTCCGCGCCGCCGCGGCCGCCGCGCTGCGCGAGCTCGTCGAGGTGCTGCCTGCCGGGCCGGAGCTGGGGGCCGGGCTGCGTGCGGCGCTGGAGGTCGCGGACCCGACCGTCCGGGCGGCCTCGCTCGACGTGCTGCGGGCGCTGCGGCTGGGCGAGGCAGAGGTGTACGCCCTCGCGCTCTCCGACGCCGACATCGAGGTCCGCACCACGGCCGTGCGCGCCCTGGTGTCGGTCGACGCGGTGGCGGAACTGGCGGTGGCCGCCGCGGACCCGGCCCGCGAGGTCCGGGTAGCGGTGGCACGCGGACTCGCGGCCGTGCACGCCCCGGTCCCGGCTCCGCTCGACCCGCTCCTGGACGACCCCGACCCGCTGGTCCGGGGCGCGGCACTGCGCGCACTGGCGGAGACCGGATGCCCGCCCCCGTACGCCCTGCGGGCCGCCGAGGCGCTCCACGACCCCGCGTGGCAGGTCCGGGCGGGTGCGGCGGGCGCCCTCCGGGCGGCGCTCCCCACGGAGGCGGTACCCGCCCTCTCCAAGGCCCTGGCCGATCCGAACGCGGACGTCCGCAAGGCCGCGGTGCTCTCGCTCCTCGCCCACCGCGCCGTTCCCGAAGCCCGTACGGCCCTGGCCACGGCCACCGCCGATCCCGACGCCGACGTACGTGCCTACGCGTCCCGCGCGGCCTCCTGACCAGGGCCCCGCCGCGGCGGCACGCGCCCGGACTGCGCCTGCCGCCGCACGGAACTAGGCTGATCAGGTGAGAGGGAGGTGAGGCCCCATGTCCGCACCTCGGGCAGCCCGGGCCCCCCGGGCAGCCGCGGCCCGCCGCACGGCCGCCACCACTGTCTGCTTGTTGGTCTTCGCCGGTACGGCCGCGGGCACCGGGGCCGCCCGGGCCGATGACAACGGCATCGCCGACCAGAGCGCCCAGGCCATCGCGGACGCCGCGCGCAAGGCGATGTCCGGGGTCACGTCCATGCGGATGGCGGCCAAGGTGACCGAGAAGTCGGGCACGACCTCGCTGGACCTCCGGTTCGACGAGGGCGGCAACTGCGTCGGCACGGTCACGCCGCCCGGCAACGTGGGCTCGGCCGCGATCATCAAACGCGGCAAGGACGTGTGGCTGAAGCTCGACGACGCCCTCCTGCGGTCCCAGGTGCCGGCCGCCGCCGCCGATGACGCGATCGCGCTCATCAACGGGCGCTATCTGCACGGCACCACGGGCAGTCTCCTGTTGCGCGACTTCGCCGACTTCTGTGATCTGGACTTCTTCAAGAGCGAGCTCTCGTCGAAGCCGGTGAACGAACAGCTGACCAAGGGGCCGCGGACCGAGGTCGACGGGCAGCCCGCCATCACGGTCACGAGCAAGCAGAACGGCCGGACGGGCACCTACCAGGTCTCCACCGAGGACGAGCCGTACCTCCTGCGGGTCAAGGGCACCGAAGCCTCCGGCGAGCGGATCGAGGCCACCTTCTCCGATTTCGACGAGACCGTCCCGGCCAAGGCTCCGGCCCCGTCCGACTCGGTCGACCTGTCGCAGCTCCAGTAGCCCGCGTGCACGATCAGCGGCGCCCCCGGACCGCGATCACCGCCAAGGGGAACGAGATACGGGCCGGGTCGAGCAGCTCCGCGATCCCGGCCTCGACCTCCTCCTCGCTGAGCAAACCGCGTTCGACCAGCGCGGGGGTGAGGGTGGTCAGGGAGAGCCGCGAGACCTCCGCGACCGGGGCGCCCGGGTGGGAGGCCGGCAGTGACGCCTCCGCCATCACCTCCCGATAGCCGCACCGCGTGAGGACCGAGGCGGCGCGCGTGCCCCAGTTGCGCTCCATTCCGTACGAAGCGGCGAGCATCGACCACGCCGTCTCGATGCCGCGGCGCAGCGGGGATGTCTCGGGCATCCCGGCGCACGGGAAGTTGACGAGCTCTTCGATGTGCAGCGTGCCGCCGGGAACGAGCCAGCGGCGCATGCGCTCGACCACCTGCTCGCGCTGGGGCAGGTGCATGAGGACGAACCTGGCGTGGATCAGGTCGAAGGAGTGCTCGGGGAACTCGTCGACCGTGACGTCGTGGCGCACCACGTCGAGGTTGTCCGGACGGTCTCGGGGCATGAGGGTGAGATCGAGATCCGTCGCCGTGACGCGGCCGCGGGAACACCGGGCCGCGAGCCACACGGCGGTCGTCCCGGTCCCGGCACCGACTTCGAGGCAGCGCCCGTCCTGCGGAACCCGCAGCGCGGCCAGCCGCTGTTCGGTGTCCGGGTCGAACGCGGTGGTGATGGCCCGCAGACGGGCCAACTCCAGCGGGTTCACATGCCCGAGCTCGTCGTCGTACCGGCCCGCCGACTGGGAGTCGGCCGTGGACATGACGCCTCCTCACGATGTGCGGTCCCCTGGCCACGGACGGTACGCGCGCCGCCGCGCCGGGCTCGCGCTCGACCCGTCCAGGAGCGCGGGGTCCACCCGCACGGCTCAGCCGTCAGTCCCGGGACCTGTCGGCATCGCCGGTCGCTCCCCGCCGTGGAGCGCCATCCCACGACCCGCAACCCGGGTCGGATCGACCGGTGTTGTACGCCGCCGGGTGCTGAATGCAAGGGGCACTGATCGGCCGCTCGCGGGCTTCTGATAGTTCTTCAAGACATGAACATGATCACCCGTCGGCACGCCCTGGCCATCGCTGCCGGCACGGTCACCGCTGCCGGCCTGACCACCGCCTGTTCCTCCAAGGACTCCAAAACGGCCTCGGGCGCCTCAGGCGCCCCGGGCGCGTCCGGCAAGCCCCTGGCCATACCCACCGGCACCATCGACGAGACCTTCGAAGGCCGTCGCATCCAGATCAGCTTCGACGGCGGCGGCCACCACTCCCCCGGCCTGCCCACCATCAAGATCGACGGCAAAGAGCTGCACCTGATGCGCAACGCCGACAACAGCTGGCTCACCGTCGTCAACCACTACGAGACGTTCCCCGACCCCATCTCGGCCGCGCGAGCAGCCGTCCGCGAACTCCAAGGTGCCGGACTCGTCGCCTTCACCCCCAAGAAGGCAGGCATCCCCAAGTGACCGTCCGCAAGAGCACGGCCGCCCTGACCGCCGCCGAGAAGCGCGCCTTCACCAACGCGGTGCTGGAGCTGAAGCGCAACGGCATCTACGACCAGTTCGTCGACGCCCACAACTGGTTCCTCACGGAGGACTCCGACTTCGGCAACCGGATCGCCCACCGCGGCCCCTCCTTCCTGCCCTGGCACCGCGCCTTCCTGCTGGCCTTCGAGGGGCAGCTGCAGAAGGTGGACCCGAAGGTCTCCCTCCCGTACTGGGACTGGACCGTGGACCGCTCCCCCACCTCCCCCCTGTGGGCCGCGGACTTCATGGGCGGCACCACCCGGGACAGGGACGGGCAGGTCCTCGACGGCCCCTTCGCCGCCTCGGGGGGCAAGTGGCCCATCACCGTGGGAGTGGACTCGCGCCAGTACCTGCGGCGCAACCTCGGCGGAAGCAAGGTCGAGCTGCCGACCAAGGCCGAGGTCAATTCCGTGCTCTCCATGCCGCAGTACGACGTGGCGCCCTTCAACAGCTCCTCGGAAGGCTTCCGCAACCACCTCGAGGGCTGGCGCGGGAGCAGCATCCACAACCGGGTCCACGTGTGGGTGGGCGGCCACATGACCAGCGCGGCCTCCCCCAACGACCCGGTGTTCTGGCTGCACCACGCCTTCGTCGACATGCTGTGGGCGGAGTGGCAGAACCGGAACCCGAAGTCCTCCTACGTACCGGCCACACCGACGGAGAACGTGGTCGACCTTCACGGCGTCATGAGCCCGTGGACCGATGTGACACCGGCCGACATGCTGGACCACCGCAAGTTCTACACATTCGACAGCGAGGGCAAGCGTTGAAGTGCTCTCCCGGCTGAAGCCGGCAGATTCCTGCTTACCTTGCGGCAGCGGGCTTGACGCGCTTGGCGCGCCTGACGACTGCCCTCCCGGCAGCCGGGATGAACGCGAGGCCCATCCGGTACAGGTGCAAGACGTTCCGGGCTGCGTTGTGGTCGGCATTGCCCGACCAGCCGCAGTCCGGGTTCTTGCACACGAACACGGCCTGGGACTCCCGGCTGCCGGGCGTGGTGAAGCCGCACGCTGAGCAGCGTCTGGAGGTGCCGGGTGCGGGGACTTCGTGCAGGGTGCCGCCGTGGCGGGCGGTCTTGTACGTCAGCATGGTGACCGTCCGGCCCCATGCCTCCCCGCTGATCGAGCGGTTCAGCCCGGATTTCCGGGCGACGTTCTTCCCCGGCTCTTCGGCGGTTCCCCTGGCGGACTTGACCATGTTCGTGATGGTGAGTGCTTCGACCACGACCGTGCCGTATGCGCGTGCGATGGCGGTGGTCGTCTGATGCTGCCAGTCCAGGGCCCTGCGCTTGGCTTTCGCGCGGAGTCCTGCGATCTGGTCGTAGGTGTGACGCAGCCGACTGCTGGTTGGCTCGCCGGGCTTGCGGTGCTGCTTACGCCGCGCGGCGCGCCGCTCCAGGTGCAGGAGCTTCGTCTGCTCCCTTTCGGTCAGCCACTGGTCATGCTCGTACGTCTGACCGTCCGAGAGGGCGATGGGCACGGTGACGCCCACGTCGATGCCGACCTCCGGCCCTGGGTGGGGCCCCGGCTTGACCTCCAAGGTCTGGACACGGAAAGCGATGTGCCAACCGAGCGCGTCCTTGACCAGCCGGGCCCCTGTGATCCGGTTCTGGGCGCCCGCGTGCTTGCCCACGGGCAGGTCTTTGGTCCACCGGAACCGGACCCGGCCCACCTTGGGAATGGTGACCTGCCCCCAGCGTCGGTGCACGCGGGTGATGTTCAGATCCCGGCCCTGCGGGATGTCCACGGACATCACCGTACGGAACCGGCCCTTGAAGTTCGGGGCGTCCGCCCGGCCGTCCCAGCAGTTCTTCCACGCCTGGAAGTACGTCCTCAGCACCGCTTGCGCGGCCTGCGCGGGAAGGACGGCGAGGAAGTCGATGTCCACGCGGGCCTGGCGGATCGCGGTGTCCGCGTTCGCGAGGGTTCGTTTCTCCTTCGGCATCATCTGCCACCAGGCGTGCAGCAGGTTCCACAGGGTGCGGGCCGCATGAGCCTGACTGTCAGTCCTCAACACCTGGACAGGCGACAGCGCAAGCCGGGCACGATGCCCGAACTGCCGCTTGACCAGCGTGTCTTGACTCACAATCGAGACCGTAGCAGCGGCCCGTGTCGCCGCGCTGGACGGCGGAAGGCGTTCACCCACGCCATGCTGACCCGCACCGAAGAGATCACGCGGGAGGTCTGCGCCGACTTCGAGGCCGAGCTGAAACAGTTCAACGGCGAAGAGGACCATGTGCACCTGCTCGTGCACTACCCGCCGAAGGTCCAGCTCTCCAAGCTGGTCAACTCCCTCAAGGGCGTCAGCTCCCGCAGGCTGCGAAAGGAATACGACAGCCACGTCCGCCGGGTACCTGTGGGGCGGACACTCCTGGTCCGGCGCCGGCTCCTGCGGCGGCGCACCCCTGACCCTCGTCAAGCAGTACATCGAGAACCAGCAGCGTCCCGTCTGACCGTCACCCCGGAGGCGCAGAGCAATCCGGCGCTTCGCGCCTCCAGCCCACGGATGGCCTTCACCCCGCCCTGAAACGCGGAGCACTGGCCAAGATCAGAGGCAGGAACGGCTTCACCGGACGGGGCGCCCGCACGCGCCCGGTCCGGTGAACCGTTCCCTCTGCCGGCGGGTGATCAGACCGCCGGGGGCACGACCGGCTGCGACTGGGTGCCGCAGTGGATGCCACCGCCGCCGCGCGCGATCTCGTCGATGTTCAGCTGGACCACGTTCCGGCCGGGGTAGGCGGTCCTCAGGATGTCGTAGGCCACGCCGTCGGCGTAGGCGTCGCCGAACTGCGGTGCGATGACGGCGCCGTTGACGGTGTAGTAGTTGGTGTAGCTGGAGAGGAACTCCTCCTCGTTTCGCACGCGGATGTTGTTGCGGTCCGGGCCGGGGAGTTCGGTGATGGCCAGCGGGCGCCCCTGGGCGTCGGTGGCGCTCTGCAGGGCCCGCTTGGTCTCCTCGTAGACCGCGACCCACTTGGGGTCGGTACGGGGGCCGGGCTTGTCCAGGATGACCTGGCCGGGCGCGGTGAAGCGGGCGAGGCAGTCGATGTGGCAGTCGGTGATGTCCTGGCCGGCGATGCCCGGTACCCAGATCACCTTGTCGATGCCGAGCGAGGACTTCAGGTCCTGCTCGACCTGGTCCTGGCTCTTGCCGGGGTTGCGGTTGGGGTTGACGAGCGAGCTGACCGTGGCGAGCAGGGTTCCCTGGCCGTCGGTCTCCAGCGAGCCGCCCTCGCCCACGAACGGCGCCCGGATCCGGTTGACTCCGTAGTCGTACAGCAGCGTCGCGGCCGCCGCGGCGTCGTTGGCGAAGGGCTGGGCCCACTTCGTACCGGCCTTCCCCCAGCCGTTGAAGTTCGTGTCCACGCCCGCGACCGCGCCGGGCGCGACGACGAAGGTGGGGCCGAAGTCCCGGATCCACAGGTCGTCGTTGGGTATCTCGACGACCGTGATGCCGTAGTAGGCGCCGGCCCCGCATTCGTACCGGGCGTCGGCGGCCTGCCCGGGGCGGGCCAGCACCACGACCGGCTCGTACCGCGAGATCGCGTCCGCGACGGTCGCGATGTGCCTGCGCACCCCCGCGAGCCGGGTCGACCAGACCGAGGAGAGCGCCGGCCAGGCCATGAAGGTGCGGACGTGTCGGTCGGTCTCCGCGGGGATCCGCAGCGTCGCGGATCCGGCCGTGGCGGCCCGGGCGACCGCGGGAAGGGCGGAACCGAGGGCCGCGAGCGGCAGGGCGGCCGCGCCGAACTGGAGCAGCCTGCGTCGGGAGGTGCCTGGCGTGTCCATGGGAACTCCTGATGACATATACGAACTGAAAATTCAGTCAATCGAAAAGGGATGGCGGGCAGAGGCGCGAGGTACGGTGCGGCGCGTCTGCCCGCCCGGAAATGCCTGGTGCGTGCGGGCCCGGTTACGGGACCGGCTGCTGCTGGGTGACGCAGTGGATGCCGCCGCCGCCGGCGCCCAGGTAGTCGGTGTTGAGCTGGACGACGGTCCGGCCCGGGAAGAGTTGGACGAGTGCGGCCTTGGCCGCGGCGTCCGCGGAGGCGTCGCCGAACTGGGAGGAGATCACCGCCCCGTTGCAGACGTAGTAGTTGGCGTAGGCCGCGACGAAGTTCGGGTCGGCCGAGCGGATCTTGTAGTAGTCCGGTCCCTGGAGCTTGGTGACCGCCATGGGCGTGCCGGTCGCCGTCTTGGACGTGGACAGGATCTGGTACTGCTGGCGCGCGTCCTTCGCGTAGGCGTCGGTGTCCGTCGCCAGCGGCATCTGGACCACCGCGCGACCCGGCGCGAGGAACCGGGACGTGGCGTCGACGTGGTCGTCGGTGATGTCCTGGCCGACCACCCCGTCGAACCAGATGACCTTGGACGCGCCGTACGCGGAGCGCATCGCGGCCTCGATCTGCGCCTGCGACATCCCGGGGTTCCGGTTGCGGTTGATGATGCTGCTGCGCGTCGCCATGAGGGTGCCGGCGCCGTCCTGCTCGATGGCCCCGCCCTCGGCCACCAGGTCGGCGTAGGTGATCGGCACGCCCGTGTAGGCGGCGATCTTCTCGGCGACCAGCTCGTCCCTGGAGTGCGTCTGCCGGTTGCCCCAGCCGTTGAAGTTCAGGGCGACCGCGTCCAGGCCTCCGGCGCCGTTCGTCCGGAAGACGGGCCCGGTGTCGCGCATCCAGCAGTCGTCGACCGCGATGGACGTGATCACCGTGACCGTCGGCCCGCACATCGAACGCGCCTTGTCCGCGCTCGCGGGGTTGGCGCACATGACGACCGGCTCGTACTTCGCGATCGTCTTCGCGATCAGCGCGATGTTCCCCTGGACGCCCGAGAGCTTGCCCCGCCAGATCGCGGTGCTGTCCGGCCACGCCATCCAGGTCCGGGTGTGGCGCACGTCCTCGGCCGGGACCGCGAAGGTCCCCGCCGACGCGGCCAGGCCGATGCGGGACGCCGCCCGCGCCGCCCCTTCGGACGTCGCCAGTGCGGCGCCGGCCGCGGCCAGGGCCGCCGCCGTCAGGAACCCGCGCCGACCGAGGGCTCCGCCGGCCGGCGGCCTCCCTGCTACGTGATCGTTCATCTACGCCTCCTGTGTCAACTGCCCACGGGATCCCCGTGGTTGGCCGGAAAGCTATTCCTGACCGAGCGCTCGGTCAATATTCCTGGCGGTATTTCTCGCGACCGGCCGGCCCGCCCCCGAGGGCGATCTCGCGGGGTGCGGGGAAACGCCCAGGTGGCGCTCCGTCACTCGTTAGAGTTGCGCCATGGCAGCCCCTCCCAAGGAACCGCGGACTCCCGTGTCCCTCCCCGTCCGAGCGGGACGGACCCGCGTCTCGGCCAAGGGGGAGCAGACGCGCGCACGGCTGATCGCGGCCGCGCGGACGCTCCTGGGCGGCGAGATGAGCGAACGTTTCACGACACGCAACGTGGCCGCCCTGTGCGGGGTGTCGCACGGCATGTGCCACTACCACTTCGAGGACCGTACGGACCTGGTCCTCGCGGTGATCGAGGACATCCGGCCGGAGTGGATCTCCCCCATGGAGGAGACGGTGGACGCCCCGGGCACCTTCGCCGAGCGCGCGGAACGGGTCGTCCTGATGCTGACCCGGGGCGAGAGCCCGGACCTGTCCCACCTCCATTCCGCGCTGCACTGGCACGCGTTGAACGACGAACGCGTACGGGTCAGCCTGGAAGCGGAGTACCGGAGGTGGCGGGCCTGCTTCGTCCGCCTCTTCCAGGTGCTGGCGCAGGAACGCGACGGCGTCGACCCGCGCCCCCTGGGCGAGGCGGTGGCCGCCGCCGTGGACGGACTGGCCGCCATCCAGTCGCTCGACGCCGAGGTCGACGCCGAGTCCGTCTTCCGTACGCTGGTCTTCACGCTCGCCGCAGGAGCCTGAGGCGGCCACGGCCCACCGCCAGGGGGTGTCCGGCGGATCATGGCCGGGTCCGCGCCTCTCCGGCCCCGATCCGCCGGATACCCCCTAGGGCAGGGCCCGGCGGGCCGCCGCGATCCGGCCCGGGTCCCAGCCGGGCCGCGGAACCGACTCCAGGAGCAGCCGGGTGTAGGGGTGCTCGGGCGCCGCGAGCACCTCGGCGGTGCGTCCCGACTCGACGATCGCGCCGTGCCGCATGACGATCACGTCGTCCGTGACGCAGCGGACCACGCCCAGGTCGTGCGTGATGAACAGGTAGCCGATCGCGGTCTGTTCACGGATGTCGGCCAGCAGGTTGAGGATCTGCGCCTGCACCGACACGTCGAGGGCCGCTACGGCCTCGTCGAGGACGAGTACGGACGGTTCCACGGCCAGCGCCCGGGCGATGGCGACGCGCTGGCGCTGGCCGCCCGACAACCGGCGGGGCAGGGCGTCGGCGGCGCGGGTGCCCAGTCCGACCTGGTCCAGCAGTTCACGGATGCGCGCCGCGTGGTCCCGGCCGGGGAAGTGCAGGCGCAGGGTTTCGCGCAGCACCGCCTCGACGCTGGTGCGCGGATCGAGGGAGAGGTACGGGTCCTGGAAGACCATCTGCACCTCGCGGGCGCGGGCCAGGCGCTGGGCCCGGCCGCGGCTGCGTCCGGTGCGGTCGCGGCCGTGCACCAGCACCTCGCCGGCGTCGGCCCGCTCCAGACCGACGACGATCCGGGCCGTGGTGGTCTTGCCTGATCCGGACTCGCCCACGATGCCGAGGGAGCCGCCCGCCGGGAGGGTGAACGACACGTCGTCCACGGCTCGTACGTCTCCGTAGGCGCGGTGCAGACCCGAGACTTCCAGCACGTTGTCAGGCATCGACGGCGCTCCCTTCGAGCCGGTCGCTGTGATGGCACGCCGCCTGGTGTCCGGGGGTTCCGGGTGCGGGCAGCGGCTGGGGGGCCTGCGTGTCGCACACCTCGGTGGCGAGGGGGCACCGGGCGGCGAAGGGACAGCCGTGCAGTTCCCGGCGCAGGTCCGGGGGCTGGCCGTCGATGGCGGTGAGCCTGCCGCGCGGGGCCTCCAGGCGGGGCGTGGAGGCGAGCAGGGCCGCCGTGTAGGGGTGGCGGGGCCGCGCGAAGAGGACTTCCGCGGGGCCGCTCTCGACGATGCGTCCGGCGTACATGACGCAGACGCGGTCGCTGATGGCCGCGGCGAGGTCCAGGTCGTGGGTGACGAAGAGCAAGCCGGTGCCGAAGCGTTCGCGCAGTGTGGCCAGGAGGGCGATGACCTCGGCCTGGGTGGTGACGTCGAGCGCGGTGGTGGGCTCGTCGGCGAGCAGGAGCGCGGGATCGCCCATCAGGGCGGCCGCGATCATGACGCGTTGCAGCATGCCGCCGGACACCTGGCTCGGGTACTTCCTCAGGGCCGAGCGGTCCAGGCCGACCGCCTCGATGAGTTCGGCGGCGCGGGCGTCCGCGTCCGCCTGACTCATGGCCTTGGTCAGGCGCACGCTCTCGGTGAGGAAGTCCCCGATGCGGCGCAGCGGGTTGATGGCGGCGCGGGGGTCCTGGAAGATCATGGCCACCGTGCCGGTGCGCAGGTCCCGCAGTTGGCCGTCGTCCATGGTGAGCACGGACTGGCCGCCCACGCGGACGGAGCCCTCGACCGTGGCGCCCGGCGGCAGCAGGCGCAGGGCGCTGCGGGAGGTGAGGCTCTTCCCGGAGCCGGATTCGCCGACGAGGGCGACGGTCTCCCCGGCGGCGACGGTGAGGTCGACGCCGTCGAGGACGGGGCGGGCGGTGCCGGGCAGGCTGAGCCGGAGCCCCTGGATGTCGAGGGCGTACCGCGGTTCCGTCGGGTCGATCGGTTCGATCGGTTCGATCGGTTCGATCGGGTGCGTCGGGTTGATTGGGGTCATCGGTCTCTCCTGGCGACGCGGTCGGCCCAGCGTTCTCCGACCACGTTGAAGGCGACCACCGTCAGCACGATGACGGCACAGGGCAGGATCGCCGAGAGCGGGTAGCCGAGCTGGATCGCGGTCTGGCCGTCGAAGACCATGCGGCCCCAGTCGGGGGTGAGGGCGGGCACGCCGAGTCCGAGGAAGGACAGTGCCGCGAGGTCCATGAGGGCGTATCCGAAGTTGATCGTGGACTGGGCGAGCACGACGGGGGCGATGTTGGGCAGGACGTGGCGCAGGCAGATCTGCAGCGAGGAGTGCCCCTGCACCTGGTAGGCGCTGACGTAGGGGCGCTCGCGTTCGGCCAGGACCAGGGAGCGGGTGAGGCGGCTGACGTAGGGGAGGTAGGCGACGGCGAGCGCGATGACCGGTGCGGTCAGCCCTTCGCCGTAGACCGAGATGATCAGGATGGCCAGCAGCATGCCGGGGAAGGCGAAGACCAGTTCCGTGCTGCGGGAGAGCAGGGAGTCGATCCAGCCGCCCTTCCAGGCCGCGGCCATGCCGACGGCGACGCCGGCGACGGTGGAGAAGGCGACCACGCCGAGCGGTCCCAGCAGGGACGTACGGGCTCCCAGCAGCAGGCGGGAGAAGGTGTCGCGGCCGGCGGCGTCCACCCCGAGCGGGTGCTCGGCGGAGGGGGCGGCGAGCGCGTTGCCCAGGTCGATGACGTTGGGGTCGTACGGCACGAGCCAGGAGGCGAGCACCGCCGCCACCACGACGAGGGCGACGAACACCAGGCAGACCAGGTACAGCGGTGAACCGGTCACCCGGATCCGGGAGAGGCCGGGCCGGCGGGTCAGGACGGCGGTCATGCGGAGGACCTCCTCGATCCGAGGGTGATCCGCGGGTCGACCAGCGGCAGTATCAGGTCGACGATGAGGTTCACGATCATGAACAGGGCGACGATGATCAGGGAGATGGCCTGGACGGTCGGGAAGTCCTTGGTGGTGGTGGACAGTTCGAGGAGCTGGCCGATGCCGCCGATGCTGAAGGCGGTCTCCACGAGGATCGTGCAGACCAGCAGGGTGGAGACGATGAGGCCGCCGGTGGTGAGCACGGTGCCCAACGCGTTGCGGAACACGTGGCGGCGGATGACCTGGTGTTCGGGGACGCCGCGGCTGCGCGCCACGGTGACGTGTTCGCTGTCGAGGGCTTCGAGCATCGCGGAGCGGGTGACCCGGGCGAGCATGCCGATCAGGTACAGCGCGAGCGCGAGGGCCGGGAGGGTCAGGTGCCAGAGCATGTCGCCGAACCCGTCGCCCGCGCCGCTGCTGGGGAACCAGCCGAGCTTGACGGCGAACAGGCCCTGGAGCAGCACGGCCGCGACGAACGAGGGGGTGCCCACGGCGAAGGTGGTGGTCACGAGGATGGCGGAGTCGGTCGCGCCGCCCTTCACCGAGCCGATCCAGCCGAGCAGCAGGCCGGCCACCACCACGACCACCAGGGCCATCGCGACCAGCATCAGCGTGCTGGGCAGGCGGTCGGACAGGAGCCGGGAGACGTCGGTGCGGTAGGTGATGGACCGCCCGAAGTCTCCCTGTACGACGTCACCGAGCCAGCGGCCGTACCGTACGAGGAACGGGTCGTTCAGGTGGTACTGGGCGTTGATCGCCTCCAGGGCCTCCGGGGAGGCCGAGCGGCCCGCGAGCAGGAAGCTCGCCGGGCTGCCCGGGGCCAGGTACATGGCGCCGAAGACGACGAACGAGGCGGCGAGCAGGGTGGCGGCCATCTCCCCCAGCCGTCGCGCCGCGAATCTCAGGAAGTTCACTGGGCGGCACCCACGTCGGCGGCCCACGGGTAGTACATGTACGAGATCGTCGTCGGGGCGCCGGTGATCCTCTTGTTCAGGAAGAGGGCGGTGGGCCACTCGGCGACCGGGATCCACAGGAGCTGCTCGGCGGCCTGCTTCTGGAGCTTGGCCTCGATCTCCAGGCGCTTTTCCGGCTCGTAGGTGCCGACGGCCTGGTCGACGAGCGCGTCGTACTGCTTGTCGCTGTAGCCGGCGAAGTTCATGTAGGCGCCGGTCTTGAAGTTCGTCAGCAGGTCGAGCGGGTCGGTGATCGAGTCGTAGTAGGTGAGCGGGAACATGTCTATGCCCTCGCGCGCCGCGGGGTCGGTGAACAGCGCGGTGAACGCGTTCGGTGCGATCGTCTTGAGCTGGATGTCCAAGCCGATCTGGGTACCGGCCGCCTGGACCGCGGTGGCGAGGAGGGAGACGTCCTGGCCGATGGAGCTGGTGGCCACGGTCAGCGTCTTGCCGGTGGCTCCGGCTTCCTTGATCAGCGCCTTGGCCTGCTCGATGTTGCGGTCGGGGCGCGGCAGGCCGTCGAGCGCGGTCTTCAGGGTGCTCTCGGGGGCCGCGGCCCAGGCGGCACGGGTGGTGAGGGAGTGGGTGACGGTCCCGGCGCCGCCGAGGCCGGCCTTGACGAACCCGGCCCGGTCCAGGGCGAGGGACAGGGCCTGGCGTACGCGGACGTCGCCGAGCGGGCCCTGCATGTTGGTGATGTTGACGTTGACCGTGCTCAGGCCCTCGCCGAAGTACAGCTTGCCCACGCCGCTGTCGCGAAGCCGGGCGTAGCTCTCGGTGGGGATCAGGTATCCGCCGTCGGCCTCGCCGCTGAGCATGGCGTTGGTGCGGGCGGAGGGGTCGGTCAGGACCCGGAAGACGGCCTTCTTGGACTTGGCCTTGGTGCCCCAGTAGTTGTCGAAGCGCTCCAGCTCGATCGACTGGCCCTTGTTCCAGGTGCCGAGCTTGAAGGGGCCGGTGCAGGCGAGGCTGCCGGTGGTGCCGTAGTCCTTGCCCGCCGCCTCGATCCCGGCCTTGGACGCGACCACGCCGGCGGCGGTGGCCATGTACTGGGGGAACTGGGAGTCGGGCTTCTTCAGCTTGACGGTGACCTGGAGCGGTCCGGTCTTGGTCACGGAGTCGACGTTCTGGAAGTTCTGGGCCCAGGCCGCCGCGTTGTCCGGGTCCATCTGCCGGCCCAGGCTGTAGACCACGTCGTCCGCGCTCATCACACCGCCGTCGTGGAAGCGCACGTTCGGCCGGAGGTCGTAGACCCAGGTGGTGGGGTCGGGGTTGGTCGCCTTCTGGGCCAGCCCCGGTTCCAAGGTCAGTCCCGGCGTCCACCGCATGAGGCTCTCGCAGACGTTCGAGAGGATCGTGTTCTGCGGGTAGTCGAAGGCCACCGTGTAGTCGAGCGTGGGCGGCTCGGCGTAGACCGCCCAGGTGAAGGAGTCGATCTCGCCCTTCGCCGTCGGCGTGGACTTCGACAGGGTGACCTCGGTGACGGGGGCCCCTCCGCTCTTGGGCGGGCCGGAGCAGGCCGCGACCAGGGCGAAGGACGCCAGGACCGCGGTCGCGGCGGCGAGCCGGGCGAACGGGCGGTCGGTGCGTCTGGCGGTGCGGGGCGGGGGTGTGGTCATCGTCGCGCTCTCTTTCCGTACGTGATGCGGGTGGCTGACGGGCCGCGGGGCCGGCCCGTCAGGAGCGGTCGGTCCGCGGTGGTCAGCCGTCGGCGCGCACCGAGGGCACCTGCTGCGTGATGCAGTGGACCCCGCCGCCGCCGAAGGCGATCGCGAGTGCCCGCACCCCGACGACCTTGCGGCCCGGGTACGCCGACGCGATCACGGCCATGGCCTCCTCGTCCTGGGGCAGACCCGCCACCGGGACGACGACGCCGTCGTTGGCCACGTAGTAGTTCAGGTAGGACACCTCGATCTCGCCGCCGGCGAGGTCGGCGAAGGCCGACTGGGTGACCTCGACGATTTCCAGGCTGCGGCCGTGGGCGTCGGTGCTCGCCTCCAGGACGGCGCGGTTGGCGCGCATCCGGGCGTAGTCGGGGTGCGCGGGGTCGTCGGGCAGGGAGATGACGACCTTGCCGGGGGCCGCGAAGGCGCAGACGCCGTCGACGTGGCCGTTGGTCTCGGTGTCGAGGAGACCGCCGTAGGGAAGCCAGATGACCTTGACGACGCCGAGGCGGGACTTCAGCTCGGCTTCGATCTCGTCCCGGTTCATGCCGGGGTTGCGGTTGGGGTGGAGCAGGCACTGCTCCGTGGTGATCAGCGTGCCCTCGCCGTCGACCGTGATCGCGCCGCCCTCGAGGATCATGTCGGAGTGGATGCGCTCGACTCCGAGGTGCTCCAGCAGCAGTCCGCTGATCCGGTCGTCGGAGTCCCACGGCTGGTGCTTCTCGCCCCAGGAGTTGAAGCGGAAGTCCACTCCCGCGCGCCGGCCGTCCCCGTCGAGCACGAACAACGGGGCGGAGTCGCGGAACCAGGAGTCGTCCAGCGGCATCTCGACGACGGTGACGTCGGGGCCGCAAGCGGTACGGGCGTCGTCGCCGTAGCCGGGCGGGGCGACCATCGTCACCGGCTCGAACTCGGAGATGGCGCGGGCGACGTTCGCGTACTCCTCCTTGACGTCGTCCAGCACGCTGCCCCAGAGGTCCGTGCGGGTGGGCCATGCCATCAGGCACCCGTCGTGGGCGGACCACTCGGCGGGCATACGGAAGGCAGTCATCTCGTGTCTCTCTTCTTTCTCGCCAGAAGTACCGGCCGGCGGCAGTCGGTGTGGCGCTGGGCCAATTCGAGCCAGAGGCTGGTACGCGGTGGTTGGAATCTTCCTCTCGACTGAAAATTCAGTCAAGAGCCTGGACGGCACATCCAACAGGATTCTGAAATTCCTGTCAGATCTACGCACAGGACGTGAGTCGTTCGGTCACAGGAAGTACAGGTGGCTGCGATGCTGACACTGACTGAAAAATCAGTCAATACGCGAGGTGTACGGAAGGCAACGCGTTCTGATCACGATGCGTACGGGCATACAGGCGTACGGGCGCACCGGGGGATGGCCCCGGCGCCGCCGAGGGGGTGCCTTCGAGGGCGGGGGCTACTTCTGGCGCAGCCGCGCCAGCTCGACGTCGATGGCGCCTTCCATCAGCGCCCGCGCGTGCGTGATCTGGAGCCCGCCGCTGAGCCAGCGCATGCTGAGGCCCTCCAGGAGGGCGGTGAGCCGCTCGCCGGCCGCGGCGAGCGCGGCCGCCGGGGCCATCGGCTCCACCTGACCCAGCAGGGCCGCCACTTCCTGCACCCACACCAGGGTCGCCCGGGCCAGGTCCTCGCGCAGCACCTCGTCGAAGACGGCGCTCGCCCGAAGCTCGCCCCAGGCGGTGCTGTTCTCCCGGACCTCCGCGGTGTCCTGGAGCTCCAGGAGGAGGGTCTCGGCGAGTTCCTCACGGGGGCCGAGCGGTTCCGCGTCCTCGCCGCGTTCCGTGGTGTAGCGCTCCGCCCGGTCGTTGATGAACTCGAGCGTCGAACGCAGGAGCCCGGTGCGGTCCTTGAAGTGGTAGTAGAGCAGCGAGGTGGACACGCCGGCCTCGGCGGCGACTTCCTCCACGCGCAGGCCACGGACGCCGCTCCGGGCAATCACCCGGGCGGCCGCTTCGAGAATGGATGTGCGTCGGGCCATGCGCCGAACCTTACCCGGCCGTACCCGGCCTCGGGGAACGGGTCTCATGGTCCGTCACTCCGCCCTCACCTCTCCTCACCTGTCCTTACTCGTCCGCACGCGTCCTCACGCCTCCTCACCCCGTCTTCCGGTGGTGGCTCACCTCCACCGTGACGGGTCCGCCGCCCGGTGCGGCCGAGACCAGGCGCACGACGGCGATCTCCTTCTGGTCGGCGCTGCGGATGCAGAAGGGCCGTCCGCCGCTCAGGGCGCTGAAGGCGATGGTGGTCACGGGCTGCGTCTCGACCCCCCGTACGCAGTCGGCGGGGCTCAGCTCGTTCCCGGTCGCGATGAAGGCGTCGCTGTCCTCGGAGGTGACGAACTCGGTCTGGGTGCGGGCCAGGTACCAGGCGGCCGTCTCGGCCGGGACCACCTTCCCCGTCTTGAGGTCGAACTCGTAGCCGGCCTCCGGAGAGGTCAGTTCGGCGTTGGCGTAGCCGGCCTTGAAGCCGGCCGACGACGGGGCCGAGGGGGAAGGGGACGGGCTGACCGGCGGGGAGGCGGGCGGCGAGGTGTGACCGGCGGAAGCCGCGGGGACCTCTGCCTCCGGCTCCTCCGGAACGTCCAGGAACCAGGCCGTGGCGGCGCCGCCCAGTACGAGTACCGAGACCGCGGCCAGAGCCGTGACCGGCAGTCGGCGCCCGCGCCGCCGGGCCCGGCGGGAGGCGGGCGGATCCGGCCGGACGGCGGTCGCGGGGTGCGCGACGGGGGCCGCGGGGGCGGCGAGCGTCAGCCGGTCATGCGTGGGAGTGGGGGCCGGGACGGGGACGGGTACGGGTACGGCGTCGGGCTGCTGGACGCGCCCCGATATCTCGCTGCTGACCTGGTGCGGGAGCCAGCCGTCGGCGAACTCCAGGCGGTGGCCCACGGTGGGGTGGGCCTGCACGGCCGAGATCAGCTCGTCCGGCGTCGGGCGGCCCTCGGGCCGCTTGGCGAGACACCACGTCAGGAGGGAGCGCAGGTCGTGCGGCACCCTGGTGAGGTCGGGCTGCTCGTGGACCACCTTGTACAGGGCGGCCGACTCCGCTCCGGCTCCGAACGGGGGCACTCCCCCGGCCACGAACGCCGCCAGCGACCCGAGGGCGAAGACGTCGCTCGCCGGGGTGACCTGCAGGCCCATCGCCTGCTCCGGTGCCATGAACGCGGCGGTGCCGATCCGCAGTCCGACGCCGGTCAGCGCGGTGGCGTCGGCCGCCCGCGCGATCCCGAAGTCGATCACGCGGGGACCGTCCTCGGCGATCAGGACGTTGGCGGGCTTGAGGTCCCGGTGGACCACCCCGGCCCGGTGGATCGCCTGGAGCGCCTCGGCGATCCCCGCCACGAGCAGCAGCACCGTGCGGACCGGCAGTGGACCGTGGCGCTGCACCACCTCGTGCAGGGTCGGGCCGGGCACATAGGCGGTGGCCAGCCACGGTGTGGGGGCGTCCACCCCCGAATCGACCACCTGGGCGGTGAACAGCCCGTGGATGCGCTCGGCGCTCGCCACCTCCTGGGCGAAGCGCCGGCGGAACTCGGGGTCTCCGGCGAAGTCCGCTCGCACCGCCTTCAGGGCGATCGGGCGGCCCCCCGGGGTGTAGGCCAGGTAGACCACCCCCATGCCGCCGGAGCCCAGCCGGGCGTGGAGGCGGTAGCCGCCGATCTCGTGGGGGTCGTCGGCGGACAGGGCCTTGTGGGCGTGTTGCACACCGGGAATCTGAGCGGACATGCGGTGGCTCTTTCGGCGATATGTACGAAGCGCAGGACGCGGCCCGCCCCGGTGCCTCCACGGCCACGACCGGCACCGGGCAGGGCAGAGCCGACTGCCCCCGCATCGTGCCGCTAACTAAAGATTCAGTCAATGTGAGACGATGGCGGCCGAGAACGTGAGGAGGGGATCAGGCAGTGACGGACCGCAGAACGGCAATCTTGGAAGCGGCCGCCCGGCTCATAGCCCGGCGGGGGGTCCGCGGGCTGCGGGTGGAGGAACTCGCGGCCGAAGCCGGGGTGTCCACGGCGCTCGTCTACTACCACTTCAAGGACCGGGCCGGCATCCTGCGCCGCACCCTGGAGTTCATCAACGACCGCGCGGAACGCTACACGGGAAGCCTCGACGACACGGACCCGTTCCCGGAGGACCCCCGCGAGACCCTGGAGCAGTCCCTCCTGCTCGAGTTCCAGGAGGCGGCCGCGGTGCGCGAGAACAGCACGGCCTGGGGCGAACTGCGCGCCAGCGCGATCTTCGAGCCCGAGCTGCGGGAGGACCTGGCCAAGGCCGGACTGAGCTGGGTCCAGGAGGTCGCCTACCTCCTCGCGTGCGCGCAGCCGCTGACGCCCGCCCCCGCGCTCACGGCCTCCGCGGAACGGCTGACGGCACTGCTGGAAGGACTCAGCATGCGCTGGCTCAGCGGCGTGCTGCAGGTGTCGCACGCCCGCGAGCTGATGCTCGACGCCGTCGAAGTGGAACTGGGACATCTGCGCCGACTCGGCGGGAACTGACCTCACCGCCCACCCCGCCCCTCCCGCATCCCCACCTCACACGCCCGTGAAATTGACTGAAACTTCAGTCAGTGCGAGAGTGGCGACACTGCGGCCCAGCCGCCCTGGCGGACCCACCCCACGTACGGTGAAGTCGACGCGCTGTGCTCCAAGCAGGCCCCGATCGTCGCCCCTGCGCCACGCGTCCCCGCGATGCCCGGCATCCACGGCTAACTTCATCCCGCCAGTTCACGATCGGAGTCAACCGTGTCCGCGTTCTCAGCATCCCGCCGTGCGGCCCTCCGCACGTTCGCCGGCCTCGGAGTGTTCGCCCTCGGCGCTTCGGCATGCGGCCCCGGTGAAACCGGACGGCCCGGCACCTCCGCCAACCCCTCCGGCCAGAGCTCCGCCCCCGCCGGAGCCCGGCACCTGGGCGCCGAGTGGGAGAGCCACACCCGCACCTTCATGTCCTGGCCGGCGCTGGCCTCCGTATGGGAGCAGGACCTGCCCTACGTACGGGAGGACATCGCCCGTGTGGCGCGCGCCATCGCGCAGTACGAGTACGTCGTGATGATGGCCAGGCCCGACCAGCAGGCCGCGGCCCAGAAGGCGTGCGGCTCCGGCGTCGAGGTCATCCCCATGGAGGTCGACGACCTGTGGGCCCGTGACACCGTCCCGGTGTTCATCGAGGACGGCGGCAAGCTCGCCGGCGTCGACTTCAACTTCAACGGCTGGGGCGACAAGCAGGAGCACACGAACGACGCCCAGGTCGGCCGCAAGCTGCTGGAGAGGTACAAGATCCCGCGCATCCAGGCGCCGCTGGTCGCCGAGGGCGGCTCCTTCGAGACGGACGGCGAGGGCACCCTCCTGATCACGGAGAGCTCGATCGTCAACGACAACCGCAACCCGGGCAAGAGCCGGGACCAGATCGAAGCCGAGCTCAAGCAGACCCTCGGAGTCCGGAAGGTGATCTGGCTGGCCGGCGTGCGCGGAGAGGACATCACCGACGCCCACGTCGACAGCCTCGTACGGTTCGCGGCCCCGGGTGTCGTCCTCCTGGACAAGGCGTACCCGGGCACGCCCCCCGATTCCTGGTCCCGCTCCTCCGACCAGGCGAGGGCCGTCCTGGCCAAGGCGACCGACGCCCGCGGGCGGCGTCTGGAGATCATCGACCTGCCGCAGCCCGACCTGGACAAGATCACGGGCCACGGTGACGACTTCGTGTCGACGTACGCCAACTTCTACGTGGCCAACGGCTCGGTGTTCATGCCCCGCTTCGGCGACGCGAAGGCCGACGACCGGGCGCGGGGCATCCTGCAGGAGCACTTCCCGAAGCGGGACATCGTGCCGGTCAGGATCGACACGATCGCCTCGGGCGGCGGCGGCATCCACTGCGCCACCCACGAACAGCCCGGCAAGCCGGCCGACTGACGGCAGGCCCGGTCCATCGACGGGCGGGCGGCGGGGTCCGGTGCCAGGCTGGGGTCGTACTCGATCCCCGAAAGGCAAGCGCCATGATCACCACCGACTTCGTGCCCGGATCCCCCTGCTGGCTCGACCTGGGCGCTCCCGACGTCCGTGCCGCCGCCGCCTTCTACGGAGCCGTGCTCGGATGGGAGTACGAGCCCATGGGCGAGGCGGGCGAGGGAGGAGATGCGGGGGACGGGAACATGGAAGGCGGGATGTTCCGCAAGGACGGCAAGCTCGTCGCCGGACTCGGCAAGCTCACCGAGGAGGGCGCGCGTTCGGCCTGGATGATCTACTACAGCGTCAGCGACGCGGACGCCACGACCCGGCTCGTCGAACGCGCGGGCGGCAAGGTGCGGGTGGCGCCGAGGGACCTCGGCGAATGGGGCCGGATGGCGCAGTACGACGACCCCGCGGGGGGCCAGTTCGCCGTGTGGCAGCCCGGGAAGGACAGCGGCGTCGAGCTGGTGGACGAGCCCGGCTCGCTGTCCTGGACGGAGCTGTACACGAGCGATGCCGCGGGCGCGCGGGAGTTCTACGGGGGTGTCCTCGGCTGGCAGTTCAGCGACACGCCGATGCCGGGCGGCGAGGGCACCTACACCCTCATCACCCCGGCCGGACTCCCCCAGGAGCGCATGCAGGGCGGGCTGCTGGAACTCCCCGCGGAGCACCTCTCCCTGGCGAACGGACGGCCGTACTGGCACCCGGTCTTCAACGTCACCGACTGCGACGCCGCGGTCGCCAGGGTCACGGAGAACGGCGGCAGCGTGCAGATGGGGCCCGTGGACGCCCCGGGCATCGGCCGGATGGCCGTCTGCCTCGACCCGTCGGACGCCGACTTCCTCCTGCTCACCCCCGCCGGGAGTTAGTGCCGTACCGTCACCCGATCGGGCGTAGGCTTCGCTTGGCATGGAGGCGCTGGGGGCGGAGCACATGGTTGCAGAAGCAGAGCAGAGGTGGGGGGCGACCCTCGATTCGGTCGTGGTGTACGCGCAGGGCGCGCTCTGCCGCCGCCTGGCCCGGGGCACCGTGCCCCCTGACGGCCGGGTGCGGGTGACCGGACTGCCCCGCTCGCTGGACCCCGGCTCGCTGCGGGCCCGCGTCCTGGGTGCCCCGGGGGTACGCGTCACCGAGGCCCGGGTGGAAGTGGAGGCCGAGCCCCTCGGTACGGACACGCCCGACGCGTTGCGGCGCGAGGTCGAGCGGCTGCGCGACGAGTACGCGGCGGCGCAGGGGCGCCGGGACCGGCAGTTGAGCCGGATCGAGGAGGTCACGGCCCTCCACCCGGTCCCGCCCGCCCGCGAGCCCGAGGACCCGCACCGGCGTACTCCGGTGGACGTGTGGCTGGAGTTCGCCGACTTCGTGGACGAGCGGCTGGAGCGGCTGCACGGCCGCCTCGTCGAGCTGGAGGCGGCCGTGCGCGATCTCGGGCACGAGCTCGCCGTCGCCACCGACCGGCTCTCCCGCGCCTCCACCGACGCACCGGCCGCGCACGTGGAGACCACCGTCTGCGCGGTCCTGACCTTCGACGGCACCCGTGGTTCCGAGACGGAGGTCGAGGTCGAGGTCGAGTACGGGGTGCCGGGCGCCGTCTGGGCGCCGGCCTACCGGCTCACCCACCGTCAGGGGGACGGCACCGGACGCCTGGTGCTGCGCGCGTCGGTCGCCCAGCGGACCGGCGAGGACTGGACCGGCGTCCGCATCGCCCTGGCCACCGCCGATCTGCGGCGCCGCACGGATCTGCCGAGGCTCCGGTCGATCCGGATCGGGCGCCGTCAGCCCGCCCCCGCGCCTTCCGGCTGGCGCGAGCCCCCTGCCGGGCTCGCCGACCTGTTCACCGCGTACGAGGCCGCCGGCCCCCGACCGCGCACGGCCACCACGCCCGTTCCGCCGCCGCCTCCGCCTCCCCCGCCGCTGCCCGTGCCCGTACCGGCATCGGCGCCGGTACCCCAGGCCTACGGTGCTCCGCCCGCCCCGGCGCCCGGGGCCGTCGGCGGCGCGATGCCCGACCTCGCCGCCTCGCCCGCCCCGCGCCCGGCCCCCGCCAGGGCGCGTGCCGGTGGCAGGCCGCGCGGCGGTGCCGGGCCGGGTGACGGTGCCGGGTTCGCCGGGCGCCCCGCCGGGATGGCTCCCCCGTCACCCGCGGCGCCTGCCGCTCCCGCGGCCCCCGGCATGGCCGCGGCGCCGCCCGCTCCCGCCCCGGACCCGGTATCCGGTCCGCCGCGGCCGAGCGGCGCCGAGCTCGACTACGCCGAGCTCGTCCTGTCCGGCCCCGAGGAGCCGGGCGCCCGCCGGGGCAGGCTGTTCCCCGGCGCGGCCGGCGACCCCGTGACGGACGAGTGCCGCCGCCGGGCCGAGGCGGTGGCCGCGCTGCCGCTGCCCGGGCAGGCGGTACGGCCCCGCGCGTCGGCCGGGTCCTTCGACCACCGCTTCGACGCCGCCGCCCGCGCGGACATCCCGTCGGACGGCACCTGGCACACCGTCACCGTCGGCGAGATCCCGGTCGGCCTGCGCACCGAGTACCTGTGCGTGCCGTCCGTGGAGGAGACGGTGTACGCGACGCTCGTGCTCTCCAACGCCACCGACCAGGCGCTGCTGGCCGGCCCGGTGGAGGTCGTCGTCGACGACGGCTTCCTGCTGACCGCCGGGCTGCCCACGCTCGCGCCCGGTGGCGTCCGCCGGGTGGGACTCGGGCCGGCCGAGGGCATCCGGGTCACGCGCCGCACGAACCTGAACGAGTCGACCTCGGGCCTGCGCGGCGGCACCACGGTGCTCGACCACCGTGTCCACGTGGAGCTGGCCAACCGGCTCGCGGGGCCCGTCACCGTCGAAGTCCGCGAGCGGGTGCCGGTCACCTCCGAACCGGACGTCCGGATCGAGGAACGGTCCGACTGGACGGCACCCGTGGAGGGCGAGGGATCGGAGCACCATGCCCCGGGCACCCGCATCTGGCGCCTCGACCTCCCCGCCGGCGCCACCGCCGCCCTCGACGGCGGCTACGAGATCCGCATCCCGACCGGCAAGGCCCTGGTCGGCGGCAACCGCAGGAGCTGACCACCGCCATGTCCACGGTCCCGAAGCCGATCCCCCTTCCCGTCACCGCCGTCACGTGCCTGGAGGACCGTGCCCACGTCGAGCGGAGCACCGTGCTCGATCTGGAGGCGGGCGTCCAACGGCTGCGTCTGGGGCCGGTCAGTGCGCTGGCCGTCGACCGGACCCTGCACGCCGAACTGACCGCCGAACACCCGGCGACCGTGCTCGACGTACGGATCGTCCGCAGCTGGACTCCGCGCGGGCCGCTGCCGTCCGCCGACGACGATTCCGTCCTGCGCCACCGCGTACACGCCCTCGAAGAGGAACAGACCGCCCTGGAGCGGGAACGCGGCCGGCTGCTCACCCGCCAGGGTCTGCTGGCCCGCCTCGCCGCCGACCTGCTGCGCGAGATCGGCGAGGGCGCCGGATCCGGGGAGTCCGAACGCTCCCGCTGGTCCCGCGAACTGGACCGGGTCGATGAGGAGCGCGATACCCGAGGGGAGCGGCTGCGCGTCGTGGAGGCCCGGCTGGCCGCGCTCGCCGCCGAGCTCGGGGAGACCCGGCGGGCGGTGCGGCTCTCCGAGGAGGAGCCCGCCGAGCTGGTCGGCCATGTCGAGTTGACCGTGGAGACCGCGGCGGCCGGGCCGGTCGGGCTGCGCCTGGGACACCTCACCCCGTGTGCGCTGTGGCGGCCCTCCTACCGGGCCGTGGCGGCCGGGGACGCCCTGACGCTGGAGACCGACGCGGTGGTCTGGCAGCGCACCGGCGAGGACTGGTCGGACGTACGGCTGACCCTGTCGACCGCCCGGTCGGCGCTGGCCGGCGATCCGCCGCGGCTCGGCGAGGACGTCCTGACCCTCAAGGACCGGTCCGCGGCGGAGCGCCGCACGGTCGACGTGGAGCTGCGCGAGGAGGAGATCGGGGACCTCGGCCCGGCCCCCGTGCTCGGCCTGCCGGGCGTGGACGACGGCGGCGAGGCGCGGGTGCTGACCTCCCCCGTTCCGGTCTCCGTGCCCGGGGACGGGCGCGCCCACCGGGTGCCGCTCTCCGTCTTCACCGCGCCCGCGAGCAGCGAGTACGCCTGCTCACCCGAGCTGTCGCCGCTGGTCACCCAGGTGGTGCGGTTCGACAACCTGTCCGGGCACGCGCTGCTCGCCGGGCCCGTGGACCTGGTCCGCGGCAACGGGTTCAGCGGCCGGGGCACGCTGGACTTCACCGCGCCGGGCGCGCCCGTGGAGCTCGCGTTCGGCAGTTGCGACGACCACGGCGTGGTCCGGCACACCGAGGAGTCCCGGGACACCACCGGGATCATGCAGCGGACCGTGGTCACCCGCACGGTCAGGCTGCACCTGTCGCGGTTCTCCGCCCCCGGGGAGCGCGGGGAGCGGGTCGTCGTCCTGCGGGAGCGGATTCCGGTCTCGGAGGTCTCGGCGGTGGAGGTACGCCTGCGGAAGGACGCCTGTTCCCCGGCGCCCGAAGCGGTCGACGCCGAGGGCATCGCCCGCTGGGACGTCTCCCTGCCTCCCGGCGGGCGGCGCACGGTCACTCTCGTGTACGAGTTGTCGGCGAGCTCGAAGGTCGCCGGGCTCTGAGCCGTCCGAACCGGATTGCCCATTCCTGTTTCACCTTTTCGGGCTCACGGAAATCCGCCGGCATTTCGATGAGAAGTCCATCCGATTTTCACCGCATCACCCGGATGGACTTCGGCTGATTGCCGGACGCCACGCCTGCGTGTTCTCGTGGCGGTGAGGTCTGCCGTGCGCGACCATACGGACGCCGAGCCGGCAGATATGGAACAGCGCGACAGGAAGAAGGACGGACGTGTCCGGCAGCGAAAGCGAGAACCCCGCAATCTCCTCCCCGACCCCCACCCCGACCACCCCGAGGACGAACCGGGACTGGTGGCCGAACCAGCTGGACCTCCAGGTCCTCCACCAGCAGTCACCCCAGTCCAATCCGTTGGGCGAGGACTTCGACTACGCCAAGGAATTCGCGACCCTGGACGTCGACGCCCTGAAGCGGGACGTCATCGCGGTGATGACGGATTCACAGGACTGGTGGCCCGCGGATTACGGCCACTACGGGCCGCTGTTCATCCGGATGAGCTGGCACGCCGCGGGAACGTACCGGATCGCCGACGGCCGGGGCGGTGGCGGCTCCGGCGCCCAGCGTTTCGCTCCCCTGAACAGCTGGCCGGACAATGCGAGCCTCGACAAGGCGCGCCGTCTGCTCTGGCCCGTCAAGCAGAAGTACGGGCAGAAGATCTCATGGGCGGATCTTCTGGTGTTCGCCGGAAACTGCGCCATGGAATCGATGGGGTTCAAGACCTTCGGGTTCGGCTTCGGGCGCGAGGACATCTGGGAGGCCGAGGAGATCTTCTGGGGGCCCGAGGACACCTGGCTCGGCGATGAGCGCTACACCGGCGACAGGGAGCTCACCGGTCCGTTCGGCGCCGTGCAGATGGGGCTGATCTACGTCAATCCGGAAGGCCCCAACGGGAACCCGGATCCGATCGCCGCCGCGCGGGACATCCGCGAGACGTTCGGGCGGATGGCGATGAACGACGAGGAGACGGTCGCGCTCATCGTCGGGGGCCACACCTTCGGCAAGTGCCACGGCGCGGTCGGCCCCGAGTACGTCGGTCCGGAACCCGAGGCCTGCCCCATCGAACAGCAGGCCCTCGGCTGGAAGAACAGCCAGGGCAGCGGCGTGGGCGTCGACACGATCACCAGTGGTCTGGAGGGCGCCTGGACCACGGAGCCCACGAAGTGGGACAACGGCTACCTGGACAACCTCTTCAAGTACGACTGGGAGCTGACGACGAGCCCGGCCGGTGCGCACCAGTGGACCCCCACCGACGCCTCGGCCCAGGGCACGGTGCCCGATGCGCACGATCCGTCGAAGCGGCACGCCCCCATGATGCTGACGACGGACCTCTCGCTGAAGCTGGATCCGGTCTACGGGCCGATCTCGAAGGGCTTCCACGAGAACCCGGACAGGCTCGCGGACGCGTTCGCCAAGGCCTGGTACAAGCTGCTGCACCGTGACATGGGGCCCCTCTCGCGCTACCTCGGCCCGTGGATCCCCGAACCGCAGCCGTGGCAGGACCCGGTCCCCGCGGTCGATCACCAGCTGGTCGGGGACCGGGAGGTGGCCGACCTCAAGGCCCGGATCCTGGCCTCGGGACTGTCCGCGTCCCAGCTGGCCGCCACCGCCTGGGCGTCGGCGGCGAGCTTCCGCGGCACCGACAACCGGGGCGGGGCCAACGGGGCGCGGATCCGGCTCTCGCCGCAGAAGGACTGGGAGGTCAACGCCCGTCCCGAGGTGGCCGAGGCGGTGCGGACCCTCGACGGGATCAAGCAGGAGTTCAACTCGCAGAACGGCGCGAAGGTTTCACTCGCCGACCTGATCGTGCTGGGCGGGTGCACGGCCGTCGAGCAGGCGGCGAAGAACGCCGGGCACGAGCTCACGGTCCCGTTCGCCCCCGGGCGCACGGACGCCTCGCAGGAGCAGACCGACGTGGAGTCGTTCGCCGTACTGGAGCCCAGGGCGGACGGATTCCGCAACTACCTCCGGGCGGGCGAGAAGCTGTCGCCGGAGACCCTCCTGCTGGACCGCGCCAGCCTGTTGACGCTGACCGCGCCCGAGATGACGGTCCTCGTCGGTGGCATGCGTGCCCTGAACGCCGGTTTCGGGCAGTCCCCGCACGGTGTGTTCACCGGCCGGCCGGAGACGCTGACCAACGACTTCTTCGTCAACCTGCTGGACATGGGTACGGAGTGGAAGGCGTCGGCCGCGGACGAGAACGTCTTCGAGGGCCGGGACCGCGCCACGGGCAAGGTCAAGTGGACCGCCACCGCCGTCGACCTCGTCTTCGGTTCGCACTCCGAGCTCCGGGCGCTGTCCGAGGTGTACGCGTCCGCGGACGCCGGAGCGAAGTTCGTGCGTGACTTCGTGGCGGCGTGGGTGAAGGTGATGAACCTGGACCGGTTCGACCTGGCCTGAGCCAGGCGTCCCGGCCGGCCGGCTCCCCCACCGGCCGGCCGGGACGTGCCGCCGGCGCCCTCAGCCCTCCTGGCGGGCGGCATCGGCGAGTTCCGCCAGGGCGGCCGCCAGTGCGATGAGGCCGGGGCCGGCGGGTCCGCCGGGTTCGGACATGTAGACGTCGCGTCGGATCTCGACCATCAGCGCACCGACCCGGTCGTCCCGGCCGTAGTGCTTCAGCGGGACGTAGGTGCCGGCGAAGGGGCTGTCGAGCCCCGTGCCGCCGAAGCCCGCGAACGCCTTCTCGGCCGCGGCGAGGAGCCCGGCCGGGGTGTGGAAGGGGTCCGTGCCCAGGCAGATCGGCGGGCGGCCGCCGTCGCCGTGCAGCTCGTACGGGAGCGGCTGCGTGGGGTAGGAGTGCACGTCGATGATCACGGCCCGCCCGGTGGCCTCCAGCCGGTCCTCCACGGCCCGCGTCATGGCCTCCGCGTAGGGGTGGAACCAGCGCTCGATCAGCGGCCGGCCGTCGAAGCCGTCGGGGCGCAGGTCCTCCCGGTGGGTGGTGCGCGTGTACACGGCGCCCATGCCCACGGCCAGCATCTCCTCGCGCTCGTCGGGAAACCGCTCGGGGTCGATGACGAGCCGGGACAGCCCGTTGACGAACTGCCACGGCGTGACCGCGCAGCGGGCAGCGGCCGCCGCGGCGATGTCGGCGGTGTGGGAGTCCGTGATGTGGTCCAGTTCCAGATCGAGCGCCCGGTCGTCCAGCACGATGCCGGCGCGGACGGACTCCGGTATGACGCGCGAGGAGTGCGGCACGTGCAGGATGACCGGCGACGTGTCGGCGCCGGCGAGGAGCCGAAACGGCTCGGGCGTGTGGTTCATGAGACGAGCGTACGGCCGAACGGGCGAATCACGCTGACGGAGCGCCACGTGACACTGGGTCACTCCGGTCGGGGCGACACGTACCCGGATGAGGCCGCGGGCCCGTCCCACGGGTGCGCAGACACCTGCTCCACGGACTGACGGGCCTTCACGTTGTGGGCATTTATGGCGGATCGTCAGGGTCTGGGTTGTACTGGGCGCCAAGGCAACACCACCCGGCGACTGGAGCGTTACGTGGCATCCACCACCCTCACCGTCTGGAAGTTCCCCACGCCCGAGGGCGCGCAGCAGGCCGAAACGGCCCTGCTCACGCTGCAGAAGGAACAGTTGATACAGGTGCACGACGCGGCGGTCGTCACGTGGCCCGAGGACCGCGGGAACCCGAAGACCCGGCAGCTGAACAACCTCACGGGGGCCGGGGCGCTCACCGGCACCTTCTGGGGGATGCTCTTCGGCCTCCTGTTCTTCGTGCCGCTGCTCGGCGCCGCCGTGGGTGCGGCGGCCGGCGCCATCGGCGGATCGCTGACCGACGTGGGCATCGACGACCGGTTCATCGACGACGTGAAGAGCGAGGTCAAGCCGGGGACTTCCGCGCTGTTCCTGCTCTCCTCCGACGCCGTGATCGAGCGGGTGCGCGGCGCCTTCCCGGAAGTGCGGGCGCAGCTGATCCGCTCGAACCTCTCCCATGAGCAGGAGCGGCAGCTCCGCGAGGTCTTCGCCGCCTGAGCCCCCGACGTCAGATCCCCGCCAAGACATCCGATATCGGAGGTATCTCCATGAAGCGTCTCGCCATCACCGCAGCGCTGGGCACGGCCACCGCGGTCCTGTTCCTGTCGGGCTGCTCGTCGGACGACAGCAGCCCCAAGGAACAGGCGACGAAGGCCGCCGCGGACCTGTGCGACGGCCTCTCCACGCTGAAGGCGGACCAGGCCAAGCTGGCCGCTCTCGACCCGGCCACCACGACGAAGGACCAGTTGGGGGACGCCGTGAAGGCGGTCCAGAAGGACTGGGAGAGCGTCGCCTCCTCCCTGGGCGATCTCGACTCGGCGAAGAAGTCGGCTGTGCAGTCGGCCGTCGGCGATCTCAAGTCCGGCTACGCGGACCTGCCGGGCGACGCAACGGGCGCCGACGCGCAGGCCAAGCTGAAGCCCCAGGTGCAGAAGCTCGACGAGACGCTCGTCGCCGCCTCGGCCGGGGTCAAGTGCGGCTGACGTAGGGCGAGAGGTCCCGTCAGGGCCGGGGGAACGCCCCCGCCCCCTCCTTCCGGGGCTCCGGGGCCGCTGTCGGCCCGGGCCTCGTGGCCTGCGCCAGCAGGCGCAGGGCCGTGTGAGCCGCCGAGCCGGCCGGGGCGGTCGCCACGACCAGGATCTGGTCCTCGGAGATCGTCAGCGCCTGCTGGGTGACCGTGAGCGCGCCCACCAGGGGGTGCCGCAGCCTGTGTTCGGCGATGGTGCAGGGCCGCACCCGGTGGTCGGCCCACATCGTCGCGAACTCGGGGCTGCGCATGCTGAGTTCACCGACGAGGGCGGCGAGAGCGGCGTCGTCGGGGTGCCGGCCCGCCGCGTAGCGCAGGGAGGCGACGACGGCCCGGGCCTTGTCCTCCCAGGTTTCGTACAGGTCCCGGGTGTGGGCGTCGAGGAACATGAGCGAGGCGTTGTTGGGGCGGTCCGCGGGCCGGTCCGGTGCGAGCGGGTCCAGGTGGCCGGCGAACAGGGCGTGGCCCAGCGGGTTCCAGGCCAGTACGTCGGTCCGCCGGCCCGTGACGACGGCCGGCACGTCGGGCATGGAGTCCAGCAACGCGCGCGTCGCCGGGGCGATCCGCTCCACCGGCGGGCGGCGGGCCGGACGGCGTCGTCGGACGGCGGCGCCCGCCAGGTCGTGCAGGTGGCGGCGTTCGACCTCCTCCAGCCTCAGGGCGTGGGCGATCGCGTCCAGCACCTCCGGTGAGGCGTTGTGCGCGTGGCCCTGCTCCAGGCGGGCGTAGTACGAGGCGCTGACCCCGGCGAGCAGGGCCAGTTCCTCACGGCGCAGGCCCTGCACGCGGCGCCTTTCCCCGTACGTGTCGAGGCCGATGTCCTGGGGCGTCAGCCGGGAGCGGCGGGCCTGCAGGAACGCGCCGAGTGAGCTCTGTCCGTCCATGTGCCCAGTATCCGCGGGCTGCATGCCGCCTGCCGCTCCCTGCCGGGGATAGGCAGCGAAGGGTGTGGCTGCCCGCGCCGTGGCCGCCGAGTGTGGTGGCCATGGACACCATCGAATTGGGCAACGTCAGCGTCAGCCGGGTCCGCGAGTACTACGGACCCCTCGGCCTCTCTCCCCACGGATTCATCCCCGACAGCAGCACGGACGTCTGGAAGGCGGAATCCGCCTGGCTGGAGCCGGAGTTCGTCGGCGGCGAGCCGCCCGTCGCCAACGCGGCGCTGCAGACCTGGGTGCTGCGCAGCGAGGGCCGCACCATCCTCGTCGACACGGGCGGCGGCAACCACAAGTCGCGCCCCGGCATGCCCTGGGACCGGCAGGAGACCGGCTTCCTGGACAACCTCGCCCGGGCCGGGGTACGGCCCGAGGACGTCGACCTCGTCGTCAACACCCATCTGCACGCGGACCACGTGGGCTGGAACACCCGTCTCGACGGCGACGACTGGGTGCCGACCTTCCCCAACGCCACGTACCTGATCCACCGCGACGACTTCGACTTCTGGAACCCGGCGAACGGACACACCTCCGTCCTGGGCGACGGCAACGTCGAGGCCTTCGAGGACAGCGTCGCCCCCGTCCACGCGGCGGGCCGGACCCTGCTGTGGGAGGGCGACAGCCACCGGATCGACGCGAACCTGCGCCTCGACCTGGCCGCCGGCCACACGCCCGGCTCGTCCGTGGTCACCCTCGCCTCCGGCACGGACCGGGCGGTGTTCGTCGGGGACCTGCTGCACAGCCCGGTGCAGATCCTGGAACCGGACGCGAACAGCTGCTTCTGCGAGGACGCCGGTCAGGCGCGGGCCGCCCGGCGCCGGCTGCTCGGCTGGGCCGCCGATCGGGGAGGGCTGCTGATCCCGGCGCACTTCGGCGGTCACGGCGCCGCCGAAGTGGCCCGGGACGGCGGCGGCTTCGCGATCAAGGGCTGGGCCCCGTTCACCGCGTACACACCGGGTGACGAGGGCTGACGGCGGGGCCACCGGGCGCGTGCCCGGGCGGGTGCCCGTACCCCACGGCGCCTCCCGGGGGCGCGCCCGCCCTGCGGTCTACGGGGCGAGGTCCCGCCTCCTCAGCAGTGCGTACGCCCCCGCCAGCCCCAGCGCGCCGACGCCTACGAGGACGCCCAACTGCGGCCACAGCACCTCGCCCCGGGCCAGCGCGTCGCCCGGCGTGTAGTAGTGGAACGGGCTGACGAACCTCAGCGGCGCCGCCTTGGACCAGGCCAGGGCGATGAAGTTCACGGCGAAGCCGACGGCCCCGATCGCGATGGTCACGCCGACCACCGGGGCCCGCCGGCTGCCGCCGGCCGACACGGCCAGCGCCGGGCCCGCCACGCAGAACGCGAATCCGCACCCCATCACCCCGGCGGCGAGGACGCCGGTCAGCGGCACGGCCCGGTGGATGCCGGGCGACAGCCAGACCCCGGCCGCCACCGCCGCCGTGGCCGCCGCGTTCAGGGCGAGGACGGCGATGCCGAGCGCCGCCGCCCGTTCGGTCAGCAGCCGGTTGCGGCTCACCGGTCGCACCATGACCAGTTCGATCGTTCCCGACTCCACGTCCGCGGCCACCGCGGCGGCGGCCAGCGAACCGATCGCGGTCAGCTGCATGGCGATCCAGAACGGGTGGATCAGCCCCGCCCCGAGCAGCCCGGGGTAGCTCGCGATCGACACGTCGCCACCGGAGCCGCTGAACGCCCGGTACACCGACGGTGGTCGTCTGCCGCCGGTGGCGAACAGCTGCCCCGGGGCGATGGTGTTGGCCACCACCACGATGAGCGTCTCGAAGACGACCATGCCCACCACGAGGGCGATCAGCATCCGCCGGCGCCGGTGCAGCGCCAGCCACAGCAGCGGCCACCGCGCGCTCACGGCTCCTCCCGCACGGTGCCGTTGCCGTTGCCTGTGCCTGTGCCGGTGCCGGTGCCGCTGCCGTTGCGGTAGAGGTCGAGGAAGGCCTCGTCCAGCCCCGCCTCCTCGACGGTCACGTCGGCCACGCCCATGGCGAGCAGGCTCCGCAGGGCCCTGACCACCTCGACCGGGGGGACGAGCAGCTCCACCCGGTCCCCCGCCCAGCGCGGGGCCCACTGGTCCGCCCGCCCCAGGGGCCGCGCGCCCTTCCCGTCCCCGAAGTCCAGACGGATCCGCCGCGCCCGCGCCTCCCGGAGCGCGGCGACGCTCTCCACCGTCACCAGCCGCCCCTCCCGGACGATCGCCACCCGCCCGCAGGCCCGCTGCACCTCGGGCAGTACGTGGCTCGACAGCAGCACCGTCCGCCCGGCGGCCACCGTCTCCGCCATCAGCTCGAAGAACGTCTCCTGGACCAGCGGGTCCAGCCCCTCCGTGGGCTCGTCGAGCACGACCAGCCGGGGATCGTGCTGCAGCGCCTGTACGAGCCCCAGCTTCTGCTTCATGCCCCGCGAGTAGCCGCCCACCGTGCGGCGCAGGACCGGGTCGGTCAGTCCCAGCCGTTCGCACAGCGCGCCGCGGCTCGGGGCGGGCACGCCTTGGAGGGAGCACAGCAGGTCCAGGGTCTGCGCGCCCGTGAGTTCCGGGTAGAGCCGCAGCTCGCCCGGGAGGTAGCCGAGCGCCCCGGCGAGCCGGCGGTGGTCGCGCACGGGGTCGAGGCCGAGCACCCTGACCCGCCCGGCCGTGGGCCGCAGCAGCCCGGTCAGGCAGCGCAGGGTGGTCGTCTTGCCCGCTCCGTTGGGGCCGAGGAACCCGAACACCTCGCCCTCGTCCACGGTCAGGCTCAGGGACTCGATCCCCACGACCGGCCCGTACGCCTTGGTCAGGCCGCCGAGCTCGATGGCACGCGAATCCACCCGCATACCCCCAGTCTCCGCCCGCGCCCCCGGGCACGCCCCCGCACGTGCCACACTCCCCCGGGGCCGGCGAAGTTCTCCCGGCACGATCCGGTGCACGCAGGGGGCGAGGAGATTCATGACGGACCACGACCTGTCCGGCTACGAGAAGAGCACGTTCGCGTACGGGGGCACCGAGCGCCGGATCCTCCGGCGCGGCACGGGACCCGCCGTGATCGTGATGGCCGAGATACCGGGCATCACGCCGAAGGTGCTGGAGTTCGCCGACCGGGTCGCCGCGATCGGCTGCACGGCCGTGCTCCCGGTGCTGTTCGGCGAGCCCGGCCGCGACCCCCGTCCCGAGGCGCACGGCATGCTGAGCGCCGGCCGGTACGCGGCCTCGTCGATGCTCAAGGTGTGCGTCAGCCGGGAGTTCACGCTGCTGGCCACGGGCCGCAGTTCCCGGGTCGTGGCCTGGCTGCGGGCCCTGGCCGCGCACGAGCACGAGCGGTGCGGCGGCCCGGGCGTCGGAGCCGTGGGAATGTGCCTGACCGGCGGTTTCGCCCTGGCCATGGCCACCGATCCCCGGCTGGTCGCCCCGGTGCTGTCGCAGCCCTCGCTGCCGGTGGCCGTCTCGGCGGGCCGTTCGCGCGTGATCGACATCAGCCCGGCGGAACTCGCCGTCGTACGGGGGCGGTGCGAGCGCGAAGGGTTGCAGGTGATGGGGCTGCGGTTCAAGGGCGACAAATTCGTCCCCGGGGACCGCTTCGCGTTCCTGCGCCGCGAGCTCGGCGAGGCCTTCGTCGCGGTGGAGCTGGAGGACGGGACGGCCAATCCCGAAGGCGTGCTGCCCCCGCACTCCGTACTGACCGAGCACCTGATCGACACCCCCGGGGAACCCACCCGGGCGGCACTGGACCAGGTGCTCGGCCTGTTCCGCACCCGGCTGCTGGCCGCCCCCTAGGCGTCGAGCCAGATCGGGTTGGTGAAGGCGGCCGGCGGGCCAGGCAGCGGAGGCGTTTGCGCCGGGTGGCGGACCTCCGCGCGGACGTATGCCGCCCGGGCGGGAGTCGTACGCCACTCCAGGGAGGTCGCCCCGGGCGCCGTGAAGGCCAGGCCCTGGTCCGTGACCAGCCGCAGGTCGCACCCCTCCGCCCCGGTCACGGACAGCCGTACGAGGACCTCCGTGGCCGGATCGGACACGCGCAGCCGCTCGCCGATGCCCGCGTGGGCGCCGCGCGGGGTGACGGCGGTGAAGTCGACGGAGACGGTGGAGGATTCTGCGGCGTAGGCGCGGCCGGCCCGCAGGCCCGCCAGGATCGCCGTGCGCGAGAGGTCGTCGGCCAGGACGACGGTCTGCGGGCCGCCGACGCGGTCCGGGTCGCGGTGGTAGTCGCTGTGCGCCAGGGCCGGGAGCCAGCGCTCCCCGTGGGCTCCGTGCAGGGTGGCGTCCCAGGAGGCCAGGGACACCTCGTCGTCGGGGGTCCAGGCACCGTTCCACACCTCCACGGCGTCCGCCTCGCCGAAGCCGAACTTCCAGGCGCAGCCGATGCAGGTGGCGTGCGGGTGGGCGGGGACGACGAGACCGCCCGCCTGCCGGACGGCACGGGCGAACCGCTCGAAGCGGCCGTCGCGGGAGCGGTAGCGCCAGTCGACGAAGGTGCCCGGGTCGGTGCCGACGGCCAGGACGTGGCCGGTGCGGGTGGTGATCTCCTCGCCCGTGAGGACGAGCAGGCCCTGTTCGGCGGCGCCGGCCCAGGCGGTGTGGGAGCTGTGGGTGTTGTGTTCGGAGGTGTTGACGAAGTCCAGGCCGGCGGCCCGGGCGAGGCCGGTGATCTCGGCCGGGGTGCGGCGGCCGTCGGAGTGCACCGAGTGCACGTGGCAGTCACCTCGGTACCAGGCGCGGCCGCGGCCCGGAAGGCGCTCGGGCGGGTAGGCCGCCGGGGTCGGGGCGGCCGGTTCGCCGTGGGTCAGCTCGGCGGTGATCTCGTACGACAGGCCCTGCGGGGCCACGGTGTAGGGGCCGAGCGCGATGTACCAGCGGCCGGGCTCCAGCGGGCCGGGCAGGTAGCCGGGCGTGGCTTCGTCGGCGCGGAGGAAGAACTCGCCGCGGGCGCCGCCGGACCAGCCCCGGAAGCCGCGGCCGCCGAGCGCGGTGCCGCGCTGGTCGAACAGGCCGATGTCGAGGGCGTTGCCCGGGGTGCCGGGCGGGGTGGGCGGCTTGTCGTAGCAGTAGGAGACGCGCAACTCCCGTACCCCCGGGGGAACGTCCAGCGGGAGGTACACGAAGTCCGGGGCTCCGGGTGGGATGGTGCCGCGCAGGGTCGTGGTGGTGGTCGGCTCCGCCCCCGAGGCGGCCGCCGCGGTGACGGAAGGGGTCGCGGCGGCGGCCGCCGCGGTTGCCTGTGCCAGCAGTGCTCGTCTACTGAGGGCCATGCCCCCGATCATCGCCGGGGAAGGTGAATCCGGCGTGAACGTTCCCGAGGTGCCGGGGGGTGGAACCTGTGCGCCGAGTCGCGCGTTGAGACCCGCGGCGCGGCCTGTCGGAGGGGGAGAGCATGGAGGCGCGGGAAGTGGCGGAGGCACGGGTGCGGTTCGCCATCGGGGCGGGGTACGCGTTCTACGAGGGGCCCACGACGGACAACTCCACGCACCGGCACGCCGCGTTCCAACTGGCCGTCGCCCCGCGGGGCGAGCTGACGATGGTGGACGCCGCCGGGGTACGCCACCGCGGCACCGTCCTGGCCGTGCCGCCGATGGTGGCGCACCGCATGGTGCCGGCGCCGTACCAGCGCACGTTCTTCGTGGAGCCGCACTGCGCCTTCGCCGACCGCCTGCGCGAGCTCTGCGGCAGCGGCATCAGCGCGGTTCCCGAGCTGCGCGGGCTCAGTGAGCGGGATCTGCTCGGTTCCGGCGCGCGGCCGTCGAGCCGGCTGGACGGCCGCCTGCTGTCGGCCCTGAACGCCCCGGCGGCGGAGGGGCTGACGATGCCAGAGCTCGCCGCCCGGGTCGGGCTCTCCCCGCAGCGGCTTCGCGCCCTCGCCCGGCAGCAGCTGGGCATGACCCTCGCTCGACGTCGCATCTGGCACCGGCTGGCCCGCACGGCGGGCGCGCTGCGTGCGGGCCGGTCTCCGGCCGAGGCCGCTGTCCTGGGCGGCTTCGCCGACCAGGCTCACTTCACCCGGCAGATGCGCGAGATGATCGGGATCACGCCGACGGCGTTGGTGGCGATGCTGCGCGCGTCGGACCCGTCGGGTCCCTCGGTCCCGGCAGGCCCCTCGGTCCTCTCAGACCTCTTGGACCTCTCAGGTCCCTCACGGGCGCCGGGCGACGTAGACGGAGATCGAACCGGTAACGGTTGACACCACCTCGGCCTCGCGGACACCGAGGAATCCCGCCTCCGCGATCAGTTCGGGCAGGGCGCCGTCGGCGTTCGGCTGCGTGTCCTCCTTGCCGTCCGCCCACTGCACCACCTTGAACGCGAGGCGCATCGCCCTGGTCCGCTGCAGTCCGAAATCGGCGATCACCAGCCTCCCGCCGGGCTCCAGCACCTCGAACATCGAAGCGAGGATCTTCCGCTTCACCGGGAGCGGGCACTGGTGGAGCACCAGGCTGGAGACCACGGCGCCGACGGACTCCGCGCCGACCACCTCGGTCAGCGCGTCACCCATCCCGACCCGCCACCGCACCCCCGTGCCGGCGCCGCCCTTGTCCCGCGCGATCTCCAGCACGTCGGGATCGGGATCGACGCCGATGATGCGCGCGCGGGGTTCGATCCGTTCCAGCAGCAGCGTGGTCGATCCGGTGCCGCAGCCCACGTCGATGATCACGTCACCGGGCTGCGGGGCCACGTACATGGCCAGCAGGCCCCGCCACAGCCGTTCGCGCGTCAGGGCCAGCACGGGGTCGTAGAAGCGCGCGGACGCGAAACGGCCCAGCGCGGGAGTGAAGCTTCGCTCGTTCACGGTCATGCGGACAGCCTGTCCCGGGCGCCCCCCACCGGTCTTGAACGAAGCGCTCGCGCGCCTGCTACTCCCAGTCGTCCCAGGGCGGGTCGATCTCGTCCGGCTCGAAGGGCGGCTCCTCGTCATACGGCTCCGCGGCACGAGGGGCCGACGCCCGCGGGATCGACTCGGCCGCGGGCGGGGCCGCCGGGGCCGGGACCGTCGCCTGGGCGTGCGCCTCGGCGAGCGCGTCGAGCACGCCTTCGGCGTACTTCGCGAGCTTCGCCTCGCCGACCCCTCCGATCGTGCCCAGCTCCTCCACCGTGCCGGGCACCCGCGTGGCGATCTCCCGCAGCGTCGCGTCGTGGAAGACGACGTACGCCGGCACTCCCTGTTCGCGCGCCGTCGCGGCCCGCCAGGCGCGCAGGGCCTCGAAGACCGGGACCGCGGCCGCCGGCAGGTCGGCCGGTACGCGAGAGCCCTTCCCCTTGCGCGAACCGGACTCCTTGCGGGCGGTAGCGGCCGCCGCCGTCTCCTTGCGCATCGTGACCTTGCGGCGGCCGCCCAGCACCTCGCCGCTGTCGTCCGTCAGCACGAGCGTCCCGAAGTCGCCTTCGACCGCCAGCAGCCGCAGCGCCAGCAGCTGGCGCACGACCCCGCGCCATTCCGCGGTGCCCAGGTCCGCGCCGACTCCGAACACGGACAGCGCGTCGTGGTCGAACTGGATGACCTTGGCGGTCTTCTTGCCCTGGAGGATGTCGATGATCTGGCCCGCGCCGAACTTCTGGCGCCGTTCCTTCGCCAGCCGCCACACCGTGGACAGCAGCTTCTGCGCCGCGACCGTCGCGTCCCAGGACTCCGGCGGCGTCAGGCAGGTGTCGCAGTTGCCGCAGGCCTCGCCCGGCTGACCGAAGTAGGCCAGCAGCCCGACCCGGCGGCAGTCGACCGTCTCGCACAGCGCGAGCATGGCGTCGAGGTGCGCCGCCATCGAACGGCGGTGGGCGTCGTCGCCCTCCGAGCCGTCGATGAGTTTGCGCTGCTGGACCACGTCCTGCAGTCCGTACGCCAGCCATGCCGTGGCCGGCTCGCCGTCGCGGCCCGCACGGCCGGTCTCCTGGTAGTAGCCCTCGACCGACTTCGGCAGGTCCAGGTGGGCCACGAAGCGCACGTCGGGCTTGTCGATGCCCATGCCGAAGGCGATCGTGGCCACCACGACGACCCCGTCCTCCCGCAGGAAGCGCGACTGGTTCGCGGCGCGCGTGCGGGCGTCCATTCCGGCGTGGTAGGCCACGGCGTCGATGCCCTGTTCCACCAGGAAGGCGGCGGTCTTCTCCACGGAGGAGCGCGAGAGGCAGTAGACGACGCCGGCGTCCCCCTCGTGCTCGGACCGGATCAGCTCCAGCAGCTGCCTGAGCGGGTTGTTCTTCGGCACGATGCGGTACTGGATGTTCGGCCGGTCGAAGCTGGCGACGAAGTGCCGGGCGTCCTGCAGACCGAGCCGCGTCGCGATCTCGGCGTGGGTGGCGGTGGTCGCCGTCGCGGTCAGCGCGATCCGCGGCACCTTCGGCCAGCGCTCGTGCAGCATGGACAGCGCGAGGTAGTCGGGGCGGAAGTCGTGGCCCCACTGGGCCACGCAGTGCGCCTCGTCGATGGCGAAGAGCGACACCTTGCCCCGGTCCAGCAGCCGCTGGGTGCCCTCCATGCGCAGCCGCTCGGGCGCCAGGTAGAGCAGGTCCAGTTCGTCGGCGAGGAAGGCCTGCTCGACGGCCTGCCGCTCGTAGGGGTCCTGCGTCGAGTTGAGGAATCCGGCGCGCACGCCGAGGGCGGTGAGCGCGTCCACCTGGTCCTGCATCAGCGCGATGAGCGGCGAGACCACGATGCCCGTGCCTTCTCTGACGAGCGCCGGGATCTGGTAGCACAGCGACTTTCCGCCGCCGGTCGGCATGAGCACGAGGGCGTCGCCGCCGCCGGTCACCTGCTCGATGATCTGCTGCTGCTCGCCGCGGAAGGAGTCGTAACCGAAGACGCGGTGGAGCACACGCAGAGCATCGGAGATCTCGGGGGACGCGTCCGGAAGGGCCATTCGAGAAGCCTAGCGGCACCCGCCGACACACCCGTCCCATCCGTCCGGACCTGTGGACGACGCGCGCACGACCCGGCGCCACCTGTCAAGTGACGAATTGCCGGGGCTACGGCTCCGTCCCTCCCCCGGGCACGGTGGAAACCGGCCTTCCGCGCACCGCGGGAGGAGTGGCCGTCAGCGAGATCGAGACCGGGATCGGAGGCATCATGTACCCCCGTGCAGGGGTCTTCGTGACCCGCCGCCCCCGGTTCGTCCTCCTCGCGGCACTCGCCTTCCTGCTGCTGTCCGCCGTGTTCGGCGCCTCGTCGGCGGGCCGGCTGAAGACGCAGGGTTACGACGATCCGCGCTCGGAATCCAGCCGGGCCGCCCGTGTGGCCGCCGAGCACCTGGGGGCCACACCCAACCTGGTCGTCGTCGCGCAGACGCGCGGCGGCTACGTGGACGATCCGGCGGCGCGGCGCGCGGGCGAGGCCCTGACGAAGCGGCTGGCCGCCGAGGCGCACGTGAGCGCGGTGAGCTCGTACTGGACGAACGGCGACGCGGCGGCGCTGCGCGGCCGGGACGGCCACTCGGCCATGATCGTCGCGCACGTGGACGGCGACGGGAAGCGGTTGGCCGAGCGCGCCGGACACCTGCGCGAGGAGCTGAGCACCCCCAAGGCTCCGACGACCGGCCTCACGGTGCACGTGGGCGGGTCCGCTCTGGTCGACGCCGAGCTCCAGGACATCGCGGAGTCCGACCTGAAGCGGGCCGAGTCCGTCGTCCTGCCGGGCACCCTCGTCCTGCTCGTCCTGGTGTTCGGCAGCGTGGTGGCCGCCACACTGCCCCTGCTCATCGGGGTCCTGGCCATCGCCGGGACGCTGCTGGTCCTGAGCGTCCTCGCCTCCGTCACCGACGTGTCCGTCTTCGCGCTGAACCTCACCACCGCGCTCGGCCTGGGGCTGGGCATCGACTACGGGCTGCTGATCGTCTCCCGGTTCCGGGAGGAGCTCGCCGCCGGGTACCGGCCGCGCAACGCCGCCGTACGCACCGTGCGCACCGCGGGTCACACGATCCTCTTCAGTGCCGCGACGGTCTCCGCCGCGCTCGCGACGCTGCTCGTGTTCCCTCCGTACTTCCTGCGCTCCTTCGCCTACGCGGGCATCGCCGTGGTGGCGATCGCGGCCGTGAGCGCCGTGACCGTCCTGCCGGCCCTGCTCACGCTGCTCGGGAAGCGGGTGAACGCCTGGCCCGTACCGTGGCGCCGCCGTACGCACACGGGCTCGCGCTCCCGCTTCTGGGAGGGGCTCGCGCGGATCGTCGTACGCCGCCCGGTGGCCGCGGCCCTGCCGGTGATCGGTCTGCTCGCGCTGCTGGCCGGCCCGTTCGCGCACGCCGGTTTCGCCACCCCGGACGACCGGGCGCTGCCACTGAGCGCGGCCGGCCGTCAGACCGGGGACCTCGTGCGCGGCGCCTTCGACGCGCAGGGCGCCGGCCCGCTCACGGTCCTCGTCCTGGGACCGGCTTCCCCGTCGGCGCGGGAGGAGTACGCCCGACGGCTGTCCGGGCTCCCGCACGTCGCCCGGGTCATGGCGCCCGGCGCCGTGTTCCGCGACGGGGCCAGGGACACCGGTCCCGGCGCCGCCCGGTCCCTCACCGCGCCCGCCGCCGACGGACCCGCACGGTTCTCGGTCGTACCGCTGGTCGACCCCCAGTCGCACGCAGCCCAGCAGCTCGTGCGCGAGGTCCGCAGGGCTCCGGCCCCGGCGGGCGCCGAGGTACTGGTCGGCGGACCGAGCGCCGTCCTGGTCGACGCCAAGGCCACGGTGGGAAACCGGCTGCCACTGGCGCTCTGCGTGATCACCCTGACCACCTTCGCGCTGCTGCTCGGCTTCACCCGCAGTCTGCTCCTGCCCCTGAAGGCCATCGCGCTGAACGCCCTGAGCCTCACGGCCGTCCTCGGCGCCATGGTGTGGGTCTTCCAGACGGGCCATCTGAGCGGGTTGCTCGGATTCACGCCCGGCCCCCTCAGCACGACCATGCCGGTGCTGCTGTTCTGCATCGTCTTCGGGCTGTCGGTGGACTACGAGGTGTTCGTCCTCGCCCGCATCAAGGAGGCGCACGACGCCGGGCAGGACGACGACGCCGCGATCGTCTCGGGCATCGCCCGCACGGGCGGCATCGTCACGACCGCCGGCGCCCTGCTCGCCTTCACCCTGCTGGGCTTCGGCACCTCCCGGGTCTCCCTCCTCCAGTTCTTCGGGATCGGCGCGGCCCTGGGCGTCCTCCTCGACGCCACGCTCGTACGGGGCGTCCTCGTACCGGCGCTGATGCGCCTGGCCGGTGGCCTGAACTGGTGGGCGCCGCGGCCGCTGCGGCGCGGCCCGCCCAAACCGGCACCGCGGCCTCCCCCGGGCACCTCCGGGAGGTGCCCGCCGGCCCGGAACCGGGCCCCGGTCCGCACCCCGCTCTGCACCCGGACCCCCGCGCGCCGCTGACCACCCGGCCGCCTCCCCGAAGAAGTCCGCTCATCCCGTCCCCGAGAACACCCCGCACAGCGAAGGAAGAACCGTCATGAACGAGATCGCCATCACCGGACTCGGCTGCCGCTTCCCCGGAGCCCCCGACGTCAACGGCTACTGGAAGCTCCTGATGAGCGGGGAGCGGCAGTTCTCCGCCGTCCCGTCGGACCGCTGGAACCACGGGACCTTCCACGAACCCGGCAACCGGTCGGCCCCCAACGCGGCCTACACCGACCAGGTCGCCTTCCTGGACGGCGTGGACCGCTTCGACGCCGAGCACTACGGAGTGCCTCCCGCGCGCGCCCGGGCCATGGACCCGCAGCACCGGCTGATGCTCGACGTCGCCCGCGAGGCCCTCGACGACGCGGGGCTGGGCCGCGGGGACTTCGACCGGGAGAACACCGGGGTCTTCTTCGGGGTGTCGGTGTCCGACTACAAGGACCTGATGACGGCCCCCATCCGGGCCATCACCCTGGCCGAGGAATCCCTCCACGCGGACGACCCCGGCGGCATCGAAGCCGTCAAGGAGCAGGCGGCCCTGCTCGGCTCCATCCAGAGCTTCACCCTGCCCGGCAGCCTCCTCAACATGGCCTGCGGCACCGTCAGCCGCCACTTCGACCTGGGCGGCCCCAGCTTCGCGGTAGACGCCGCCTGCTCCGGATCGCTGGTCGCCCTCGACCAGGCCGTCGCCCACCTGCGGCAGGGCACCTGCCGGATCGCCGTCGTCGGCGGGGTGTACCTCAACCTCACCCCCGACAGCCTGGTCGGCTTCTCCAGGCTCCGCGCCCTGTCCGCCGCGGGGGTGTGCCGCCCGTTCGACGCGGAGGCCGACGGCTTCGTCCTCGGCGAGGGCGCCGGGGTCGTCGTCCTCCGGCCGCTCGCCGACGCGCTCGCCGACGGCGACCGGGTGTACGCGGTGATCAAGGGCATCGGCTCGGCCAACGACGGCGCCTCCCCCGGACCGCTCGTGCCCACCGCCGAAGGCCAACTGCGCGCCATGCACCGCGCCTACGACGACGCCGGTGTCGCCCCCTCCTCCGTGGGCTTCCTGGAGGCCCACGGCACCGGTACCGCCGCGGGCGACCGCGCCGAGACCGAGGCCCTGCGCCGGCTGCGCACCGAGTGGCCCGACGACGACCCGTCGCTGTGCTACCTCGGCGCGGGCAAGGCCCTCATCGGGCACTCCCTGTCCGCGGCGGGCATCGCCGGGCTGATCAAGACGGCCCTGGTCGTCCACCACCGCACGATCGTGCCGCAGCCGCACACCACCCCCCACCCGGACCTGGCGATCTCCGCCGCGGGCCTGCGCATCGCCGACACCGCGCGGCCCTGGCCTGAGCACGGCCCGCGGCGGGCCGCCGTCAGCTCCTTCGGCTTCGGCGGCACGAACGTCCACGTGGTGCTGGACGAGGCGCCGGCCACCCCGGCCGTGGCAGGTCCCCCGGTACGCACCGAGCGGCCCGCGCCCCAGCTCGTACTGGTCTCGGCCGGCGGCCCCCGGCAGCTCGACCGGCACATCGGCGAGGTGCTCGACCACCTGGACGCGCTCGGCCCGGCGGACCGCCCGCCGCTCGCGGCACTGGCGCACACGCTGGGCTCGCGCCGGCCGCTGAAGGCGCGGCTCGCGATCGTGGCCACCGACACGGAGGAGTTCACCGAGCGGCTGCGCGAGGCCCGTGAGCAGCTCCTCGAAGGCGCCAGCGGCGACCTCGGGGACGGCGCCTTCGCCGCCGATGCCCCACTGCCGGCCGAGCAGCGCAGGATCGCCTTCCTCTTCCCCGGCCAGGGCAGTCAGGGGCCGGGCATGATGGCCGACCTCCACGAGCGGTTCACCGGCTTCCGGGCGACCGTCGGCGTCCTCAGCGCCGTGGCGCGCCGGGACACCGGCGTCGACCTCGCCGATCTGCTGTACGGCGAGGCCGCGGCCGGCGGCGACACCGAGGAGATCGGGCGGCGGATCACCGCCACCGAGGTGTGCCAGCCACTGCTCGGCACCGTCCAGATCGCCACGACCCGGCTGCTCGCCGACTGCGGGATCGCTCCGGACGTCGCCCTCGGGCACAGCGTCGGGGAGTTCGCCGCGGCCGCGGCCGCCGGAGCGCTCACCGACGCGGACACCGTCCGGCTGCTGGTCCACCGCGGGGCGGCCCTGCGGCTGGCCGAGACGGGCCTGCGGGGCGGGATGCTCGCCGTGCAGAGCGACAAGGAGACCTGCCGCCGGCTGATCGACGGCATCGACGACGTGTGGCTCGCCTGCTTCAACCAGCCCCGGCAGGTCGTGGTCAGCGGCACTCCCCAAGGGCTCGCCGCGCTCCGCAAGGCCTGCGCCGAGGCCGGGGTCGTCACGGCGATGCTCGAAGTGTCCAACGCCTTCCACTCGCCGCGGCTGGCGGCCGCCGAGGAGAGCATGCGCGCGGACCTCGCCGGCCGCCGTGTCAGCAGCCCCGTGCTGCCGTTCGTCTCGTCGGTGAACGCCGCGGTCTGCACCGACACCGGGGAGCTGCGCGAGCTGTGGGTGCGGCACGCGTCCACGCCGGTGCACTTCTCCGACGCGGTGGGCACGGCGTACGAGCAGGGGGCCCGGGTCTTCGTCCAGGTGACCGGCGGCAGCTCGCTGCTCACCTCGGTCCGCCGCAACCTCGCCGGCCACGGGGACGTCCATCTCGTGGCCGCCGCGGCGGCGGAGCCGGACGGTGGCCGCGCCTTCGTCCTGGCCCTGGCCCGGCTCGCGGTCCTGGGCGCCCCGGTCGACCCGCGCGCGCTGGTTCCGCGGGAGGACCGCCGTCTGCTGGACCTGCCGGTGGCGAAGCTCGACGCGCAGTCGTACTGGGTGACGGACCGACGCCCCACGGAACCGGCCGCCGCCGAGGCCCGACTCCACCCGGGATCCGCTCCCCAAGCCGCAACCCCGCCCCGTGCCCAGACTCCGCCCCAGGCCCCGGCCCCGGTCGCGTCCCAGGCACCGGCCCTGGTTGCGGCCCAGGCCCCGGCCCCGGTCGCGTCCCAGGCACCGGCCCCGGCTCAGGCCCCGCCTCAGGTCCAGGTTGCGGCTCCGGCTCCGGCTGGGGCCCCAGCCCCGAGCCCGGCCCAGGCCCAGGCCCAGGCCCAGACTCCGGCATCGGCATCGGCATCGGCCCGGACTCCGGCTCCGGCCCCGGTTGCCGACCAGGCATCGACACCGGCCGGGGCCCCGAACCCGGCCCAGGCCCAGACTCCGGCATCGGCATCGGCATCGGCACCGGTTTCGGCGCGGCCGGAGGGCGGGGCGGCGCCGTTGCCGCCGGCCGGGGCCTCCGGGCCGGCCGCCGAGGAGTCCTCGCTGATCGGAGGACTCGACGAGGTGACCGAGACCGTACTCGGCCACGTGGCCCGGATCAGCGCGTTCCCGGTGAGCCGCTTGCGGGCCGACCAGCTGCTGATCGACGACCTCGGCTTCGACTCGCTGATGCTGACCGACCTGTTCACCTCCCTCAAACGGCAGTGGCCCCGGTGGAGGTTCGACGAGCGGGTGGCCGACCGGCCGACCGCCGCCCGGATCTCCGCACTGATCGCGACCGGCTCCGCCGACCCCGCCGATCCCGCACCGGCTGCCGTAGCCGTCCCCGCACCCGTGCCCGTGCCCGTCCCGGGACAACGTGCCGAGTACGAGGGCGAGGCCGGGACCCCTCCCCCGCTGCCCGACGAGCACACCCGGATCGAGTGCTTCCCGGAGGTCACCGAGCACGGCCGGCGGGTCGCCGCGCTCGGGGGGCTCGGGCTGGCCAATCCGTACTTCCTCGTCCACGAGGGCGGCCTGACGGACACCACCGTCGTCGACGGCCGCGAACTCCTCTCGTTCGCCGGTTACAACTACCTCGGCATGGCCACGCACCCCCGGGTGAACGAGGCGGCCAAGGAGGCGATCGAGCGCTACGGCACCTCCGCGTCGGCCAGCCGGCTGCTGTCCGGCACCCGTCCGCTCCACCTGGAGCTCGACGCGGAACTCGCCGACCTGCTCGGATGCGAGGACGCGCTCTCACTGGCCAACGGGCACGCCACCAACGTCACCGTGATCGGGCACCTCGTCGGACCGGGCGACCTGGTCGTCCACGACTCCCTCGCCCACGACAGCGTCCTACAGGGCTGCAGGCTCTCCGGTGCGACCCGGCGGCCGTTCCCGCACAACGACGCGGCCGCCCTCGACGCCATCCTCACGCAGGTCCGCGACCAGTACCGGCGGGTCCTCGTCGTCGTCGAGGGCGTGTACAGCATGGACGGGGACATCGCCGACCTGCCCTCGATCGTCGAGGTCAAGCGCCGGCACGGTGCGCTGCTGATGATCGACGAGGCGCACAGCATCGGAACGATCGGTGCGACGGGGCGCGGCATCGGCGAGCACTTCGGCATCGACCGCCGGGCCGTGGAACTGTGGTCGGGCACCCTGTCGAAGGCCCTCGCGAGCTGCGGCGGCTACGTCGCCGGGAGCCGGGCGGTCGTCGAGTACCTGCGCTACACCGCTCCGGGTTTCGTCTTCAGCGCCGGGATGACCCCGGCCGACGCCGCCGCCTCGCTGACGGCCCTGCGGGTGCTGCGTGCCGAGCCGGAGCGGGTGGCCCGCCTCGCGGAGAACGCCGCGCTGTTCGTCCGCCTCGCGCGCGCCGAGGGCATCGACACCGGTGAGAGCCGCGGCACGGCGATCGTCCCGTGCATCGTCGGCGACTCGGCGAAGACCCTGCGGCTCGCGGAGGCCCTGTTCCGGCAGGGTGTCAGCGTCAACCCGATCCTGTACCCGGCGGTACCCGAGGAGATGGCCCGGCTGCGCTTCTTCGTGACCCGCGACCACACGCTCGACCAGATCCGCCGTACGGTCACCGCGCTGACGCGGGAGCTGCGGCACCTGGACGCGGCGGCCCCGGCCAGGGCCGCCGCATGAGCCCCGCCGCCGTGGCGGCCGGCGCCTTCCCGCCGATCGCGCCGGGCGGCGTCCACCGATGGGGCGGGGCCGCCCTCATCGTGGCCCGGCGCCCCGGCCCGCACGAGGCGCCGTGGCCCTCCCCCGGCCTCTCGCCGGCCGAGCGGCGGGTGGTCCGGGCGCTCCCGGCCTGGCGGCGGGCCGAGTGGCTGGCCGGCCGGCTGCTCGCCAAGCGTCTGGTGGGCGGGGCCCTGGCCGCGCCGGAGCGCGAGGTGGAGATCCTCCCGCGGGACGACGGCAGCCCGTACGCGGTGGTCGGCGGCAGCCCGGTGCCCGCGCTGAACGTGTCCATCAGCCACACGGCCCGTCACGTGGCGGCCGCGCTCGCTCCGGAACCGGTCGGAGTGGATCTGTGCGAGGCCGGCTCGGCCGACGCGGTACGCCGGGTCGCGGACCACGTCTTCTCGCCCGCGGAGCTCGCCCTCATCGGTACGGACCGGGCCGATGCCCTGGCCGGTGCCTGGGCGCTGAAGGAGGCCGCGGTCAAGGCCGACCGGAGCGGCGTCTTCGGTTCCGCCCCGCGCGGTGTCGCGCTCCTCGGCCTGACGCCGCCCCTGCTGGGCGGTCGGCGCCGCGCGATGGTGTGGCGGGCGGGCGGCGCACTGCTCGCCCTCGTCCTCGCGCGGCCGTGAAGGCACTGCGTTGGTGCTCCCTGCCCGGCTGGATCATGCTTGTCAGTGGAGCCCCTCGCCGTGCGGGGTGCCGTCGGACTTCGGCAAGGGAACTAGCGAGGGCGAGATGAGCGGCGATGGAGCAACTTCCCACCTCCCCGGGTGAGCGGCCGCAGGTCGCGCTGGACGCATGGGCCTTCGACCAGTCCCCCTGCTTCCTCGCGATCTTCGATGCCGATCTGAGGCTGCTGCGCGCGAACCGCGGAATGGAGCGCACGCTGTCGCTCACGGAGGCCGAGATGCGCGGGCGGAGGCTGCCGGAGATCGCGCCGGATCCGGTGAGCGACGAGACCGAGCGCAAGATGCGCCTGGTGCTGGACACGGGTGAGCCACAGCACCTGGACGCCTTCGTCCGCCCGCCGGGGACGAGCCCGGAGCACGGCTGGGCGACCTCGCTGTCCCCGGTGCGGGACCCGGACGGCCGGGTGCGTGCGGTGGGGCTGTCCGCGCACGACAAGACCGCGATGGAGGGCGGTCCCCGGCAGCACCTGCTCATGCCGGACGTGGCCGGCGCGCCGATCGGCACCACCCTGGACAGCACCCGGACCGCGCAGGAGCTGGCGGACGTGGCCGTGCCCCGGCTCGCGGACCTCGCCGTCGTGGATCTGCTGGAGCCGCCTCCGCGTGGCAACGAGGCCTCCCGCGGCCGTTCGGCGGGGCCGGTCACCGTGTCCCGTTCCGCCGTGCGCTCGGTCCTCGCGGGGAGCCCGGAGGCCCGGATCGGGGTCGGGGGGTCGACGGTCTATCCACCGCAGTCGCCGCCCGCCGAGTGTCTGGCCTCGGGTCGTGGCGCCGTGTACGCGGGCACGGACCCCGCCGTGGCCCGGTGGCTGGCCCAGGACGCTTCGGCCGCCTGGATCGGCGAGTACGGGGCCCGGGCGCTGATGCTGGTGCCGCTGCGCGCCGACGGCGTCACGATCGGCCTGGCCGTCTTCAGCCGTCACGAGCGCCAGGAGCCCTTCCAGCAGGCGGACCTGCTGCTGGCCGAGGAGCTCACGTCCAAGGCGGCGATCAGCATCCACAAGGCCCGCCGGTACACCCGCGAGCACACCAGCACCATGACCCTGCAGCGCAGCCTGCTGCCGCACACGCTGCCCGATCAGGCGGCACTGGAGATCGCCTCCCGCTACCTGCCCGCCGGCGGCGAGGCGGGGGTGGGCGGCGACTGGTTCGACGTGATCCCGCTGTCGGGCGCGCGGGTGGCCCTGGTCGTCGGCGATGTCGTCGGCCACGGCATCCGCGCCTCCGCCACGATGGGCCGGGTGCGTACGGCGGTGCGCACCCTGGCCGATGTCGACCTGCCGCCCGACGAGCTGCTCACGCACCTCGACGACCTGATCATCCACCTGTCCGCCGACGAGGCCGACCAGGAAGGGGGCGGGGAGGCCGCGGGGGGCATCGGCACCACCTGTCTGTACGTGGTCTACGACCCGGTCACCCGGGGCTGCACCGTCGCCCGGGCCGGTCACCCGCCACCCGCCGTGGTTTCCCCGGACGGCTCCGCGTACCTGCTCGACGTGCCGGCGGGGCCGCCGCTGGGCCTGGGCGGCCTGCCCTTCGAGACGGTCGAGGTCGAACTGCCGGAGGGCAGCATGCTCGCCCTGTACACCGACGGTCTGCTCCAGGCCCGCGACCACGACATCGACGAGGCCCTGAACACGATGCTGGAGGCGCTCGTCCGCCCGGCGTCCACGCTGGACACGGTCTGCGACCGGGTGCTGACGGCCCTGCTGAGGCACCGGCCCGATGACGACGTGGCCCTGCTCGTCGCCCGGACCCGGGCCCTCCACGCCGACCAGGTCGTCGTCTGGGACCTGTCCTCCGACCCGTCCGTGGTCGCCGAGGCCCGTCGCAAGACCACGGAGCAGCTGACGGCGTGGGGGCTGGAGGAGGCCTCGTTCGTCACCGAGCTCGTGGTGAGCGAGCTGGTCACCAATGCCATCCGGTACGGCGCGCCGCCGGTGCAACTGCGGCTGATCCACGACAAGTCCACGCTGATCTGCGAGGTCTCCGACACGAGCAGTACCGCCCCGCACATGCGGCGGGCACGGATCTTCGACGAGGGAGGGCGGGGCCTGCTGCTGGTCGCCCAGCTCGCCCAGCGGTGGGGGACCCGGCACACGCCCGTCGGCAAGACCATCTGGGCGGAACAGTCCCTCGTCGACTTCGGGTCCCTGTGACACCGCTGTGACAGTCGGCGGACACCGCCATGAACTCCGACGAACAAGCTCTTTAACAGGGACATACAACGACATTCGGGATATGTCCCCTGCTGACAAGGGTGTGAGCAGTGATGACCGAACCGATTCGTCGGAGGAAATCCCATGAGCCTCACCCTCGTCGCGCCGCACGTCGAAACCACCGCCACCACGCTGGCCCCGCGTGAGCAGGAGGCACTGCGCCACATCGCCTCCGGGTGCACCTACCTGCAGACGGCCCGCCTCATGGGACTCTCCAAGCACACGGTCGACGCCTACCTGCGCCGCATCCGGGCCAAGCTGGGCATCAACACCACGGCGGAAATGACCCGCCTGGCCATCGCCCTGGGGCTGTGAGCGCCCCCTGACACACATCCCGGCAGGGCGCCGGGACCGGCCTACCAGCGCCGGGCGTACGGGTCGGGGAAGACCGGCCGGGCCCAGGCGGGAGGCTCCGGAGGCGGCGCCGGGTTCGCCACGACGGTCCGCTTGACGGCGCCGTTCGCGGTCCCGGTGGCCGCGCGCAGGGCCGCCACGAATTCCAGGCAGGAGCCGTACCGGTCCTCGGGGATCTTCGCGAGGGCCTTCGCCAGTACTTCATCAGCAGCGGGCGCGATGTCCGGCCGCCTCTCGGTCACGGGAGGCGGCTGGTCGTATTGGTGTGCCCAGAGCAGGGCGACGTCCTCGTCACGCACGAAGGGGGGCCCTCCGGCGAGGGATTCGTAGACCACGCAGGCGAGGCTGTAGAGATCGCACCGGCCGTCCACGGGACGGCCGGTGATCTGTTCGGGGGCCATGTAGTCGAGCGTGCCGACGAACTCGCCGGCGGTGGTGAAACCGGTGAGCGAGAGCGCCTTCTTCGTCAGCCCGAAGTCCGTGAGGTAGATGTGCTCGGGGTGGTCGCTGTCGGTGCCCGCGGCGACCAGGATGTTGGCGGGCTTGACGTCCCGGTGGACCAGGTCGTGTTCGTGGGCCGCGTCCAGCGCGGACGCCACCTGGGCGGCGATGCGCAGGGCGGTCGTCACGGGAAGCGGGCCGTCGCGGTCCAGCAGGCCCCGCAGGTCCAGGCCGGATACGTACCGCATGGCGATGTACAGGACGCCCTCGGTCTCACCGGCTTCGAAGATCGGCACGATGTGTGGGTGGTCGATCTTCGCGGCCACCCGCGATTCGTGGGTGAAACGGCGCCGGAAGGTTTCGTCCCGGGCGCGCTCCGGGGCGATCAGCTTGAGCGCGACCATCCGGTCCAGGCGCAGGTCCTTGGCCCGGTAGACGACGGCCATGCCGCCGCGGCCGATCATGCGCTCGATCCGGTAGCCCGCGATCTGCCGGCCGATCAGGCCGGAGGCCCGGCCCGAGTACGCGCTCAGGTTCGCTGCCGTGCCCATCGGGGGCCGCCCCCTTCACCGGGCCGGCCCGACGACGGACGCCGCGGGCCGCACTTCCATACCGTGAATTCTATCGAGCGATGCATTCGAGTGCCCTTGTGAATGGCTCCAGGGGTCCCGGTGTGGAGGAGGTCGGGACCCCTGGAGCAGTGCTTCGCCGGGCGTGCCGGCCGGATGTGGAGGTTGGGGGGTTGAAGGGGGTTGAAGGGGGGTGTCGGGGGATGTCGGGGGGTGTCAGCCTTCGCCCCCGTCGCCGCCGCGGCCGCCGAAGCCGCTGGTCTCGCAGCCGACGCCGACGCAGAGGCCGCCGTCGCCGCCCCAGCCGCCCTTGCCGCCGTCGCCCCCGGCGGGCGCGGCCCCGCCGTTGCCGCCGTTGCCCCCGTTGACGCTGCCGCTGCACACACCTACGCAGACCCCGCCCTTGCCGCCGTTCGTACCGTTGGCACCGATCCCGCCGGTGGTGCCGTTGCCGCCGTTGCCGCTGCCGTTGCAGAGCCCGGCGCAGACCCCGCCGTTGTGGCCACTGGTGCCGTTCACCGTGCCGTTGCAGGTACCCGCGCACACCTTGTCGCCGACGCGGACGCTGCCGTTGCCCACCTTGACCCCGCCGAGGGCCGCGGCGCCGGTGCCGAGTCGGCTCCCGCCGCTCCGGCCGTCTCCGCTGCCGTGCGAGGAGCCGTGGTACCCGACGACGGCGGTGGAGGTCGGCGCCGCCGTGGCGGCCGGCACCATCGCTCCTGCGCCCATGAGGGTCGCCGAGACGACGAGACCGAGACGGAACTTCCAGGTGCGCACACGCATGACGTTCTCCCTTTCCAGAGATTGAATTCCTTGGCGCGGTTCCGCTCGTCCGCTTTCCGCGCCGATTTCCGAATGGGGGCCGGATCGGGTCCGGGTCACAGGCAGAAGGGGAGTCCGCCCGCCATCAGGGAGCACCAGTCGCCTGCGAGGTAGTCCTTCTTCCAGTCGTCGAGCTGCTCCTGCGAGATCTTGTACTTCTTGGCGATCTTCTCCTTCATCTCGTCCGAGTCGTCGGTCACCAGGAGCATCACGATCCGCACCTTGTCGACCGCGTTCAGCTCCGACTTCGACTTGTCGGGCAGGTCCTCGAACCGGAAGCAGCCCACGCCGCCGGGCTTGCCGGGCTCACCCGGCTGACCGGGCTGACCGCCCCTGCCGCCTTCTCCGCCCTTGCCGCCTTCGCCGCCCGCTCCGCCCAGAACACAGTGGGAGGGAGTGGAGCCGACGGCCGCGGTGGTGTGGGACTGCGACGCTTGCGCGGCGCACGCCGTACCGGTGACCAGAGCCAGGGAGGCCGCCGCCAGGATGAGCGGGCGCTGCCAGGGACTCGTGAACATGGGGGTTCTCCTATTCCGTGAATACGGATGTCGTTCGATGTGGGGGGTGAGGGGGTGGAGGCCCCAGGGCCTCCACCCCCGTGGATCAGGTACCGCCTTGGTCGGGTGCGGGGTCAGAAGATGCTGCCGCCACCGGCCCCACCGGCTCCGCCGAGGCCGCCGAAGATGCCGCCGAAGCCGCCCTTGCCGCCCTTGCCGCCGTTGCCGCCCTGGAGGACGCCGAAGCCACCCTTGCCGCCGTTGCCGCCGTCGCCGCCCTTGATGAGGCCGCTGCCGCCGCCACCGCCGTTACCGGCGTTGCCGCCGAAGATGCCGGTACCACCGTCACCGCCGTTGCCGCCCTTGCCGCCGATCACGCCGTCGCCGCCGCCACCGCCGCCACCGCCGCCACCGCCGGCGAGGAGCCCGTCGCCGCCCTTGCCGCCGTTGCCACCGGCGCCGCCGACGCCGAGGACGCTGCCGCCACCGGAGCCACCGGAGCCACCACCGCCACCGACGAGGCCGCCGCCGCCGGCACCGCCATCCCCTCCGGCGCCTCCGCCGTTCGGGAGGGCGGTTACCGAGTGGGCCGGCATCGGGGCCGCCGACGCCATGGAGGCCGGAAGGAGGATCGCTCCCGAAGCCATCGCGGCCGAAGCGACCAGTGTCGCGAGCCGGAATCCCTTGCGGTGGGGACGGACAACGCTGTTGGTGCGAATCTTGCGGTTCATGACTTTCTCCTACTTATTCGGATGCGGTGACCCATTTCGTTTCCGGGTTTCTGTTCCGGTGAGGCCCGCACCACAAGTAAGCCGCGATCGGCACATCCGGGTCATGTTCCGGAAAGTCGGGACTTGACACACCCGGAGACACCGGGTAAAAACCCGGCCCGCGCGGCCCCGGGCGGCCGGTACGGTGCCGTTATGGATCTTTCCTCAGCAATTCCGACCGACGAGAATCCGACCCTGCGGGGGGCCGTGAAGGCCGCCGCGCGCCGGCAACTGGTGAAGGTGGGGGCCGGGGGGCTGTCCCCGGAGGGCGTGGCCCAGGACCTCGGCCTCGGCACGGCCGAGGTGGAAGCCCTCTTCCCGCACCGGGACGACCTGCTGACCGCACTGGTCATCGACGCCTACGACGCCTCCGGCGCCGCGATGGAGCAGGCCGACCTCGCCGCCGGAAAGGCCGGAGCCTCTGCGGGTGCGCGACTCCTCGCGGTCACGCGCGCCCTGCGGCAGTGGTCCTTCGACAACCCCGGCGAGTTCACGCTGATATACGGCTCGCCCGTGCCGGACTACCACGCCCCGCAGGACACGGTCCCGTCGGCCTCGCGCACCCCGGCGGTGCTGGCCGGGATCGTACGGTCGGCACTCGAGGGTGGTGAACTGGTCCCGCCCCGGCGGGCGGTGCCCGGTCCGCCGCTGCTCCTGCCGGCGGCCGTGGAGCTGTTCGGCGGCGTGCCCGAGGCTCCGTTCTCGGACATCATCGAGCGCGGCATCGTCCTGTGGAGCAATCTCATCGGGCTCCTGGTCTTCCAGGTGTTCAGCCGCACCCACGACAGCGTCCGGGACGAGGCCGCCTTCTTCGACTACGCCGTCGCCGTGGCGGCCGAGAGCATCGGGCTCACGGTGTCCCCGGGCGAGGACTCCGTCTCCGGCTGATCCGGGGCCCGGCAGGACGGTGTGGTTCCGGTAGGGACCGTACCGTCCCGCGTCGGCCAACTCGCCTGATTCCCGGGCAAGTTCACATGTGTCTGACCTATGTTCGAGGGCGCCGATCCGATTCGCCCCTGGAGGTCAGATTGCAGTTCCGACGACGCCCGACCCGTCCCCCTCTCATACGCCGCTCCCACCTGCTGGTGGCCGCGGGCCTCGGGTCGCTCCTGATCGGGATGACGCCCTGGCTCGGGGTCGCGAGCCAGGCGCCGGCCGCCCGTAAGCCGCCGCCGGGCGCCGCGGCCCTCGACCAGCAGGGGGCGAAGCAGTCACCGCACCACGGCATAGCGCCGGCGAACGCGATGGAACCCTCGGCTCCCGTCCTCGACCGGACCGGCTGGACGGCCACCGCGAGCGACGAGGAGACCACCGGCGAGAACGGCCGCGCGGCGAACGTGCTGGACGGCGACGCCGCGACGATCTGGCACAGCAAGTGGACCGGCACCCCGGCCCCGCTCCCGCACACCATCACCATCGACATGCACCGCACGGCGGTGGTGTCCGCACTCGTCTACCGCCCCCGCGCCAACGGGGCCAACGGGCGGGTCGGCGAGTACGGAATCAGCGTCAGCGCGGACGGCCAGAACTGGGGCAGCCCGGTCGCCACCGGCACCCTCGCGGACGACGCCACCACCAAGACCCTCGGGTTCGCGCCGCAAGGCGCCCGGTTCGTCCGGCTCACCGCCGTCACCGAGGCCGGCGGCCGCGGCCCCTGGACCTCCGCCGCCGAACTCAACCTGCTGGGAGACCCGGGAACCCCCGCCGCCACCGTCGACCTGGCACGCACCGGCTGGACGGCCACCGCGAGCGACGAGGAGACCGCGAGCGAGAACGGCCGCGCGGCGAACGTGCTCGACGGCGACGCCGCGACCCTCTGGCACAGCAAGTGGAGCGGCACCCCGACCCCGCTCCCGCACACCATCACCATCGACATGCACCGCACGCAGACGGTCTCGGCCCTCAGCTACCAGCCGCGCCGCGACGGGCCCAACGGCAGGGCGGGCGCGTACTCCATCACCACCAGCACCGACGGCACTTCCTTCGGCACGCCGGTGGCCGCGGGTACCTGGCGGGACGACGACACCGTCAAGACCGCCACTTTCACCCGCGCCGAGAACGCCCGCTTCGTACGCCTGACGGTGACCAGCGAGGCCGGTGCCCGCGGCCCGTGGACCTCGGCCGCCGAGATCCGCCTGAGCGGACCTGCGAGCGCCGCCGTCCACGGCTCCTGGGACCGGATCACCGGCTTCCCGCTGGTGCCGGTCGCCACCGCCGTCCTGCCGGGTGACAAGCTGCTGGCCTGGTCGGCGTACGCGACGGACCGTTTCGGCGGCAGCAACGGCTACACCCAGACGGCGATCCTCGACCTGAAGACCGGCAAGGTCACCCAGCGCCGGATCGACAACACCGGGCACGACATGTTCTGCCCTGGCATAGCCATGCTCGCCGACGGCCGGGTCCTCGTCACCGGGGGCAGCAACGCGGACAAGGCGAGCATCTACGACCCGGCCACCGACGCCTGGTCCGCCACCACCAACATGAACATCGCCCGCGGCTACCAGGCCATGACGCTGATCTCCACCGGTGAGGCCTTCGTCCTCGGCGGCTCCTGGAGCGGGACCGCGAACACCGACAAGGCCGGCGAGGTCTGGTCGCCCACCACGGGCACCTGGCGAAAGCTCCCGGGCGTTCCCGCCTCCCCGGCGCTGACGGCCGACCCGGCCGGCCCCTACCGCGCCGACAACCACATGTGGCTGCACGCCACTTCGGGCGGCAAGGTGCTGCAGCTCGGGCCGAGCAAGCAGATGAACTGGATCTCGACGACCGGCACGGGCGGCATCACGGCCGCCGGCCCCCGCGCCGACAGCCAGGACGCGATGACCGGCAACGCCGTCGCCTACGACATCGGCAAGCTGCTCACGCTGGGCGGCTCGCCCGCCTACCAGGACGTCCCCGCCACCCGCCGCGCGTACACGGTGGACATCTCGGGCGGCCAGGTCCAGGCCTCCCGTACGGGCGACATGGAGAACGCCCGCGCCTTCAGCAACAGCGTCGTCCTCCCGGACGGCAAGGTGGCCGTCTTCGGCGGGCAGGCCTACCCGGTGCCGTTCAGCGACGCGACCTCCGTGCTGACCCCCGAACTGTGGGACCCGGCGACGGGCGTCTTCACCCCGCTGGCCACCATGGCCGTCCCGCGCAACTACCACAGCGTGGCGAACCTGCTGCCGGACGGGCGGATCTTCTCGGGCGGCGGCGGCCTGTGCGGTGACTGCGCGACCAACCACGCCGACGGAGCCGTGTTCACTCCGCCGTACCTGCTGAACGCGGGCGGTTCGCCCAAGCCCCGTCCCGTCATCACCGGCGGGGTGCCCGCGCGCGTCGCGCCCGGCGCGACGCTCACCGTCGCCGCCCAGGGCCCGGTGGCGTCCTTCGTGCTGATGCGGGCCGCGGCGGCGACCCACTCCACCGACAACGACCAGCGCCGGGTCCCGCTGCAGTCCACGGCCACCGGATCCGGCTCGTACTCGGTGGCCATCCCGTCCGACACGGGCGTGGTACTGCCGGGGAACTACATGCTGTTCGCCCTGGACGCGCAGGGGGTGCCGAGCATCGCCAAGTTCCTGACCGTCTCCGCGCCGTAGGCGGGAGAAGTCGTCAGCGGCCGCCCCGCCCCGGGGTCCCGCCCTTGACCCCCGTGGTGTCCGCCGCGCCGGTGGGCGCCGCGGCGGCCGGGGCGGCCGTGCTGTCCGCGATCCGGTCCAGGTCCGCCAGCAGCGACGCCAGCCAGGCGTCCGCCGCGTAGTAGCCGGTCGGCGCCCCTGCCGTGACGGTCCCCGCCGCGCCGTCCGCGTACGGCGCGGCGGGGGCCTGCCGGGAGTCCTCGATCGGGTCCAGTACCGCGGACAGCATCAGCATCCGCCCCGCCACCCGGTCCCCGAGCCTGGTCAGCGCGGCGGCCGCCGCCGGCTCCAGCGGCGGTACGCCCTCGTCCGCCGGGCCCCGGCCCGGCGCGGGCGGCGCCAGCACCCGGCCGGCGCCCCACAGCGTGTGGTGGCCGGCCAGCAGCACCGCCTGCCAGTCGACGAGCAGCCGCCCCTGCGCGGACCCCGGCTCGCTCTGGAGCTGGGCGAACGCCGACTCCGCCAGGACGAGCGAGTGCCGCAGCGACTTGTGCTCCGGCGGCACGTCCACGTCCCGTACCCCTTCGGCCGTGAGCGCCGCGGCCGTGGTGACCACGGCCTCGGCCGCGGACCGCAGCAGCGCGGCGCCCGCGCGCCGCACCTCCCGCCGTGCGCCGCGCGGCCAGGCCAGCAGCCCGAAGACGGCGCCGATCGCGCTGCCGATCAGCACGTCCAGCACCCGTACCTCGGCGAGCCGCCAGGTGGCGGGAGCCAGCTGGGCGAAGACCAGGGCGACCGTCATGGTGAACAGCGCCTGGGACCAGCCGATGCCCTTGACCGGGCCCACCGTGAACGTGAACAGCATGATCGGGAGCAGGACGATCGCGTACACCGTGGTGTGGGTCCCGACCAGGGAGAGCACCCCGGCCGTGCACAGGGCCCCGATCAGGGTTCCGGCCAGGGCCTGCCGGATGCTGCTGCGCGTGGCCTCCATGGTGGTGCGGGTCAGCGTCAGCGTCGCGAGCATCGCCCAGAAGCCGTGCGGCAGCGTGTCCAGGCCGGCCACGGCCCGGGCGGCCGCCAGCGCCAGGCTGGTCCGTACCGCGTTCTGGAAGAAGACCGACCGGCTCCCCGCGTTGCCCATCAACCGCACCCACCACAGCCGCGGCGCCCGCATCCGCGCGTACCAGAACCGGCCGGAGGGCACGTCGGGCGCGGCCTCCCGCCCCCGTACGGCCAGCGCCGCGGCCGCCGCCAGCACCAGGGCCGCGTCGGCCACCTCCAGCAGGTCCGCCCTGCGGCGCAGCGCGGCCGGGCCGGCCCCGCCGGTCGGGGCGGCCGCGAGCGCCGCGCGCTCCCGGCCCGGGCCGGAAGGCTTCGGCTCCACCGGTCCGGGCGCACCGCGCAGCAGTGCGGCGGTGTCGGCCGCGGACCGTCCGACCGCGTTCAGCAGGGCGAGCGCGGCCTCGCGATCCGGATCCGCCTCCGGGCCGGGCGGCGGGCCGGGCAGCCGTCCCAGCCGGTTCAGCAGGGTGCGGGCCGCCAGCCCGGTGTGGCCCAGGCCGCGTGAGCGGACCCCGGCCCCGGCCGGGCGTTCCGCCTCCGGGACGTTCGAGGGCCGCAGCGCCTCGCCCGCGGCCCTGGCCGCGGCTGCGGTCGCCGGGGACAGCGCGTACGGAGCCCGGGCCAGCTCCCCGGCGCAGCGCTCGGCGGTGATCGCGGCGCGGGCGGCCAGCTCCCGGTAGGGCAGGGTCGGCGGTTCGGGCAGTACGAAGGCCTCGGCGAGCACCAGCAGCAGGAGCCCGGTGGTGGTGCCGATGAGCCGCTCCCCCAGGGTGTCCGGGGCGTACGGCGGGAAGGACGGCAGGATGTACAGCAGCTGGAGCCCCGGCGCGGCGCCCGCCGGGCGCGGACCGCCCACGGCGACGAAGGCCAGCGCGAAGCCGATGACCAGCATCCCGGCCACGGCGGTCCAGGTCCGTACGGCCAGGAAGGTGCCCACGACCACCAGCAGCCAGGCCGCCGGGATCAGCCGCAGCACCATGCCGGCCCGCTGCCGTCCGGTCCCGGGGATGCGGGACAGTCCGGCCAGCGACACCGCCGAGAACAGCGCGTAGGTGGCCGCGACCGTGGACCCGAAGCCGTAGAGGAACAGGAAGAACCCGGCCCCCGCCGCGAGGGTGACCCGCAGTGATCGGCGGGCCGCGCCCGCGTAGGCGGCGGCACCGTTCGTACCCATGCCACCAGCATCGGGCACGCGCCCGGGCCCGGCACTTCCGCCCGGTGCGGAAAACACCTGGCGCGGCGGGCCGGGAAGCCATAGCCTTCCGCACGATGATCACTGACTCGGCTATCCGATCGGAGGTCCCGTACGCGCAAGGTGAGTGCTGATGTCCACTCACATCGCGAACGGGTCTTCCCACCTGTCCATGTGGCTGCGCGTGCGCGAGTTCGCCGTGCCGCCCTCCATGATCGAGACCGCGACGGCCCGCCGCCGCTCCGGGGACTGGGCCGGAGCGTGCTCGGCCGCCCGCTTCGACCTCGATCTCGACCTGCGGTCCGTGGCGCGTGTCCACGGCCGTGAACCAACCGCCCGGATCCGGGCCGATCTGCGCCGGCTGGCGCCCGATCTGCTGCGCTGGCACATGCCGAGGGTGGCTCCGCACGGGCTGCTGCGGCCCGGGCTGACGGTCTCACTGGCCCGGTACGAGGTCCCCGGGCGGGACGGCGACCAGCCGGTGCACCTCGTGGCCCGGACGGCGCCCGCCTGGGCCGACGCCGGCCAGCGGATCAGCCTCGCGCTGTGGGACGGATCCCGCGCTTCCCGGTCCGACGAGGCCGCCCGCCGGCACCCGCACGCCCGGCCGAACCGGCGGTTCCGCCTCGATCTGCACCGGCACCTGTGGGACGCGGACCGGGCCGACGAACTGCGGGCCCGCTCCGGGGCCGACCTGCCGCCCGGCGACGGCCCGCGGCGCGCCGCCGACCGGTGGGCGGCCGAGGCGGCGCTGCTCCTCCACGCCGAGGGGCGGGCCGACGGCGCCGTCACCGTACGGCTCGCGGCCCGCGAGCGGCTCCTCCTGGAACTGGTCACCGGGGCCGGGGGCCAGGGGCCGCCCGTGCCGCGGGTTTGGCAGGCTCCCCCGCACCGGGGGCTCTCCGCGCTGCCGGTCCTTCCCGATGCGGCCACCTGGGAGCTGCCCGATCTGGAACTGCTCCGCGCCGGCCTGATCGGGGCCGACGCGCTGCATCCGCTGGTCGCGGCGGCACTGGTACCGGATCACGTGCCGTCCGGGTCGTCCCGGACGGCGGACGTGGCAGGAGCTCCGCACCACGTGGAGTGCCGGGGAGCCCGGCACCGGATCGGCCTGGTCGACGGGGTGCTCTCCGCGCTCGACCACGGCCCGGACGAGCTCCGCCGCGAGGAACTGCTCGTGGCGCTCACCGGCACCCCGCTCCCCTGCCTGCGGGCGATCGACACGGCCCACCGCGAGCCCCACTGCCTCACCGGCGTCCGCGAACGCCTGCGCCACGGGGACGTCGCCGGCGGGCTGGCCGTCGTCGAGGGCCTGCTGGGCCCCGGCGCGGTGCTGCGCTCGGGCGCCCTCAAGGACGAGCTGGCGGCGGCCGCGCGGCGCCGGATCACGTACGGACTGTTCCGGGCCGGCCTGTACGGACCGGGACGCGACCGGATCCGCCCCGCCGAGCCCCGGCCCGTCACCCACCGCTCTCACCCGCGCCACACCACGGGCCGCTGAGCCGCGCGCTCCGCCGCCCCTTCCGCTCGCCACGAACCCAAAGGTGATCTCCCATGCCCACGCACGCCCCACTCGCCCCCGCTTCCCGGATCGACGTCGCCGGCGAGCTGCTCGCCCTCCTGCGCGACACCACGACCGAACCGCGCCCCGACCCGCAGCTGGAGGCCCTGACCTTGGCCGTCGCCGCCGACCTGCCCGTACTGCTGTGGGGAGAGCCGGGGATCGGCAAGACCGCGGCCCTGAACCAGCTCGCCGAATCCCTGGACCTTCCGCTGACCACCGTCATCGCGAGCGTGCACGAGCCGTCGGACTTCTCCGGGCTGCCGGTGATCGGCGAGGACCCCGCGGTGCACGGCGTCCCGATGGCCCCGCCGGACTGGGCCGTGCGCCTGGTCCGGGCCGGGCGCGGGCTGCTGTTCCTGGACGAGCTGTCCACCGCTCCACCCGCCGTGCAGGCCGCGCTGCTGCGCCTGGTACTGGAACGGCGGATCGGCGCCCTGCGGCTGCCGGCCGGGGTGCGGATCGTGGCGGCCGCCAATCCGCGCTCCTCGGCCGCCGACGGCTGGGAGCTCAGCCCGCCGCTGGCGAACCGGTTCGTCCACCTCCAGTGGGTCCACGACCACGAGGTGGTCGTACGCGGTCTCGGCGGCACCTGGCCCCGGGCGACGCTGCCGCGCCTCGACCCGGGGCGGTTGGCGGAGGCGGTGGACTTCGCCCGCCGCGCGGTGTGCGGGCTGCTGGCCGCGCGCCCCACTCTCGTGCACCGGCTGCCCGAGGGCGAGGCGCGCCGGGGCGGCCCGTGGCCCTCGCCCCGCAGCTGGGACATGACCCTGTCCCTGATCGCCTTCGCGACGGCGGCGGGATCCTCGCGGGACGTGCTGTCCCTCCTGGTCAGGGGCACGGTGGGGGACGGCCCGGGGCTGGAGCTGCTGGCGAGCCTGGACCGGATGGACCTGCCCGACCCCGAGGTGCTGCTCGCCGACCCGGCCGGCGCCGTGCTGCCCGAGCGGGGGGACCTGCGCCAGGCCGCGCTCGACGGGGTGGTGGCCGCGGTCAACCGGCGCCCGGAGAAGTCCCGCTGGGACGCGGCCTGGGAGCTCATGGTGCGGGCCCTGGACACGGGGGCGCCGGACCTGGTCGTCGTACCCGCCTCCACGCTCGCCGCGCTGCGCCGGGAGGACTGGGACGTACCGGCCTCGATCGAGCGGCTCGCCGGCGCCGTCGACCTGTCCCGGCGGGCGGACGACGCGGCGGCCCGGGTCGCGGCCAAGGCCGTGGCCGCCTCGAACGGGGCCCGATGAGGAGCGGGGCGCCGGGGGCGCTCGACCTGGACAAGTTGTTCGCGGCCCGGCTGCACGCCGTACGGGCCCGGCCGTATCTGGCGACGGCACTGTTCGCCCTGCACGCGGTGGAGTCCCGGCGGGTGCCGACGATGGCGGTCGACCGGCACTGGCGGTGCTACGTCTCGCCCGCCTTCGTGGACCGGACCCCGGTGGAGGAACTGGCCGGGGTGTGGGTGCACGAGGTGTCGCACCTGCTGCGCGACCACCACGGGCGCGGGGACCGGGTCGCGCGCGAGCGGGGACTGACGGGGCCGGGCGACCGGCTGCGGATGAACATCGCGGCGGACTTCGAGATCAACGACGACGTGTTCGGCGACGGGCTGGCCATGCCCGAGGGTGCCGTCCTCCCGTCCCGGCTGCGGCTTCCGACGGGCCTGCTCATGGAGCAGTACCTGTACGAGTTCCAGGTCGGGCCGCACTTGCAGGAGCTGGCCTGGCTGGACTGCGGCAGCGGCGCCGACGGGCTGGAACGGGACTGGGAGCTCGGACCGGACGGCGCGCACGGCCTGAGCGCCCAGGAACAGGACGCGGTCCGCTTCCGGGTGGCCGAGGGGATCAAGGGCCGCCCCGGGGACGCGCCGAAGGGGTGGAAGCGGTGGGCGGAGGAGGCCTTCCACCCGACCCAGCCGTGGCGGGAACTGCTCGGAGCGGCGCTCCGCTCGGCCGCGTCCGGGGCCGGTGCGGGCGACGACTACACGTACGGCCGGCCGGCGAGGCGCGCGGCCGGGGTGCCGGGCGTCGTGCTGCCGGCCCTGCGGCGCACACCGCCCCGGGTCTGCGTGGTCATCGACACCTCCGCCTCGGTCAGCGACGCCGAGCTGGGCAGCGCGCTCCACGAGGTCGCCGCGATCACCCGCGCCGTGGGCGGCCGCCGCGACCTGGTCACCGTGCTGTCCTGCGACGCGTCGGCGCAGGCCGCGCACCGGCTGTGCCGCGCCGAGGGGATCTCCCTGGTGGGCGGCGGGGGCACGGACCTGCGCACCGGATTCGCCGCGGCCCTGCGGTCGCGCCCCGCCCCGGACGTCGTCGTGGTCCTCACCGACGGCCAGACCCCCTGGCCGGGCACGCGACCGCCGTGCCGCACGGTGGTCGGCCTGTTCCCGCGCCGGTCGGCCCGCTCGTACGACGAGGACGACCCCGACTACGTCCCGGACACCCCGCCCGCCTGGGCCCGCGTGGTCGAGATCGGCTGACGCCCGACAGACCCTAGGAGCAGGCCGGGCACAGCCCGCGGTAGGTGACGTCGGCGCCGGAGACCTCGAAGCCGAACCGCGCCTCGGCCGGGAGGACGGCCAGCGGGTCGCCGGTCGGGTGGACGTCGCGGATGAGTCCGCAGCCGGAGCAGACCAGGTGCTGGTGGGGGCTGTGCGCGTTGGGGTCGTACCGCTTGGCGCGGCCGTCGGTGGAGACCTCCACCACCTCGCCCAGGGAGACCAGCTCGCCCAGCGCGTTGTAGACGGTCGCCCGGGAGATCTCGGGCAGCAGCCGCGCCGCGCGGGCGTGGACCTCGTCCGCCGTGAGGTGGACGTGGTCCCCGTCGAGGACCTCTGCCACGACACGCCGCTGGGAGGTCAGTCGCCAGCCACGCTCGCGCAGCCGTTCCAGCAGGTCACTCATATCGCTCCACCTTTCAGGCCCGGCGTCATTCCCGAAGGTTCACCCGACTGGGATCCGGGATCCGATTGGATATGGCTTTGGCGCGCTTCTTGACTTGGACTCTGTCCATCGTAGGATCGGTTCCGTTGATAACCAAGTGACTAGAAGACTCCAGTACGGCTCGAGACCAAGCCGTGACGGACATGCACGGACCGCTCCACCGCATGTAGTTCCTCTCAGCTCCATGACCCCCCGGGTCCGGAAGGATTCCCATGTCTGAGAACAACGACGCCCACGCCGTAGACGCGAACGCGGAGGCCGGCGGCTGCCCCGTCGCGCACGGGCGAGCCTCGCACCCCACCCAGGGCGGCGGTAACCGCCAGTGGTGGCCGGAGCGGCTCAACCTGAAGATCCTCGCGAAGAACCCCGCCGTGGCCAACCCGCTCGGCGAGGAGTTCGACTACGCCGAGGCGTTCGCCGCCCTGGACCTCCAGGCGATAAAGCAGGACATCGCCGAGGTGCTCACGAACTCGCAGGACTGGTGGCCGGCCGACTTCGGCAACTACGGCCCGCTCATGATCCGTATGGCCTGGCACAGCGCCGGCACGTACCGCATCAGCGACGGCCGCGGCGGCGCGGGCGCGGGTCAGCAGCGCTTCGCCCCCCTGAACTCCTGGCCGGACAACGGCAACCTGGACAAGGCCCGCCGTCTGCTGTGGCCCGTCAAGAAGAAGTACGGCCAGTCCATCTCCTGGGCCGACCTCATGATCCTCACCGGCAACGTCGCCCTGGAGACGATGGGCTTCAAGACCTTCGGCTTCGCCGGTGGCCGTGCCGACGTCTGGGAAGCCGACGAGGACGTCTACTGGGGTCCCGAGACCACCTGGCTCGGCGACGAGCGCTACACGGGCGACCGTGAGCTGGAGAGCCCGCTCGGCGCGGTCCAGATGGGTCTCATCTACGTGAACCCCGAGGGCCCCAACGGCAACCCGGACCCGATCGCCGCCGCCCGCGACATCCGCGAGACCTTCCGCCGGATGGCGATGAACGACGAGGAGACCGTCGCCCTCATCGCCGGTGGCCACACCTTCGGCAAGGCCCACGGTGCGGGCCCGGCGGACAACGTCGGCGCCGACCCCGAGGGCGCCCCGCTGGAGGCCCAGGGCTTCGGCTGGTCGAGCACGTACGGCTCCGGCAAGGGTGCCGACTCGATCACCAGTGGTCTCGAGGTCACCTGGACCACCACGCCCGCCAAGTGGGGCCACGACTTCTTCAAGCACCTCTTCGAGTACGAGTACGAGCTCACGCAGAGCCCGGCCGGCGCGAACCAGTGGGTGGCGAAGGACGCCGAGGCGATCATCCCGGACGCCTTCGACGCGGAGAAGAAGCACCTCCCGACGATGCTCACCACCGACCTTTCGCTGCGCTTCGACCCGGTCTACGAGCAGATCTCCCGCCGCTTCTACGAGAACCCGGACCAGTTCGCGGACGCCTTCGCCCGCGCCTGGTACAAGCTGACCCACCGCGACCTGGGCCCGGTCGTCCGCTACCTCGGCTCCGAGGTCCCGGCCGAGACCCTGCTGTGGCAGGACCCGCTGCCGGCGCGTGACGGCGAGCTGATCGACGCCGCGGACATCGCCTCCCTCAAGGAGCAGATCCTCGGCTCGGACCTCACGGTCTCCCAGCTGGTCTCCGCCGCCTGGGCCGCCGCCTCCTCCTTCCGCGGCAGCGACAAGCGAGGCGGCGCCAACGGCGGTCGCATCCGCCTGGAGCCGCAGCGCAACTGGGAGGTCAACAACCCGGACGACCTCGCGCAGGTGCTCCGCACCCTCGAGGGCATCCAGGCCTCCTTCAACTCCGGCGCCAAGAAGGTCTCGCTGGCCGACCTCGTCGTGCTCGCGGGCTCCGCGGCCGTCGAGAAGGCCGCCGAGGACGGTGGCTTCGCGGTCGAGGTGCCGTTCACCCCGGGCCGTGTCGACGCGGCGCAGGAGCAGACGGACGTCGAGTCCTTCGCCGCTCTGGAGCCGTCCTCCGACGGGTTCCGCAACTACGTCGGCAAGGGCAACCGCCTGCCGGCCGAGTACCTGCTGGTCGACAAGGCGAACCTGCTGACCGTCTCCGCTCCCGAGATGACGGTCCTCGTCGGTGGTCTGCGCGTCCTGGGCGCCAACCACGCCGGTTCGAAGCACGGCGTCTTCACGGACCGTCCGGGCACCCTGACCAACGACTACTTCGCCAACCTGCTCGACATGGGCACGACCTGGAAGTCGACGTCGTCGGCCCAGGACGAGTACGAGGGCCGTGACGCCTCGGGCGCGGTCAAGTGGACCGGCACCCGTGCCGACCTCGTCTTCGGCTCGAACTCCGAGCTGCGCGCGCTCGCCGAGGTCTACGCGAGCGATGACGCGAAGGAGAAGTTCGTGAAGGACTTCGTCGCGGCGTGGGTCAAGGTCATGGAGCTCGACCGCTTCGACCTGGTCTGATCGCCCGCGTCCGGGCCGGCCCCCACGGGCCGGCCCGGACGTGTTCGCGGAGGGGCACGCCCGCGGTCTTGTGCGGGACGGAGGCCTTCCGCATACTCCCCGGAGCGCTTGTCAGGAACACGCCAATCCTGACGGGCCTCACAGGGCCCACCACCCATCGGGCCCCGACTCTCCGAGGAGGAGACCAGTGAGGAAACCGCGCACCTCGTCCCCCGTCACCCCCACCGCCCGGCGCACCGCGATCGCGGCCGCCGCGGCCGGCCTGCTGGCAGCGACGGTGCTCACCGTACCCACCGCGCAGGCGGCCGCCCCCAGGTCCTTCGGCGCGGCCGAACTCGCCGCGGTCGACCGGGCGGTGCTCTCTGCGGACGTCGGCGGCACCGCGTGGTACACGGACGCCGCGAGCGGGCGGATCGTGGTCACGGCCGACAGCACCGTCTCCGAGGCCGGCCTCGCGAAGATCAGGAAGGCCGCGGGAGCGAACGCCGGGGCACTGCGCGTCGAGCGCACCCCCGGGACGTTCACCCGCCTCCTCGGTCCGGGTGACGCCGTCTACGGCGGCGGATACCGCTGTTCGGTCGCCTTCAACGCCGTCAGCGGCGGCACCCGCTACTTCCTGACCGCCGGCCACTGCGGCAACGTCGTCAAGACCTGGTACACCAACTCCGCCCAGAGCACGCTGATCGGCCCCACCGTGGGATCCAGCTTCCCCGGCAACGACTACGCGCTCGTCCGCTACGACAACGCCTCCATCAGCGCCCCCGGCGGCTTCATCGCCGCCGACGCCTACGTGGGCGAGCCGGTCAAGCGCAGCGGATCGACCACGGGCACCAAGAGCGGTACGGTCACCGCCCTCGACGCGACCGTCCACTACAGCGGTGGCGGGACGGTCCGCGGCATGATCCAGACCAACGTGTGCGCGGAGCCCGGCGACTCGGGCGGCGCGCTCTACGACGGCACGAAGGCGCTCGGCATCACCTCCGGCGGCAGCGGGAACTGCTCCGTCGGCGGCACCACCTTCTACCAACCGGTCCCCGAGGCCCTCGCCAAGTACAAGGTCTCCCTGTCCTGACCCGCGCGCCGTGCGGGGCCGTCGGTCCTCGGCGGCCCCGCCGAGGACCGACGGGCCGAGGACCGACGGCCGGCCCTAACCCGCCTGGTGCACTTCCAGGGCGGTCCGTACCGCCGACTCCAGGGCGCCTTCGATCCACGCCGGCTTGACGGAGGTGTGGCAGCCGGCGAAGTGCAGGGGGCCCTCGGCCGCGCGGACGTGGGGGAAGAGCTCGGTGTGCTGGCCGGGCAGCAGGACCGACGCCTCGCCGTACGCGTACGGGTCGCGCATCCAGGACTGGGTGCGGCCGACTCCCGTGTAGAACACCTCGATCCGCTGCCCGAACACCTCCTGGACCCCGGCGAGCGCGCGCGGGTAGCGCTCCTCGTCGTCCAGGGAGTCCCACTTCAGCGCGTCGTCGGACCAGCTGTACGAGGCGAGGACGACCCCGCCGGGGCTGCCTTCGACGGGGTGGGAGGGCTGGAACACGAAGCGGTTCGGATTGTCGGTCGCCGAGCCGCCGCCGATGACTCCGGCCGCCTCGGGCTGGTCGCGGGTGACCACGCGGCAGGCGGCGTAGTGGGCGCGCTGGACTTCCGAGATGTGCCCCCGGGGTACGGAGGGGTGTGCGCCGAGCAGGCCGCCGTCCGCCGGGGTCTTCGCGATCTGGTAGCCGCGGTAGAGCCCGGGCTTCACCGCCTCCAGTTCGCGCTTCCAGTCCGCCTCGTCGAACTCCCACCAGCGGCGGCTGAATTCCAGCAGCACCTTGGTGGCGGCGTCGTAGTGCAGTTCCGTGACCGCGCGCCGCTTGCCGTACGAGAGCGCGGGCGTGACCGGGATGTGGCGCAGCCCTGAGAAGGGGACGGTGACGATCGCGGTGTCGCCGGTGAAGGTCTCGCGCCGCACGGTGCCGTCGCGGCCCTCGGAGACGGTGTCGATGCTCACCTTGCCGTCGCCGTGCGTGATCCGGGTGGCGCGCCGGTCGAGCCGTACCAGGTCCTTGACGCGGGCGTAGAGGGCGTCGGCCAGTGTGGCGGTGCCGCCGGGCAGTTCGAAGAAGGCGGTGTCGGGGCTGATCAGGGAGGCCCCGATGAAGCTGTGGATGAAGGCGAGGTGGAGACGGGAGGTGAGGTTCTCCACGGTGCCGATGAGGTCGACGGTCCGTTCGTCGAGCTTCGCCTCCTCGGTGAGGTAGCGGTACATCGACATGTGGCCGTAGCGCTGGACGATCCGCGCCCAGCCCTCGACGAGCTCCTTGTCCTTCTTGCCCTCGATCTCCTCGCGCACGGGGGCGAAGGCGCCCCGGACGATCTGAGCGGCGGGCACGGACTCGTGGGCCGCCGGAACCCCGAAGGAGCGGTTGACGGCCTTCGGGTCGCGGGCATAGTCGGCCCGCCGTACCCGGATGCCGTTCACGTGGATCCACGTCCGGTGCGCGGGGCGGCCGGCCCCGTCGACGTCGACGAGGTGGAAGCGCCGGCGCTTCAGGCCCAGGCCGTCGATCAGCCCGGTGACCAGCGGGTGGCTGTCGGGGATGCGCATGGCCCCGGCCTCCGCGTACTGCTTGGGGTCCGCGAAGGGTGCCTGCGCCTTCTCGTGGCCGCCCGCGCGGAAGGTCTTGATCCGGCCGCCCACCCGGTTCGCGTTGGCTTCGATGACGGTGACCCGGTGTCCGGCCTCGCGCAGCAGGTGGGCGGCGGTGAGCCCGGCGGGCCCGGCGCCGACGATCAGCACCTTCCTGCCGGGGCGGCCGGCGGCGCCGCGCTGCTTGGGCAGGCCGTTCTTCAGCAGGACGTCGGCGTAGTGCGGTACGAGCGGCCGGTCGTTCTCGTCCCGTACGAGGATGGCCCGCGCGATGGTGAGGCAGGTGTCCCAGTCGGGCCGGGCGGAACCCGTCGGCACCTGCGGGGTCTCGGCGGAGGCGGCGGCGACGGTCAGCGTGGCGGCGCCCGCGACGGCGGCGGCGCCCGCGACGGCGGCGGCGCCCGCGATGACGGTGCGGCGGGAGGGCCTGCGGGAGGGCTCCGGGGCGGGCTCGGCGGAGGGTTCGGGGGTGGGGAGCGGGTCCGTGATCATGGACCCACTCTTGCGGCCCCCCGGAAGCCCCGGAGACCGAAAGAGCCCCCGGCGGCGAACAACCACCCGGACGTGCGGTCCGGTCAACTCAGCGCTGACGTACGGGATTTCGTACGGCCGGCCCCTTTCCGCGGGGGCCGGCCGTACGGGGCTACTGGCGCGAGCCGATGACGTCCGCCGGGCGGCCGGACAGCGCCAGCCGGCCCGGGATCAGCGTGGCCAGTGCGGTCAGCGCCGCCGCGAAGCCGAGGACGCCCAGGTACATCCACGGGTCGACGGACGGGGACGCGGAGCCCGTCATTCCGATGCTGAAGGCGGTGAGCACCGCGAAGGCGATGCCGGTGCCGAGCACCGCGGCGATCAGGACCACCTGGGCGGCCTCGATGCGGAGCATGCGCATCACCTGACGGCGGGTGGTGCCGACGAGCTGGAGCAGGGCGAACTCACGGGTGCGGTCGGAGACGGACATGGTCAGGGTGTTGACCACGGCGATCGCGGTGAAGGCGATGATCAGCCCCATGGCCACGTAGTTGACCTCGGCGTTGGACTGCTGGACCTCGGCCTGGAGGTCCGCCACCTGGTCGCGGTCCAGGACGCCGACGCCGGGCAGGCCTCCCAGCGCCTTCTGCAGTTCCGCGCGTCCGGCGGCGCCGCCGGCGGCGGTCTTGACCAGCAGGGAGGCGGCCAGGGGGTTGTCAACGTGCTGGGATACCAGGGCGTGGGACATGGTGAGGTCTCCGAAGCCCAGGCCCCGCTCGTAGACGGCGGCCACCTCCAGCTCGGTCTCCGTGCCGTCGCCGAGGGTCAGTTTCAGGGTGTCCCCCGGCTTCTTCCCCAGGTTGTCGGCCGCGACCTCGCTGAGCGCGACGCTCTTCGGGCCGAAGCCGTCCAGGCTGCCGCCGGTGACGCCCGGGTCCCAGGTGCGGGTCAGGCCCTCGGTGGACACGCCCTGTGCCGGGTACTTCTCCAGGCCCACGCGCACGGAGGTCCGTACGACTTCGGTCACCGCGCTCACTCCGGAAACGCGGCGCAGTCGTTCGGCGGCCTCGCCGGGCACGCCGGGTCCGGCCGAACCCACGACCCAGTCGGCCTTGTTGCCCGCCTGGGCCTGCGCGGTGGCGGCCGCACCCATCGTGGTCTGCACGAAGAACACCGTGCAGGCCATCCCGATCAGCAGGGCCAGCGGGGTGACCGCGGCCGCCACGCGCTTGGTGTTGGCGCGGGCGTTGGCCGTGGCCAGGTGCCCGGCGACCCGGGAGGCGCGCAGCGGGACTCCGAGGGCCCCGACCGCGATCCGGGCGATCAGCGGCCCCAGCAGGGAGACCGCCACCGAGAGGACCACGACCGACAGGAAGGTCACCGGGGTGGACGCGGGCTCGCTGCGCAGCGCCCCGAGGACGGCGAGCAGTACGACCCCGCCGACCAGGAACGCGGCCCCGGCACCGAGCCGGCCCCAGGCGAGGTTCCGCTGTTCCATGGCGGCCTCGGACAGGGCCTCGGCGGGCCGGATGCGGGCGGCGCGCCGGGCGGAGATCCTCGCGGCGGCCCAGGCTCCGAGCAGGGCCGCGCCGATGGCGGCGAAGAACGGGAAGACGCTGAAGGTGACTTCGAGGGTCTCGGGAATGGCCTTGAAGCCGACGAAACGGGCGTGGAGCCAGTACGCGATGGGCAGTCCGGCGATCGAGCCGAGCACTCCGGCGAAGAGGCCGACGATCAGCGCCTCGCGGCCGATGAGCTGCCGGATCTGCCGGGGGGTCGCCGCGATGGCGCGCAGCAGGGCCAGTTCGCGGTAGCGCTGCTGGATGGAGAGGGCGAAGGTGCCGACGACGACGAGGATGGCGACGAGCAGCGAGGTGCCGCCGATGGCGCCGCCCATGGACACCAGCTTGATCCGGGCCTTCGCGGCGTCGAGGAATTCCACCGGGCCGCGCTCTCCTCCGGTGACCACCTGGGCGGTGGTGCCGGCCAGGGCCTTCTTCACCTGCGCGGCGAGCTCGGCGGTGGTGACGCCGGGCTTGGGCAGGACGCCGACGGCCGTGATGCGGCCGTTGTGGCCGGAGAGCCGTTCGGCTTCGCCGTCGGAGAAGAACAGCGAGGTCTGCTGCTCGAGGTCGCCGCCCGCGGGCGCCGCGATGCCGGTGACCCGGTAGGTGCGCGGGGATCCGGTGGCCTGGACGGTCAGTTCGGCGCCGGGCTTGAGGCCGGCCCGCCGGGCGAGTTCGCGGTCGACGACGACCTCGTCCGGGCCGGCCGGGGCCGCGCCGTCGGCCAGGGTGAAGGGGGTCAGGGGCGCGGAGGTCCACGCGTGCCCGTACGAGGGCTTGCCGTCGACGCCCGGGACGATCTGCCCCTTGGCCGTGACCGCGTACGCCGGGAAGGTGGTCTCGGGCAGCGCGGCCCGGACCCCGGGCAGCGAGCCGAGGGTGTTCGCGGTGTCGGCGGGCAGCCAGACCCGCTCGCCGAGCGGCTTGGCCTTCTCCTTGGTCTTGCTCTTCCCGTCTCCCTTGTCCTTCACGGTGACCTGGTGGACGTTCTGGTCGGCGCCGACGATCACCGGGGCACCCGCGTAGCGCTCGGTGCCGATGGTGCCGCGCAGTCCGGTCTCCAGGAGGATGCCGCAGGCCGTGACGAGCGCCGCGGCACAGAAGAGGGCGAGGAAGGCGCCGATGAAGCCGCCCTTGCGGGCGCGCAGTGTCTGCAGGGCGTAGCGCAGCATCAGGCCCACGCTCCCAGGTGCGTCATCCGGTCGGCGACGCGGTCGGCGGTCGGGGACTGCATCCGGTCGGCGATCCGGCCGTCGGCGAGGAAGAGGACGGTGTCGGCGTAGGAGGCGGCCACCGGGTCGTGGGTGACCATGACCACGGTCTGGCCGGTCTCGTCCACGCAGGACCGCAGCAGGGAGAGGATCTCCTTCGCGGTGACGGTGTCGAGGGCGCCGGTGGGCTCGTCGCCGAAGATGACGTCGGGGTGGGTGATCAACGCGCGGGCGATCGCCACCCGCTGCTGCTGGCCGCCGGACAGCTCGGCGGGCCGGTGGGTGGCCCGGCCGGCGAGGCCGACGCGGGCGAGGATCTCCTCCAGCCAGGCGGGGTCGAGGCGTTCGCCCGCGAGGCGCAGCGGGAGTTCGACGTTCTCCCGTACGGACAGCGAGGGGATCAGGTTGAAGGCCTGGAAGACGAAGCCGATGCGCCCCCGGCGCAGTTCCGTCAGCTGGGTCTCGTTCATCCCGTTCAGCTCGGTGTCACCGATGTACGAGCGGCCGCTGGAGGGCTTGTCGAGGCCTGCGGCGCAGTGCAGGAAGGTCGACTTGCCGGAACCGGAGGGCCCCATGACGGCGGTGAACGAGCCCCGGTCGATCCCGACGGAGACGCCGTCCAGCGCGCGCACGCCTCGCCCGGCCTTGCCGTACTCCTTCACGACCTCGTCCAGGCGCAGCGCAACTGTAGGTGACATCGAAGACTCCACAACTCGGCAGGTTTCTTGACTGCGTCGACGTTATGGATCGGTCATATCGGCGGCTTATCGAGCGGTTAAGCGCTGCCGTCGAGCGCCGCGCTCACCTTGTCCTCCCAGGGCGGCGAACCGATGTGCCGGAAGATCGCGAGCGCGGCGGTCAGGTGCTGTCGCCCCTCCTCCTCGCGGCCGCTCGCGCGGCAGGTTTCGCCGAGCGCGTGCAGGATCTGGGCCTCGACCATGGGGCTCTGCGTGCGGCGGGCGACGTCCAGCGCTTCGCGGAAGGTCCGCTCGGCCGCTTCTGTCGAGCCCGCCAGGAGCCGGGTCTCCGCGAGACCCAGCAGCGTGTAGGCGACGCCGAGCAGATCGGACCGGTCCCTGACGATCTCCAGGGCTCGGATGAACTCGATCTCCGCCGTCTCCAGTTGACCCAGCACGAGATGGGCGCTCCCCAGCCGGTGCCTGGCCTGCGCCAGACTGCGCCGGTCCACGCCCATGGCCTCGCATACGCGTACGGATTCCCGGCACAGCTCCAGCGCGGCCTCCGGTTGCCCCGTGTCCAGAGCACACTGCCCCATGTTCTGGAGCGTGTACGCCTCCGATGAACGGTCGCCCACCGCCCGGAACACCGGGAGGATCTCCCGAAGCCGCTCCCATGCCCGGTCCGGGTCTCCACGGAGCCTGTCGATCATGGACAGTCCGCTCATGACCAGTGCCCGCCCGTGGACTTCCCCCACCTCGGTGTACAGAGCGAGGGCCCTCTCGTACCGTTCGGTCGCCTCTGCGACCCTGCGCAGGCGCAGCTCCAGCGCGCCCAGCTCGTGCTCCATGACGGCCTGGCCCCGGACGTTGCCCGCGACGCGTGTCGCTTCGAGGGCGTACTCACTGCACCGGCGCCAGTCCTCCAGGTAGTTGCGGTATCCGAAGAGCGGCTCCATGTGCGCGACCAGCTCCCAGACCAGCTCGTCCATGCCCATCCGGGCCGACTGCTCCACGACGGCGTTCAGCGCGAGCCGTTCGACTTCGAACCACTCCAGCGGGGCCGCGATCAGCTCCTCCAGCAAGGCGGGTTCGATCGCACGGCGAGGGGCGTGGCCGGGCACCTTGCCGTAGGGTCCGCCGTACTCACTCTGGTAGGCCTGGTCCGCGATGGTCAGGAAGGTGCGGAAGACCCGGTCGCAGGCGGCCCGCCGGTCCGCCTCCGGCTCCTCCTCCCGGACCCGTTCGCCCGCGTACAACCGCATCAGGTCGTGGAAGCGGTAGCGCAGCTGCCCGGTGGTGTCGACGCCGACGACCTGGAGGAACTGGGTGTCCACGAGGTGCTCCATGAGCCGTTCCGCGTCCAGTACCCCGCTGTCCAGCAGCGCTGCCCCCACCCACACGGTGAAGTCGGGTACGGAGAGCAGCCCGAGGAGGCGGTAGAGCCGGGCGGCGTCGTTCGGCAGGTAGCGGTAGCTCAGCTCGAAGCTCGCCCGTACCTGGGACTCCCCCTGGCTGAGCTCGTCCAGGCGGCGACGCTCGTCAGTGAGCCGGGTGACCAGGTGGCGGACCGACCAGTGCGGCTTGGACGCGAGGCGGGCAGCGGCGATGCGCAGGGCGAGGGGCAGCCGGTCGCAGAGCTCGGCCAGCCGTGTCGCTTCCCCGGGTGCCCCGGCGATGCGGGCCTCACCGACGATGCGCCCGATGAGTTCGACCGACCGGTCCTCGGGGAGCAGGCCGAGGTGGACCCGGGCCGATTGCGGCCAGGTGACGAACTGCTCCAACTGGTCCCGGCTCGTGACCAGGACGGTGCAGCCGGCGCTGCCCGGCAGCAGCGGCCGTATCTGTGCGAACGTCCGGACGTTGTCGAGCACCAGGAGCACCTGGCGGTCGGCCAGCACGCTGCGGTAGAGCGCGATGCGGTCCTCCAACCCGTCGGGGACGACGTCGCCCTCCACTCCGAGGGAGCGCAGGAAGCGGCTGAGGATGTCTCCGGCGGTGGTCGGTGCCTGTTGCTCGTCGTAGCCACGCAGGTCGGCGAAGAGCCGCCCGTCCGGGAAGTGTTCGGCGACCCGGTGGGCCCAGCGGACGGCGAGGCCGGTCTTGCCGACTCCGGCGACGCCGGTGATCAGGCCGGTCGTCGGGGCGTGCCGGTCCTCGCCCGCGTCGTCGATCAGGCCGTCGAGGGAGGCGAGTTCCTCGGCGCGTCCGGCGAACCCGGGTACGTCCGGAGGAAGTTCGGAAGGCACGATCTGGCCCCGCGCTCTCGGGGGCTGCGGGCCGGCGGCCGTTTCGGCGGCGGGCCGGCGCGCCCCGGCGGGTCCGGCCGCGCCGTCACCGGGCCGGTGCGCCGCGGGCGCGCTCAGCGCCGGGTCGTCCCTGAGGATCGCCTCGTGCAGCTCGACCAGTTCGGGCCCGGGAGCCATGCCGAGTTCGTCGATGAACCGGCGCCGCGCCTCCCGGAAGCTCTCCATCGCCTCGGCCCGGCGCCCGGAGCGGTACTGGGCGAGGATGAGGTGGTAGCGGGCCCGTTCGCGCAGCGGGTGTTCGCGCACCATCGCGGCCAGTTCGGGCAACAGCAGCTGGTGCTGCCCGAGTTCGAGCCGTACTCCGGTCATCGCCTCGTGGGCGTTGATGCGTATCTCTTCCCAGCGGGCCGCCTCGTCCTCGACGAGCCGCCCCGCGACCCCCGCGAGTGCGGGACCGCGCCACAGCCCGAGCGCCGCGGCGTAGGAACGCGCGGCATCGGCCGGTCTGCGCTCGCGCGTCGCGGCTTCCGCCTCGGCGACCAGATCGGTGAAGGCGAGGCTGTCGAGCGCATGCCCTTCGACGCGCAGCACGTACCCGGGGTGTGCGGTGGCGATGACCTCCTCGTCCACCCCCTCGCCCTTGAGCGCCTTGCGCAGGGCCGCGATGACGATGGCGATCTGGGTCCGGGCGGTGGCGGGCGGGCTGTCGTGCCACACCGTGTCCACCAGGGTGTCGACCGGCACGATCCGGCCGGCGTTCAGCAGCAGCACGCCGAGGACCGTCCGCTGCCGGGCCCCCCCGAGTGCGACCGCGCGCCCACCCACGGTGACCGTGAGCGGGCCCAGAATTCTGAAATCGAGCTGCTCGCCCACTGGTTCTCCCCCGTTGTCGGCCGCGCCAACCGACAAGATCACCCTACCTGTTGGCGGTCGGCAGGAGCAGGGCCTCGGGTCGTCAGAGGGGCTCGACGTCCATGAAATCCCACAGGTCAGCCGGTTCCGCGCGGCCGGGGGCGCCGGGCAGCGCCTGCTGCGCCCAGATGACCTTCCCCTCGGCGGTGTAGCGGGTGCCCCAGTGCTCGCTGAGCTGCGCGACGAGGAACAGGCCCCGGCCGCCCTCGTCCGTCGTGGCGGCGTACCGCAGGTGCGGGGCGGTGCTGCTGCCGTCCCACACCTCGCAGGTCAGGGTGTGGTCGTGCAGCAGCCTCACCCGTACCGGCGCACGGCCGTGACGCACGGCGTTGGTGATCAGCTCGCTGAGGATCAGCTCCGTGGCGAAGGCGAGCTCCGGCAGGCCCCAGTCGTCGAGCTTCCTCGACGCGGCGTTGCGCACGGCGCTGACCGCGCTGGGCTGGAACGCCACCTCCCACTGTGCGACCCGGTCCGGGCCCAGGGTCCGCGTACGCGCGATGAGCAGCGCCACGTCGTCGGTGGGGCGGGCCGGCAGCAGCATGTCCAGTACGGCCTGACAGCTCTCCTCCGGGGTCCTGCCGGGCCGGCTGAGGGCCGCGCGGAGCAGCTCCAGCCCCTCGCCGATGTCCCGGTTGCGTTCCTCGACGAGACCGTCCGTGTACAGGACGAGCTGACTGTCCTCCGCCAGCTCCAGTTCGGCGGTCTCGAAGGGCATGCCGCCCAGGCCCAGCGGGGGTCCGGCCGGCAGGTCGAGGACGGTCGTGGTCCCGTCGGGGGCGACGACCATGGGCGGCAGGTGCCCGGCCCGCGCCGCCGTGCAGACGCGGGAGACGGGGTCGTAGACGGCGTAGAGGCAGGTCGCGCCGAGGACGCCGCCGGCGCCGTCGCCGGCCTCCCCGTCGTGGTCGATGCGCTGTACGAGGTCGTCCAGGCGGGCGAGGATCTCGTCGGGCGGCAGGTCGAGGGAGGAGAAGTTGTGCACCGCCGTGCGCAGCCGTCCCATGGTGGCTGCGGCGTGCAGGCCGTGCCCGACGACATCCCCGACGACCAGGGCGACGCGGCTGCCCGGCAGCGGGATCACGTCGAACCAGTCGCCTCCCACCCCGGACTGCGCGGGCAGGTAGAAGTGGGCCACGTCGACGGCGCTCTGCTCGGGCAGGGCCCGGGGCAGCAGGCTGCGCTGGAGCGTCACGGCGAGGGCGTGTTCACGGGTGTAGCGGCGCGCGTTGTCCATGCTGACCGCCGCCCGGGCGACGAGCTCCTCGGCCAGGGACAGGTCGTCCTCGTCGAAGGGCTCGGGCTTGCTCGACCGCCAGAAGTTGACCACACCGAGTACGACGCCCCGGGCCTTGAGCGGGGCCGCGATCAGCGAGTGGATCCCGTAGTCCACGATGGCCCGGGCCCGCGGCGGGTCCTGGGCCTCCCAGCCCGGAGCGTCGCCGAGGTCGGGCACCAGCTCCGCCTGGCCGGTGCCGTAGCCGATGGCCTGCGGGGTGGACGGCAGGAAGTCGATCAGGCGGCCGCGGGGGTAGAGGGGGTGGTCGGCGCGGATGCCGTGGACGGCGGTGCGCCGCATGTCTGCGCTGGGGCCGGGCTCGTCCCCGTCGAGCACGGCGGCGGCCAGGTCTACGGTGACGTAGTCCGCGAAGCGGGGGACGGCGACGGTGGCCAGTTCCTCGGAGGTTCGCACGACGTCGAGGCTGGTGCCGATGTCGCCGCCCGCGTCGTAGAGGAGTTTCAGCCGCCTGCGGGCCGCGTCCGCCCGGCCGGACAGCACGCGCATCTCGGTGGAGTCGCGGATGGTGGCCACGGTGCCCTCCGGCTTGCCGCCGGGGTGCGTGAGCCGCTGGTTCACGACGAGGAGCCGCTCGCCGCTCTCGAGCACCTCGTCGGTGGCGACGCGGCCGGAGAGCAGCAGGTCCGCCATCCGGCGGTCGAGTCCCGCCACGTCCGCGATCAGGCTTCCCTCGGCGTCGTCCGGCAGGCCGAGGAGGCGTTTGGCCTCGTCGTTCGCCAGCAGCAGCCGCCCTTCGCCGTCCGTGATCACCACTCCTTCCCGGACGGCGTGGAGCACCGCGTCGTGGTGCTCGTACATGCGGGTCATCTCCTGCGTGCCCAGCCCGTGGGTCTGGCGGCGCAGCCTGCGGCTGATCAGCGCCGTGCCCACGGTGGCCAGGGCCAGGCCACCGGCGATGGCCAGGAGGATCACCGGTAGCTGGCGGTCGACGACACCGCTCACGTTCTTCACGGTCATGCCGGCCGAGACCAGCGCGACGACCTTGCCGTCGGCGTCGGTGACGGGCACCACCGCCTGGATCTCCTTGCCGAGCGGGCCCTTCACGCTCTCGGTGTGGACCTTGCCCGCCAAGGAGGGCTCGATCGTGCCGACGAAGCGTTTTCCGATGCGGTCGGGCTTGGGATGGCTGTACCGGATGCCGTTTTTGTCCATCACGACGATGAAGTCCACCTTGGCGGCCTTGCGGGTGCCTTCGGCGAGTGGCTGCAGGACGGCGGACGGGTCGCTCGTCTTCAGGGCGTCCTGGAGGCCCAGGGAGTGGGCGAAGGTCTCGGCGACGGAGACCGACCGGTTGCGGGCCTCGCGGTCGATGTCGTGGCGCGACTGGAGCAGGAGGGCCAGCAGGGCTCCGGCAGCGAGCAACACCACGATCGTCACCTGGAGGACGAATACCTGGCCGGCGACGCTCCTGAACCGGTTGCCTAGAGGTGACCGCACCGACGTACCCGGCACGGGTGGCGAGGAATGGTCACGCCCCCAGTTGTAGCACCTCCGGGCGGCGATGGCCCACGACAGGCCCACCAGGCGTCCGATAAGTCACCAGGAGTGACGAAAAAAGAACGGTCACGTCTCTCAATTCCTTGAATTCAAATCTTTGACGATCGGCCGACCGAAAGAAATAGGAAGATGCAACCACGATGCCCGGCAACGGAGTTACCGACCAGAAGCCATGGAACGTCGCACTCAAATTCGGGTACCTTCTGTCACGTCGCCGCTACACCTCGGGCACAAGGCCCTCCTGGGACTCGCGGCGCGAAGGACCAGACACCCGTTGACGACAGCGACCGAAGTCTTCACTGTCCGGCCGTACACCCCTCATTGCGAAGTCATTAACAATGAGGGTGATCATGCGGTCATCGGCATCTCTCCCGGTAATAGTTATTTCTCGGCACAGCGCATCCACGATCTCGCCCAGTGGGGGCTGCGCAACTTCGATCAGGTCGACATCATCTACACCGACCTGTACGTCGCCGAGATGTTCGAAGCCCTCGGCTACGACGAGATCGAGGCGCGGCGCAAGACGGTGAAGAACCTGCGCGGAGTCCGCGCCAAGGTGAACAACGCCGCCGCCGAGGCCGACCCCTCCGGCGAGCGCCTGCGCGCCCGCCCGATGTCGGCACTGACCGACATCCCGGCCTACAAGGCCATCCACGCGGACCTGACCAGCCGCCTGGACAACGACCCCGACTTCCTTGCCACGTGCAACGAGCTGGTGGACTCGTTCCTCTCCTCGAAGGTGCTGAACGGGGAGAGCGCCACCACCCGGCAGCGCGAGGTCTGCCTCCAGTACGTCTGCGCCGAGGCGCCGCTCTTCCTCGACACGCCGGCCATCATGGGCGTGCCGTCCTCGCTCAACTGCTACCACCAGCTCCTGCCGATGGCGGAACTGCTGTACTCGCGCGGCTCGGGCCTGCGCGCCTCCCGCAACCAGGGCCACGCCGTGATCACCCCCGCCGAAGGAACCTTCGATGAGCACTGACACCATCCTCGACTTCCCGTTCTCCGCCCGCGGCGACCAGATCCCCGCCGAGGTCGAGCAGCTCCGCTCCGAGCCGGTCAAGAAGGTCCGGACGATAGCCGGGGACGAAGCCTGGCTCGTGTCGTCCTATGAGCTGTGCAAGCAGGTCCTCGAAGACCCGCGGTTCAGCCTCAAGGACACCTCGGCCCCGGGCGTGCCCCGTCAGTACGCGCTGACGATCCCGCCCGAGGTCGTCAACAACATGGGCAACATCACCGGCGCCGGCCTGCGCAAGGCCGTGCTCAAGGCGATCAACCCCAAGGCCCCCGGCCTGAACGACTGGATGCGCGACGAGGCCAACAAGCTCGTCGACAGCCTCCTGGCCTACGGTGCCCCGGTCGACCTGCGCGGCCAGTTCACCAACCCGTACTCCGAGAACCTGCACTGCCGCATCCTCGGCATCCCGTTCGAGGACGCCCCGAAGCTGGCGCACAGCCTCGACATCGCGTTCATGAACTCGGCCTGCCCCGTCACCGGTGCCAAGCTCAACTGGGACCGCGACATCGCGTACATGATCGAGCGGCTCGACGACCCGGCCACGACCGGTCTGATGGCCGAGCTCGCGGCCCTGCGCGAGGACCCCGACTACGCGCACCTGACGGACGAGATGCTGGCCACGGTCGGCGTCACCTTCTTCGGTGCCGGCGTCATCTCCACCATGGGCTTCCTGACCATGGCGATCTTCTCGCTCCTGCAGAACCCCGACGTGTGGGAGCAGCTGCGCGAGAACCCGGAGAAGATCCCGACGGCCGTCGACGAGCTGCTGCGCGTCAACCTCTCCATCGCCGACGGCCTGCCCCGGCTGGCCACGGAGGACGTCCAGCTCGGTGACGTCCTGGTGAAGAAGGGCGAGCTGTGCCTCGTCCTGGTCGAGGGCGCGAACACCGACCCGTCGGTGTTCCCGGACCCGCACACGTTCGACATCGACCGGGAGAACGCCCACCAGCACCTCTCCTTCGGCGGCGGCGGCCACTACTGCCCCGCCACGGCCCTCGGCAAGCGGCACACCGAGATCGCCATCGAGGTCCTCCTGGAGAAGATGCCCAACCTGGCCCTGGCCGTGCCGGTGGACCAGCTCGTGTGGCGCACCCGCTTCATGAAGCGCATCCCGGAGCGCCTGTCCGTTCTCTGGTAACAGCGCGCCGACGCCGTCCTCGGCGCGAGGTACGAGGCGTGAGGCATGACGATGGCCCCGGTCGGGATTCCCCGGCCGGGGCCGTTGCCGTACCGCCCGGTCCGCGGGTCCGCGGGGCTAGGGCACGGGACCGCGGGCAAGGCGATGGCCCCGGCCGGGGAATCCCGGCCGGGGCCATCGCCTTACCGCTCAGACGTACCGGATCAGACGCCCGGGACCGGGTAGGTCGGGTACTCGACCCCGGAGATGTGCCGGACGACCCGGATGACCTGGCACGAGTAGCCGAACTCGTTGTCGTACCAGAGGTAGAGGATCGCGTTGTCGCCGTCGACCTTGGTGGCGCCCGCGTCGACGATCGAGGAGTGGCGCGAGCCGACGAAGTCCATGGAGACGGCGTCGGGGGCCGTGGTGAAGTCGATCTGGCGCTTCAGCGGCGAGTGCAGCGAGACGTCGCGGAGGTAGTCCAGGACCTCCTCGCGCGTGGTCTCACGGCCCAGGCGCAGGCTCAGGATGGCGATCGAGACGTCCGGGACGGGGACGCGGATCGAGCTGCCGGTGATCGGGGCCTTGAGGTCGGGCAGCGCCTTGGCGACGGCCGAGGCGGCACCGGTCTCGGTGATCACCATGTTGAGCGGCGCGGAGCGGCCGCGACGGTCGGCCTTGTGGTAGTTGTCCAGCAGGTTCTGGTCGTTCGTGAACGAGTGGACGGTCTCCACGTGACCGCGCAGCACGCCGTACTCGTCGTCCATGGCCTTGAGCGGCGGGACGATGGCGTTGGTGGTGCAGGAGGCGCAGGACAGGATCTGCTCGTCCGGCTTGATCGTGTCGTGGTTGACGCCGTGGACGATGTTCGGGACGTCGCCCTTGCCCGGAGCCGTCAGGACGACCTTGTCGATACCGGGGCGCAGGTGCTTCGACAGACCCTCGCGGTCGCGCCACTTGCCCGTGTTGTCGATGAGGATGGCGTCCTTGATGCCGTACGCCGTGTAGTCGACCTCGGACGGGTCGTTGGCGTAGATCACCTTGATCGCGTTGCCGTTGGCGATGATCGTGCTGTTCGCCTCGTCGACGGTGATCGTGCCGTTGAACTGGCCGTGGATCGAGTCGCGGCGCAGCAGCGAGGCGCGCTTGACGAGGTCCTGGTCCCCACCACCGCGGACGACGATCGCACGCAGGCGCAGACCGTTGCCGGAGCCGGCCTTCTCGATGAGCAGGCGGGCGACGAGTCGGCCGATGCGGCCGAAGCCGTAGAGGACGACGTCACGGCCGGTGGCGCGCTCCAGCTTGTTCGCGCCGGTGGCGCCGGCGACGGCCTCGGCGGTGAACTCCGCCACCGAGAGACCGCGGCTGTCGCTCTTGTAGTCGGCGGCGAGCATGCCGATGTCGATCTGCGAAGGGCCGAGATCCAGCGTGGTGAGAGCCTGCAGGAACGGCAGGGTCTCGGTGACCGAGAGCTCCTCACCGTCGATCTGCCGGGCGAATCGGTGGGTCTTGAGGATGCTGACCACCGACTTGTTCACCAGCGAGCGGCTGTGAAGCAGGACCGTGACGTCCCGCTCCCGGTGCAGCTTCCCGATGATCGGAATCATCGACTCCGCGATCTCTTCGCGGTTTTTCCAGCTGCTGAACGAGTCCTCAATGACAGTCACAGGTTTATCTTTCGAGCTAGGCGGTGCTCATATGCTAACCACCTTATCCCCTGCCCTTTCACTCGCCCCCCTCGGGCTACGCTGCGAGTGATCCTCTAGGAGTCAGGGATGGAGCAGCACATGGAGACGCAGAGCCGTACCGCGCTGGTGGAAGGCCTGATGGAGCGCTTCCCGCACGTGCCCCGGGAGGCCGTGATCAAGGAGGACCTGCTCCGCGGAGGCATGGCCTTCGACGAGTCCGCGCTCAGCGGTACGGCCGACGGCGCTTCGGGGGACGTCAAGCCGAAGTCGTACTTCATCTTCTCCTTCGACCACCGGACCCTGCCCGAGCTCGGTGCCGCCGCGCTGAACCGCCCGCCGGAGGAGATCGTCCTCACCGGCGGCCCCTACGGGCTGCGCCGCACGGTCGTGTCGGTGCGGGTCAACCCGGACTCCCCCTACGTCGTGCGCGGCGGCGAGGACGGTTCGCTCGGCCTCTACCTGGACGGCGTACGGATCTCGGACGTGGGCCTGCCGCCGATGCCGGAGTACTACCGGCACAAGCTGTCGAACGGCAAGTCGGTGATGGAGGTCGCGCCGACCATCCAGTGGGGCTACCTGATCTACCTGACCGTCTTCCGGGTGTGCCAGTACTTCGGCGCCAAGGAGGAGTGCCAGTTCTGCGACATCAACCACAACTGGCGCCAGCACAAGGCGGCCGGCCGCCCCTACACCGGCGTGAAGCCGGTCGAGGAGGTGCTGGAGGCCCTGGAGATCATCGACCGGTACGACACGGCGGGCACCTCGCGGGCGTACACCCTGACCGGCGGTTCGATCACCTCGCAGGTCGGCGGCCGTGACGAGGCCGACTTCTACGGCCACTACGCGAAGGCCATCGAGGAGCGCTTCCCCGGCCGCTGGACGGGCAAGGTCGTCGCCCAGGCCCTGCCCCGGGACGCCGTGCAGCGCTTCCACGACTACGGCGTCAAGATCTACCACCCGAACTTCGAGGTGTGGGACCGCCGACTGTTCCAGCTGCACTGCCCGGGCAAGGAGCGGTACGTCGGCCGCGACGAGTGGCACCGCAGGATCCTGGACTCCGCCGAGGTGTTCGGCCCGCGCAACGTGATCCCGAACTTCGTGGCGGGCATCGAGATGGCCGAGCCCTTCGGCTTCACCAAGGTGAGCGAGGCCATCGAGTCGACCACCGAGGGACTGCGGTTCTTCATGTCGAACGGTGTCGTACCGCGCTTCACCACCTGGTGCCCGGAACCGACGACCCCCCTGGGCAAGGCGAACCCGCTGGGCGCCCCGCTGGAGTACCACATCCGACTGCTGCAGGCCTACCGGGCGACGCTGGAGGAGTTCGGCCTGAGCTCCCCTCCCGGCTACGGTCCGGCCGGTCCGGGGCGCGCGGTGTTCTCGGTGAGCTCGTTCATGGACAGCATCTCTGATTAGCCACGTGATCCTGTGTCGGACGTGGTGTCCGGGATCGTTTCCCATCGTGGTGGGGTGGCGTGGGCGTGGAGGTGGAATCCCGCGCCCAGTGCGGCCCCTCGTGGCCAGTGTCGGCCGGTGGTGGGTGTGCTGATCGTCGTCACGCCCTGGTGCCGGTGGGCTGCGCGGGGCAGCCTGGGCCGGTCCGTGTGAGCGTGTCCCTCCGGACGCTTGCCCGCCGGACCTTGCGGCCTGGTGGGGGAGGGTGTCCGGCGTCGCCTGGGCGTCGGACGTGTTGGCTTGTGTCGGGTGGGTCCGGTCTTGGACCGGTCCCGGCCGGCCTTGGGCGTGGTCGGTGTGATGGCCGCGCGGGCTTCGAGGTGGTCAACGGTTACGCGGATGACCATGGTGGCGGTGGTGCGGTCCACCACTGTCTTGGCCTGGTGGGTCAGTCCGCGTGCGGCGATACGCCGCCATGCGCCTTGGTCGCGGTCGCCCTGCCAGCCGCAGCCCGGACAGAGCGCCCATTTCCAGCCGGGTGTGGTGGGACGGTCGGCCGCCTTGCGGTGCCGCAGCGGGGTGAGGCAGTTCGGGCAGTGCTTCGAGGTGCCCCGGGCCGGGACGGTCACCACCGCGATACCGGTCTCTGCTGCGAGGTGCCGCATGTGTTCGGCGATCTGGCCGCGCACGGTCTGGGAGAGACGGGTGTTCATGGTGCGGCCCATGCCGCGGGCTTCCATGGAGCGCAGGTCTTCGAGGTAGATGACCGTGGCGCGGGCGGCGACGGCCTGGTCGACGGCCCAGCGGGCGGCCGACCGCGCGAGGGCATCGTTGAGGTGGGAGCGGCGCTCGGATACGTGGTGGATCTCGTCCCGGATGAGCGCCTGCTTGCGCTCCAGCGGGACGTTGGGCTTGAGGTCCTGTTGTGCGCGGCCGCCGGTGAGGCGCTGGTGCCGGTCTGTCTTGGTGTGCAGCTTCTCGGACTGGCGGCGCAGGCGGTGCTGTTTGGCGAGGACGCCCGCGGCCTGAAACCGGGCACCCGAGCCGAGGGTCGTGATCTGCCCGTCCTCGTGCAGCCGGACGGCTCCGGCGGACAGGAGCGTGTTCAGGCCCCAGTCCACACCGAGCGCGACCATGTGACCGGCACGCCGGGTCTTCGGCACGGCGTGACTGTAGGCGAGGTCGGCGCACACCCGGCCCTGGTGGAAACGCAGCGTGGGCAGGTGCACCACCGCCCCGGCCGGAACCGTCGGCGGCAGGTTGATGCGGCAGGCCACCCAGCTCCAGTCCCGGTACGACCGAGGGTCGGGACGGACGGGCAGTTGCAACCGCAGCACCACCCGGCCCGGCTCGTCCACGCAACGTTCGATGGTGGCCTGCTGCCCGTCGCACGCGGACAGCAGCAGCACCCGGGCCACACGCGGCACACCCTCCAACTCGAAAACGCTGGTAGGCATGCGGCCATTGGCCTTGGCGAACGCAGAGACTTGCCTCGTGCGGCCCTTGATCACACTGGATGGAAGGTGCTGCCCGCCGGGTACGGCGGCACGTACCTTCGCCCATTCGTCGTCGGTGCGCCTGTCAGGGTCGGCGGGCCACGACGTGAGGACACCGGCAGTGAGTTCGGTCCGCCACTGCACGGATCTCAGCGTGCGCCCGGCCTGTTCCTGTGCCATGCGCACGATCCGGTCATTGACCTTGACACCCACAGGAGCGGAGGCGCCCCACTCCAGACGCCGCAGTGCCATCCACGCGTTCGACGGCAGCGCGCGCCCTCCGGCATCCTCTCCGGAGGCAAGCATGCCCACGTCGGATGCGTTCCAGTGCTCGGTGATCAGCGATCGGGCCATGCCGGACACCAGATCGGCGCACCAGCCGACCCGCTGAGCCACCACGGCCCGGCCGAGTAATTCGCCGGTCCTCTCATCCACCCCAGATCGCACAGCACCACGGACGCAAGCGGTCCGGGAGACCTCACCCTCGGCAAGCGGCACCTTCCCTTTCACCACCCACCTCCCCACGACCCGATGCTGTCATCCGATCAACGACCATCCACACGCAAGGTCACTCATTCGACCCACGAACCCACATCCGCCATACGGCACCAGCACAGGACGAACACCAGGACGCGAACACACAATCGCTACGGATACTCAAGAAACTGCGTAAGCCAGGAAGGCCCGAAGGCCTGACGCCTGACCGGAGGCGCCCGACTCTCGCCGCTCAGCCCTCACCCCCGAGCGCGTCGCGCTGGATGCGGTAGGCCAGGGTGCGGCGCACCGGGCCGACACGGGTGCGGCCGCGGTCTTCGACGGGACGTCGAGGCCACGGCTGATCTCGTCGTACGCGGCTCGGTGGCCGCGCGGTCGGGGAGTCCGACCTGAACCAGCCCTCCCCCGCCGGCCCACGAGTTCGCCGGGCTGTTCCCCGACGCCGCGTCCGCGGTGCAGCCCGGGGCCGGGCACTACCCGTGGACCGACGACGCCGACCGGTTCACGGCCACCGTCCAGGCCTTCCAAACCCCTTCATCTCACGATACGAGACGGTAGGATTTCGAATTCCCTTCACAGATAACAATTTCCCGTAAACGGGGTTTGAACTCCGTACGATCTCTTATCCTCCCCGCATGCCGATCTTCGGAACCCGCCGCCGCAAGCCGCGCCTCGCACCTGAGCTCGACGACGTCCAACTCGGCCGGGTCCTGAAGGCGTTGGAAGGCAGCCCCTCCCCCGGCCTGGCGGACCTTCAGATCGCGCAGGTGGAACAGCTGCTGGCGGACGCCGGCACGGACTGGGACCGGCGTTCGCACCGGATCGGCGTGCTGGCCCACGCCGCGGCCGACTCCAACTTCGTACGGACGTGGCCCGCCCGGCGCCCCGGCAGCGCCGACGCGCTGCTGCTGCAGGCCTGGGCGGACCTCGTACGAGGCACCCGCAAGGGCGACATGGACGACGCACAGGCCGCGGTCGACGCCTGCTACGACGCGGCGGACCTGCAGCCCGTCGACCCCGCCCCGTGGGTGGTGCTGCTGGGGATCCTGCGCCTGCTGCGGCGCCCCTCGCAGGAGGTGTTCCGGATATGGCAGGAGGTGCTGTCCCGTGACACCTGGAACCGCGAGGCGCACCTCCAGATGCTCGGCTACCTCTCGCCGGACGAGTGCGGCTCGCACATGCAGGTGCTCGAATTCATCGACGCCTCGCGCTCCCGCATGCCGGCCAACGCGCCCACGGCCGCCATCGAGCTGACGGCGACCGTCCGGCGGCACCACACCGGCGCCACCGAGGACGACCTGAGCACGCTCATGGCGCGCAGGCACTGGGCGAGCGCCCCCGCCGCGCCCGTCCTGGACCGGGCGTACGCCAACTGGAGGAGCCCGGGGTTCCTGAACCACGCGGCGGCCAAGGCCGATCTGAACCTGCTGGCCTTCGCCCTGGTGCAGGCCAATCGCATCCGGGACGCCGGTGAGGTCTTCGCGCTGATCGACGGCACGGTCACCGAGTGGCCGTGGCGGCTCGCCGGCGACCCGATGCAGCAGTACGCGTACTGGCGGGAGCGCGCGCAGCGCTGATCCGCGCCGTCCGCCGCGGGATCCGCGGCGAGCCCGGCGCGGCGCCCGTCAGCCCTTCCTGACCACGCTGGACTTCAACTGCATGTTGCCGAAGCCCTCGATCCTGCAGTCGATGTCGTGGCCGTCGACCCCGTCGACGAGGCGGATGTTGCGCACCTTCGTGCCCGCCTTGATGCCGGAGGTGCTGCCCTTGACCTTCAGGCCCTTGACCACCGTCACCGTGTCCCCGTCCGACAGCACGTTGCCCACGGAGTCCTTGATCACCCGCTCCTCGGAGGGGGCGTCGCCCGACCTGGCGCCGGCGGGCTCCCACTCGTGCCCGCACTCGGGGCAGACGAGCAGCGCGCCCATCTCGTAGGCGTACTCACCGGAACATTCGGGGCAGGGGGGCAGGGAGGTTTCACTCATCCCGTCAGTATATTTCCGACAACGCGGCCTTCCGCGGCCGCCCTCCGCCCCGCTCTCCTGACAAATCATCAGGTCATTTGTCCCGGACTATTGACTCTGCTGTCAGCAGCCGAGATTCTCGGTCGGATCCCCCACCGTGCCATCTGCCGAGCGAAGACGTGATGATGACATGTTCATGACCCCTCTCCCGCGCTTCAGGCGCAGACCGTTCGCGGTCCTCTCGATACTCCTCACCGTGCTCGCCATGGTGATCGTGCCCGCGGCGAGCTCCTCCGCCGCCGACCCCGGCTGGTGGAACCCGGTCGCCCGACCCGCCCCGGACTCCGAGATCAACGTCACCGGCGAGCCCTTCAAGGGCACCGACGCCCAGGGCCGGGTCCGCGGCTTCGTCGACGCCCACGACCACCTGATGTCCAACGAGGGCTTCGGCGGCCGCCTCATCTGCGGCAAGCCGTTCTCCGAGCAGGGCGTCGCCGACGCGCTCAAGGACTGCCCCGAGCACTACCCCGACGGCACGCTCGCGATCTTCGACTTCATCACCAAGGGCGGCGACGGGAAGCACGACCCGAACGGCTGGCCCACCTTCAAGGACTGGCCCGCGCACGACTCGCTCACCCACCAGCAGAACTACTACGCCTGGGTGGAACGGGCCTGGCGCGGCGGCCAGCGGGTGCTCGTCAACGACCTCGTCACCAACGGGGTCATCTGCTCGGTCTACTTCTTCAAGGACCGCGGCTGCGACGAGATGACCGCCATCCGCCTGGAGGCGCAGAAGACGTACGACATGCAGGCGTACATCGACAAGATGTACGGCGGCCCGGGCAAGGGCTGGTTCCGCATCGTCACCGACTCCGCGCAGGCCCGCGAGGTGATCAAGCAGGGCAAGCTCGCCGTCGTCCTGGGGGTCGAGACCTCCGAGCCCTTCGGCTGCAAGCAGATCCTGGACATCGCCCAGTGCTCCAAGGAGGACATCGACCGCGGCCTGGACGAGCTGCACAAGCTGGGCGTGCGCAGCATGTTCCTCTGCCACAAGTTCGACAACGCGCTCTGCGGGGTCCGCTTCGACGAGGGCGCCCTGGGCACCGCGATCAACGTGGGCCAGTTCCTGTCGACCGGAACCTTCTGGAAGACGGAGCAGTGCACCGGCCCGCAGCACGACAACCCCATCGGCCTGGCGGCGGCACCCGAGGCGCAGAAGCAGCTCCCGGCGGGCGTGGCCGTGCCCTCGTACGCGTCGAACGCGCAGTGCAACAGCCGCGGTCTGACCGACCTCGGCGAGTACGCGGTGCGCGGGATGATGAAGCGCAAGATGATGCTCGAGGTCGACCACATGAGCGTCAAGGCCGCGGGGCGGGCCTTCGACATCCTGGAGACCGAGTCCTACCCCGGCGTGATCTCCTCGCACAGCTGGATGGACTCGGAGTGGAGCGAGCGGGTCTACAAGCTCGGCGGCTTCATCGCCCAGTACATGAGCGGCTCCGAGGGCTTCAGCGCGGAGGCCAAGAGCAAGGACGCCCTGCGCGACAAGTACGGCGTCGGCCTCGGGTACGGCACCGACATGAACGGCGTGGGCGGCTGGCCGGGCCCCCGGGGCGCGGGCACCCCCAACCCGGTGAAGTACCCCTTCCGCAGCACCGACGGCGGCTCCGTCATCGACAAGCAGACGACGGGGCAGCGCACTTGGGACCTCAACACCGACGGCGCCTCGCACTACGGCCTGGTCCCGGACTGGATCGAGGACATCCGGAACGTCGGCGGCCAGGGCGTGGTGGACGACCTCTTCAAGGGCGCCGAGTCCTACCTCGGCACCTGGGGCGCCTCCGAGCGGCACAAGGCGGGCGTGAACCTCGCCGCGGGCGCTCCCACCTCGGCCAGCTCGGCGGAGTGGAACCCCTTCACCAGCTACGCGTCCGGCCGTGCCGTGGACGGCGACACGGGCTCCCGCTGGGCGAGCGACTGGAGCGACGACCAGTGGCTCCAGATCGATCTCGGCAGCACGAACCTCGTCAAGCGCGTCACGCTCAACTGGGAGCGCGCGTACGGTAAGGGCTACCGCATCGAGGTCTCGTCCGACGGCACGAACTGGCAGTCCGCATGGTCCACGACGACCGGTGACGGCGGCCTGGACACGGCGTTGTTCGACGGGGTCTCGGCCCGCTACGTACGCGTCCACGGGGTGCAGCGCGGCACCAAGTGGGGCTACTCCCTCTACGAGGTCGGCGTGTACAGCAGCTGACCCCCGTACAGGGGCACGGAAACACCCCGGGGCCGGCCGGATCGGGAACCTTCCCGGTCCGGCCGGCCCCGGCACCGGAACGGAAGGGACCCGATGGCACGGATGCCGTCCGCCGAGCGCCGCCGGCAGCTGACCGAGGCCGCGATCCGCGCCATGACCCGCGACGGGGTCGCCCGGACGACGACGCGCTCCATCGCCGCCGAGGCGGGCGTGTCGCTGAGCGTCTTCCACTACTGCTTCGACTCCAAGCAGGCCCTGCTCGAATCCGTCATCACCGCGATCACCGGCGAGTACATCACCGTGGTGCGGGAGGCGATCCGGCCGAAGGCCACCCTCCGCGAGACCGTACGGGCCGGCTTCCGGGCGTACTGGGACCACGTGGCCGCCCACCCCGGCACGCACCTGCTCACCTACGAGCTCACCCAGTACGCGATGCGCCAGCCCGGCTTCGAGCACCTGGCGCGCCGGCAGTACGAGGTGTACTCCGAGACCTACACCGAGCTCCTCGAAGAGCTCCGGGGCAGTGTGGAGTTCGAACTGCGCATCCCGCTGCCCGCGCTGGCCCGCTATCTGGTGGCCATGACCGACGGGCTGACGCTGAACCTCCTCGTGCTCGGCGACGACAAGGCCGCCGCGGAGATCCTCGACACGATGACCGAGCACGTGGCCGCCCTCGTCACCCACGACGGCTGACCGCCCGGGGCGGGGCGGCCGGCTCAGGCCCGGTGGAGCAGGGTGGTCAGCACCTCGTGGAGGACGGCCTCCGGGTCCTCCGCCTCCTGCGGCCACCGCCAGGCCACGAACCCGTCGGGCCGTACGAGGACGGCGCCGGCCGGGGTCGTGCCGTGCGCCTGCGCCCAGTCGGCGCCCTCCTCCGGGGACAGGTCGGCGTCGGGTCCGGTGCCGATCGCGTAGGCGACCAGGTCCACGCCCAGCTCCTCGGCGACGGACCGGGCCGCTTCCCGCCACGGCGTGCCCTCGGAGCCGAGCAGCACGAAGGACCGCTCGTAGAGGTCCACCGTCGACACCCGCTCCGCGGGCCCCGGCTCCCCACGGGTGTGCAGCCACATGTGCGGGGCCCGTGTGCCCGGATCGCCGGCCGGCCGCATCCGCTCGGGTACGACGGGCTGCTCGGGGTCGGCGCCCAGGACCGCGCCGTGGTGGTAGCGGTAGCCCATGGCCACGGACAGGACCCCGCCCTGCCGTCCGCCGCCGGGGGCGGCGGAGCCGGGGTCGGGCTCGTAGCCCGGGTGGCTGTGCTCGGCCGAGCGGGCCGAGGCGCGCGCGCTCGTCGCCCGCGCCACCGGCAGCCGTTCGGCCTCGTAACTCTCCAGCAGCCCCGGGCCCGCCGCCCCCTTCAGCACCGCGGCGAGCTTCCAGGCCAGGTTGTGGGCGTCCTGGATGCCGGTGTTCGAGCCGAACGCGCCGGTGGGGGACATCTCGTGGGCGGAGTCGCCGGCGAGGAAGACCCGCCCGGCGCCGTACCGCTCGGCGACCCGTTCGGCGGCGTGCCACGGGGCCTTCCCGGTGATCTCCACGTCCAGGTGGGGCGCGCCGACGGCCCGTCGGATGTGCTCGGCGCAGCGCTCGTCGGTGAAGTCCTCCATGGTCTCGCCCCGGTCGGGGTGCCAGGGCGCGTGGAAGACCCACCGCTCGGCGTTGTCGACGGGCAGCAGGGCGCCGTCCGCGTCGGGCTTGGTCAGGTAGCAGACGATGAAGCGCCGCTCGCCGACCACGGCCGCGAGCCCGCGGGAGCGGAAGGTGATGCTGACGTTGTGGAAGAGGTCGCCGGGGCCGGTCTGCCCGATGCGGAGCTCCTCCCGTACGGGGCTGCGCGGGCCGTCGGCGGCGACGAGGTAGTCCGCGCGCACCTTGAGGTGCTCCCCGGTCTCCAGGCCCTTCAGGACGGCGGTCACCCCCGTGGCGTCCTGGTCGAAGGAGAGCAGCTCGGTGGAGAACCGCAGATCGGCGCCGAGCCCGGGGGTCACCGACATCAGCACCGGCTCGATGTCGTTCTGGCTGCACAGGCACCAGGTCGCCGGGCTGAAGCGGGCCAGGCCGCCGCCGGGGTCGATCTCCTGGAACAGCCACTCCTGGTCGTCACCGGTCAGCGAGCCGCCCTGCAGGATGCCGTGGTTGTCCGCGAGGACGCTCGCGGCCGCGCGGATCCGGTCCTCGACACCCGCGACCCGGAACAGCTCCATGGTCCGCACGTTGATCCCGCGCCCGCGCGGGTGCAGCGAAGTGCCCGCGTGCTTCTCGACGAGCATGTGCCCGATGCCGTGCCGCCCGAGGAACAGCGAGGTGCACAGGCCCACCAGTGAGCCGCCCACGATGAGGACCGGGACGCGGAAGTCGACGTTTTCCTTCATGGCTCTTCCATGCCCTGTGCGAGGGCCGTTCCCTCGCCCGTTCACCCGCTTGGTTCTCCCCTCTCGCGCCGGGCGGTCCACGGGACAACGATCGGTCACGGGTGGCGCCGCCTCCCGTGGCGACCGCGACGTCCCGAAGGAGTGTGAAAGATGACAACTTTGTCGGAACGGATATCCCAGTCCGCCTTCGACGGCTCGAGACTTCGGGTCGTGCTGCTGCTGGACCTGTACGACGGCGCTCAGAACCGGTTCCTGGAGGTGTACGAGCATCTGCGCAAGCAGGTGTCCTCCGTACCCGGCCACATCAGCGACGAACTGTGCCAGTCGATCGAGAACCCTTCTCAGTGGCTGATCACCAGCGAATGGGAGAGCGCACCGCGCTTCCTCGCCTGGGTGAACAGCGAGGACCACGTCGCGTCCGTCCAGCCGCTCCACGGCTGCGTACGGGACACCCGCTCGCTGCGGTTCAGCGTGATGCGCGAGGCCGGGAAGGACTCCGTCGTTCCCCTCGACTCCCCCGCTCCGCGCCGCGGGGACGGGGTGGTGCGCCACGCGCTCACCTTCACCGTGAAGCCGGGCAGCGAGGCCGTGGTCGCCGAGCTGCTGGCCTCGTACGTCTCCCCGCAGGCCCGGGTCGACGAGAGCACACGGCTGCGCCGCACTTCGCTCTTCATGCACGGCAACCGTGTCGTGCGGGCGATCGAGGTGGAGGGTGACCTGCAGGTGGCCCTGAGCCATGTGGCCCGGCAGCCCGAGGTCCGGGCGCTGGAGGAGGCCATCAACCCGTACCTGGAGCTCGACCGCGACCTCGCCGACCCGGGATCGGCCCGGACGTTCTTCACCCGGGCGGCCCTGCCCGCCGTGCACCACGTGGCGGCGGCGCGGCCCGAGAGCGAGGGCCTCGCGCGGCACGCGCTCTTCTATCCCGCGAAGGACGGGTGCGGCATGGCCCTCGCCCGGCTGCTCGCCCGCCAGGACGAGCTGGCCGTGGACGATCCGACGAGCCCCGTCGAGGCCAGCACCGTCTTCGAGCGCGACGACGTGGTCGTGCGCCTCCTGGACGTGCGCGGGCCGCTCGACGCCCGACCCGCCCTGGCGCTCGGCGTGGAGGGCGACCACAAGGCGGCCGTCCTCGCCCGGCTGCTCGACAGTGCCAAGGACGGGGTTCCCATCACCGACCAGGAGATCTCGCGCTTCCTCGCGCGCTCCGAAATGCGCCTGATCACCGACCGGCGTTCGCCGGCGCGAGCCTGAGGAGTTGTCCGTCATGACCGATCGACTGACCATCGAAGAGCTGGCCGCCCTGATGAAGAAGGGCGCCGGCGTCACGGTCGACGCCCGCGACATGGCGAGCCGCCCCGACTCGGCGTTCGACGAGTGGGGCCTGGACTCCCTGGGCCTGCTGGGCATCGTCGGCGAACTGGAGAACCGGCACAGCCGGTCCCTGCCGCCCGACGCGGAGCGGTGCAAGTCGCCGCAGGAGTTCCTCGACCTCGTCAACGGCGCCCTGATGTCGGGCACCTGAGCGGTACCGGGGCAGGACACGTCTGCGGAACGCCCCCGGGACCGGCCCTGCGCCGGTCCCGGGGGCGTTCCGCGCACGAGCCGTGCCGGACGGCCGGGGTCATCCGGGCACGGTGGACTCGAACGCGTGCAGGTAGGCGTTGACCGGCCGGACGGAGGTGACCACCAGGCCGGCGTCGGCCATCCGGGTGCGCATGCTGTCCTCGGTGTGCTTCGCCCCGCCGACGTTGAGCAGCAGGAGCAGGTCCATGGCCGTGGTGAACTTCATCGACGGGGTGTCGTCGACGAGGTTCTCGATGACGACGACCCGGGCTCCGGGGCGGGCCGCCGCGATCACGTTCCGCAGGGTCCTGCGGGTGCTCTCGTCGTCCCACTCCAGGATGTTCTTGATGATGTAGAGGTCGGCCTCGACCGGGACGGCCTCGCGGCAGTCCCCGGGGACGATCTCGGCGCGCGCCGCGAGCGGGCCGCCGTCCCGCAGCCGGGGATCGGCGTTGGCCGCCACGCCCGGCAGGTCGAGCAGGGCTCCCCGTACGGCCGGGTGCTTCTCCAGCAGGCTCGCCAGCACGTGGCCCTGGCCGCCGCCGATGTCGGCGACCGCCCGGACCCCGGTGAGGTCGAGGAGTTCCGCGACGTCCAGCGCCGACTGCCTGCTGGAGGTGGTCATGGCCCGGTTGAAGACGTGGGCCGATTCGTGGGCGTCCTCGTGCAGGTAGTCGAAGAATCCCTTGCCGAACAGGTCCTGGAACACGCTGCCGCCTGTGCGTACGGCCTCGTCGAGGCGCGGCCAGGCCTGCCAGGTCCAGGGCTCGGTGCACCACAGGGAGATGTAGCGCAGGCTGTGGGGGTCGTCCTCGCGCAGCAGCCGGGACATGTCCGTGTGGACGTAGGTGCCCTGCTCGGTCTCCGCGAAGATCCCGTAGCAGGACAGGGCCCGCAGCAGCCTGCTCAGCGGTCGGGGCTCGCAGCCGACGGCCGTCGCGAGTTCCTCGGCGGTGGCGGGCGCGTCGCCGAGCGCGTCGGCGACGCCGAGGCGGGCCGCCGCACGGACCGCCGCGGCGCAGGCGGCGCCGAAGACGAGCTCGCGCAGCCGCATGCCGGGCTGGGGGGTGTGGGGCTGGGCGGGGGGCGAGAGGGGGGTCGGCTTCGGGCTCACCGTGGTCATGGGGCCTCGTCTCTCCTGGTGGCGGTGGGCACGGTCAGCACATCCCGGCGGGCACGGACGTCCGGCAGCGGTTGCCGGTGAACTTGTTGCCGGTTCCGGTGCCCTGGTTGGCGAGGTCGGCCGGCTCGTTGCCGCGCACCACGTTGTCCTTGATGACGTTGTCGCTGTTCTTGGCGCCCACGAAGCTCTTGAACAGCAGGATGCCGCCCGAGAGCGGCGAGGAGCCGACGTTGTCGCGGATGGAGTTGGAGCGGATCACCGTCTCCTCGGCGCCGGTGAGCACGATGCCGACGCCCTGGATGTCGGGGAGGCGGGTGTTGCCCTTGCAGAACTTGTTGTTCGCGTGGATGCGGTTGCCGCGGATGGTCATGTCGCCGGCGCCGGGGATGCCCTCGTCGCCGACGACGAAGACGCCGCCGCAGTTCCCGGTGGCGGTGTTGTCGTTGACGGTGAGGTTCCGGACGCGCCTGACCGTCACTCCGATCCGGTTCCCGGTCAGGGTGTTGTCCCGGACCACGGCTCCGAGCGTGTCGGTGGCCCCGCCCTCCCGGTCGACGGTGTTGGCGATGAAGATGCCGGACTCCGCGTTGTCCCGGGCGGTGTTCCCGCGGAACAGCCCGCGGGTGGACCTCTCCTGGGCGATGCCCCAGGTGCCGTTCTTCTCGGAGATCACCTGCTCGACGGCGAGCCGGTCGGTGCGGGAGGCCCAGATGCCGTTCCGCTTGAAGCCGGAGACGGTCAGCGAGCGGATGTTCACCCGGTCGACGTCCTTCTCCGCCGTTCCCATGACGCAGATGCCGGTGTCGGCCTGGGAGCAGGCGGCGCCGGCCGCCCGGGCGGGCGGAGCCGCGGCGGGGGTCGCCGGCGGCTTGATGACGGTCTGGCGCCCCCAGCCGCGCAGGGTCAGCCGCTTGGTGATGAGTACGTTCTCCCGATAGGTGCCGGGCAGCACGGTGATGCTGTCTCCCGGCTTCGCGGCGTCCACGGCCGCCTGGATCGATTCTCCCGGATGCACCATGTGTCCGGCCGCGGCGGCGGGTGGCGCGGCGACTCCCAGACCGGCGGCCATGACGGCTGTGATGCATGTGAGGCACTTGAGTTGTCGGTTCGTCACCTTGCCGAAGCTAGGGGCGATCACCACCGCCCGCCACACCGGGTAAGCGGATGGATACATCCCGTCGGCAAACGGCTGCATTTTGAGGTTCACCGGCGTGGCGGCCTTCCCCTGTTGACCACCGGTCCGGAACCGGGCAGGTCGGCGGGGGTTTCCCCGCTCCGCCGGGGACGGGCAACGGGAAACCCGTCGACCCCGGCTCCGCCGCGGGCACACGCTGAAGGGGTCCGCACGAAGCGGGACCCGGAGAAAGACCGGAGCAGGACCGGAGCCAGACCCGAGGGGAAAACATGTTCAAGCTGTTCCGCGGCGCCGCCGCACTCGCGACCGCCACCGTCGCCGTCGTCGCGCTCAGCGGCACGGTTCAGGCCAAGCCCGCCGACGCGTGGGCCGGGTGCCCGGACGGAGCGGTCTGCATCTACCCGCAGAACCAGAACCCGGCCGTCAAGCCGACCCACGTCTTCTACAGCTACGGGGCCCACAACCTGAACGGCCAGTACGGGAACCACTGGGTCCTCAACAACCAGTACGGCGGTGCGACCGCAAACCTGTGCACGGGCTACAACGGCGCGGGCTGCGGCAACCCCATCGCGGCCAAGACGGGCGTCTACGCCGACCTGACGCCCATCAACTCGATCCGCCTCAACCCCTAGCACCGCGACCCGAGCAGCCGCGTCCGGAGCCGTACCCGAAACGGCTCCGGACGCGCCTGATCCGGTCACGCACGTGCGTGGACCCGGCTCACCGTCAGACCCCCGCTGTAGCCTGGGCAGTGCCGTCTCGCTGCCTCGGCACGCACCGCCATGGGGGATGTTGTGGGGGATCCGGACCACCGTCGCAAGACCGGTCACCAGCTCGATTCCGACCTCGCCGAAGACGCCGACGCGCCCTTCCCCGTCCGATTGCGGCGTCTGCGTGTGCAACGCGGGCTGTCGCTGGCCGACCTGGCCAGGCAGACGCACTACAGCAAGGGCTACCTGAGCAAGATCGAGACCGGCGCGAAGCGGGCGACCCCCGACGTGGCGCGCCGCTGCGACGAGGTACTGCGAGCGGAGGGCGAACTCCTGCGGATGGTGCGGGAAAACGAACCACCGCCGCCTGCGGACCACCCGGCCGAGTCCGACGAGTGTCCGTACCGCGGTCTGCCGGCGTTCACCGTGCGGGAGGCGGGCTGGTTCTTCGGCCGGGAGCGGGCCACCGCCGAGCTGGTCGAGCGGGTCTTCGAACGGACCGGCAGCGGTCCCCTGCTGCTGGTCGCCCCGTCCGGCGCCGGCAAGTCGTCCCTGCTGAACGCCGGTCTCGTGCCGGCGCTGCGACGCCCCGGCGGCTTCCCGATGGCGGGCGCCGACTCCTGGCCGGTGGTGCGGCTCACCCCCACGGCGCACCCCCTGGACGAGCTGCTGGACCGTACCGCGAAGGTGCTCGGCAGCGATCTCGGTCTCACCGCGGAGGGGTTGACGGCCGAGCCGGCGGCCCTGCTCGCGGCCGTCCACCGACTGCACGGCGGCTCCCCCGCGGACCCGCGGGACCGGCCGGCTCCGCCGCGGCGGCCGGTGCTGATCGTCGATCAGTTCGAGGAGCTGTTCACCCTCTGCTCCGACGAGGAGGAACGGCGCGCGTTCGTCCGGGTGCTGCGGGCCCTGGCCGCGGCCCGTCCGGCGGAGGGCGGGCACGACCCGGCCGTCGTGGTGCTCGGCGTACGGGCCGACTTCTCGGGGAACTGCCTGGACCTCCCCGAGCTGGCACCGGTCTTCGCCGAGGGCCTGTTCGTGCTGCCGCCCATGTCCGTGGCGGAGCTGCGGGAGTCGGTCACGCGCCCGGCCCAGTGCGCCGGGCTCTCCCTCGAACCGGGCCTCGTCCCCCTGCTGCTGCGCGACGCCGGTCTGCGGGGCGACCCGGCGGACCGGATCCCCTCCGGCGCGCTCCCCCTGGTCTCCCACGCGCTGATGGCCACCTGGCGCCGGCGGGAGGGCGACACCCTGACCGTCGCCGGATACGAGCGGACCGGCGGGATCCGGGGGGCGGTCGCACGGACCGCCGAGGACGTCTTCGCCCGGTTGTACCCGGCCGAGCAGCGGACCGTCCGGCGGATGCTCGTACGGCTCGTCCACGTGGTCGACGGCGCCGACGGCACCGGGGTGACGCGGCGCCGGGTGAGTCGGAGCGAGCTCATGGCGGCGCAGCCGGCCGGGCCCGACCGCGCGACGGCCGCGCTCGACAGTTTCGTACGGGCCCGCCTGATCACCATGGACAGCGACACCGTGGAGATCACCCACGAGGCCCTCCTGGAAGCCTGGCCGCGGCTGCGCGGCTGGATCCGGACCGACCGGGCGGGGCTGCTGATCCACCAGCAACTGGCCCTCGCCGCCGCCGAGTGGGAGCGCGAGGGCCGCGATCCGTCGGCCCTCCACCGCGGCGCCCGGCTGGAGAACGCCCGCGCCTGGGCCGACGAGCTCGACGGCAGCGGCCGCCTCGGTCCCCTGGAGGAGGCCTTCCTGCGGGCCAGTCAGGCCGCCGAGGAGGCCCGGCAGCGGCAGGCCGGCCGCCAGGTGCGGCTGCGGCAGCGGATGCTGGCCACGCTCGTGGTCCTGCTGGTCCTCGCCGTGGGCGCGGGCGGGCTGGCGTACCAGCAGCGGGCCGGCGCGCTCGACCAGGAGCGCGTGGCACGGTCTCGGGCGCTCGCCCTGCAGTCCGCTGCGCTCTCGGCCGGGCAGCCCGAGGCCTCGATGCGGCTCGCCGGGGAGGCCTACCGCGCCGCGCCGACGAGCGAGGCCCGGGGCGCCCTGCTGAGCACGCAGTCACAGCCGTTCATCGCCCGGCTCGGCGGGCACGACGGGCCCGTCAACGCGGTGGCGTTCGCACCCGACGGCCGGACCCTGGCCTCGGCCGGGGCCGACGGCACGGTGCGCGTGCGGGAGACGGCCGGGCACCGCGTCCTGGCGTCCTTCACCGTGCCGGGCCGGGTCCGCGCGGTGGCGTTCAGCCCCGACGGCCGCACCCTCGCGGCCACTTCCGCGGACGGGCCGGCCCGGCTGTGGGACATCGCCGGGCGCCGTACCGCTGCGGTGCTCCCGGCGAGCACGTCCGGCGCCCGGGCCGTCGCCTTCGCCCCGGACGGCCGGACCCTGGCGGTCGCGGGCCCGGACGGGACGATCCGGCTGTGGGGCACGTCGGGGGACACGGCGGGCGGGTCGGCAGGCGATGCCGCGGCCGGGGAGGGATCCGGGGAACGCCGCGCCGTGGGCTCCCTGGAGGGGCACACGGGCCGGGTCAACGCCCTCGCCTACGCCCCGGACGGCCGGACGCTCGTCTCGGCCGGCGCGGACCGGACCGTACGGCTGTGGGATCCGGCGGGGGCCCTCCCCCCGGCCGTCCTCGCCGGGCACACCGACGAGGTGCTGGGAGTGGCCTTCGCCCCGGACGGCCGTACGGTCGCCAGCGGGGGCGTCGACCGGACCGTACGCCTGTGGGACGTGGCCGGCCGCCGCACCACCGCGACGCTGACCGGCAACAGCGACGACGTCAACGGCGTCGCGTACACCCCGGACGGGACGACGGTCGTCAGCGCGGGCGGAGACGGGGCGACCCGGCTGTGGGACGTGGACAGCGGCCGGCTGACGGCGACCCTGTCCGGGCACACCGACTACGTCCTCGGGGTGGCCGTGGACCCGGCGGGTGCGGTGCTGGCCACCGCCGGGTTCGACCAGTCGGTGGTGCTGTGGGACCTGCGCGGCGCGGTGCTGGCCTCGCGGCCGTTCTCGGAGATCTGGCACGCGGCCTACAGCCATGACGGGAAGCTGCTGGCCACGGCGGAGGGGGACCACGCGGTGCGGCTCTGGGACGTGCCGGGCCGCAAGGTGCTGGCCGCCTTCGAGGGGCACGGCGAGACGGTGTTCTCGGTGGCCTTCTCCCCCGACGGCCGCACGCTCGCCTCGGCCGGGTCCGACGGCACGATCCGGCTGTGGGACATCGCCGCGCGCCGCTCCTCGGCCGTCCTCCCGGGCCGGGCGGGGACGGTGTTCTCGGTGGCCTTCTCCCCCGACGGCCGCACCCTGGCCTCCGCCGGATCCGACGGCGCCGTCCGCCTGTGGGACACCGCGGGGCGCACCGAGTCGGCCGTCCTCACCGGTCACACGGACTTCGCCAACGACGTGGCGTTCAGCCCCGACGGGCGCACCCTGGCGAGCGCCGGTGACGATCTGACGGTGCGCCTGTGGGACGTGACCGGGCGCCGCGCGCTCGCCACGCTCACCGGCCACACGGGTGCGGTGCGCGGTGTGGCCTTCAGCCCCGACGGGTCGACCCTGGCCAGCAGCGGCAACGACGGGACGGTCCGGCTCTGGGACGCCCGGCGCCACCGCTTCGAGGCCGCGCTGAGCGGCCACACCGGTTCGGCCCGCGGAATCGCCTTCTCCCCCGACGGCCGCACCCTCGCCAGCAGCGGCAACGACCGTACGGTGCGGCTGTGGGACGTGGCCGGGCGCCGGGCGGTGGCCACGCTGTCGGGGCATACGAACGCGGTCTGGGGCGTGGTGTTCTCCCCGGACGGGCGGACGGTGGCCTCCAGCAGCACCGACGGCACGGTCCGGCTGTGGGACCCGGACGTCGAGGCGCGGCTGGCGGCGATCGCCCGGACGCTCCGTCCGGGCGACTGAGGACCGGTTTTCGCGAGCGGCGGCCCCTGAAAGGGCCTTTCACGCCTACGCGTTGGCGATGACCAGCAGGGTGCGGGCGGGCTCCGGGCCCGACAGGCGGCAGCGGTGCGGGACTTCGCCGCGGTGGTGGGCGCTCTGGCCCGCGCGCAGGGTGAGCGGCTCCTCACCCTCGACCTCCAGCACGATCTCGCCCGCCAGGACGTACAGGAAGTCCTCGCCGGGGTGTTCGAACCAGCCGCGCTCGCCCTGGCCGGGTTCGAAGTGGTGCTCGTAGGCCTCCATGAGGGTGCTGCGCCCACCGGGGATGAGCACCTGCGCGATCTGCCCCGCGGCCTCGTTGACCCGGATCACCTGCGGGTCCGCCTCGTGGCTGACCGTGCCGGGCCGGCCGGGCGGCCGCAGGAAGGTGCCCGGCGTGACGTCGAGGGCCTCGGCGATCCGGTAGATCGAGCTGAGGCTGGGCGTGGCGAGCCCGCGTTCCAACTGGCTGAGGAAGGGCTGCGAGAGGCCCGACCGGGCGGCGAGCACGGCCATGGAGACGCCGCGTTGCTTGCGGCAGCCGCGGATCACCTGTCCGACCTCGATGGCTTCGGGCGTGGGTTCGGGGCGAGACACGCTGGTGAACGTACCTCATGGCGGATCACGGGCCGGACGGCTCCGGGAGGTTTCGCACTGCCGCAACACTCCCTTAATAAGCGTCGTCAATTATTGACCTCACTTATCCCGCCTTGAGCGAACGCCCTCCTCGGGCGAACGCACGACCCAGGAGCCGCCCCGTGCACGCCACCCCCTCACCGCCCGGCCGGGCCCTCGGCCGACTCGGCCCGGCCCTGGGCGCGGCCGGTGCCGTACTCGCCCTCTGGTACCTGCTCGCCCGGTCCGGTGCGGTGGCTCCGGGTCTGCTGCCGACGCCCGCGCAGACCCTCGCCGCGCTCGTGGACAGTGCGGCCGGCGGCACGCTGGCCACGGATCTCGGCGCCAGCCTCACCCGGGCGGGACAGGGCTTCGCCTTGGGCGCGGCCGTCGGCAGCGCGCTCGGCTTCGCCACCGGCAGCCTGCCCTGGCTGTCCGCCGCCGTGTCCCCTGTGGTCTCCTTCCTCCGCCCGATTCCGGCGATCGCGCTGGTTCCGCTGGCCACCGCCTGGTTCGGCATCGGCGAGAGCGCGAAGCGGCTGCTCATCGCCTACGCCGTCCTCCTCGCGGTGTGGCTGTACGTGCACGACGGGGTGTCCCGGGTGCCCGTCTCGCACCTGCGGGCGGCCCGGTCGCTCGGGGCGCCCCTGCACCGGCGGATCACCGAGGTCCTGCTGCCCGCCGCGGCCCCCGCCCTGCTCGCGGCGCTGCGCTACGGAGCCTCGGTGGCGCTGCTCGCGCTGGTCGCGGCCGAACTGGGCGGTGCGGACAGCGGATTGGCGTACCGGCTCCAGGTCGACGGCCAGTTCCTGCGGGTGGACCGGATGTTCGCCGGGCTGCTCGTCCTCGGGCTGCTCGGGGTCGCCGTCGACCTCGTACTGGCGGCGGCGGGCCGCCGGTTCGCGCACTGGAGCGAGTCATGAGCCTCGACGTACGCCTGGAGGGGCTGTCGGTCGGCTACGGCACGGCCCCGGTGCTGGAGCGCACCGACCTGGAGTTCCCGGCGGGCTCGTTCACGGCCCTGCTGGGCCCCAGCGGCTGCGGCAAGTCGACCGTGCTGAACACGATCGCCGGGTTCGTACGGCCCGCCTCCGGGCAGGTGACGGCCGGCTCGACGCCGGTGCTCGGACCGGGCCCGGAGCGGGGCGTGGTCTTCCAGCACTACGCGCTGTTCCCGTGGCGCACGGCCCGCGGCAACGTCGAGTTCGCCCTCAAGCGGCTCGGCCTGCCCCGCGCGGAACGCCGGCGGCGGGCCCTGGAGGCGCTGGCCGGAGTGGGACTCGCGGACGGCGCGGAGAAGTACCCGGCCGAGCTGTCGGGCGGGATGCGCCAGCGGGTGGCGCTGGCCCGCGCGCTGGCGGCCGAGCCGGAAGTCCTGCTGATGGACGAGCCGTTCGGGGCGCTCGACGCCTTGACCCGGACGCGGATGCAGGAGCTGCTGCGGGAGCTGTGGCAGCGCACCGGCACCACCGTCCTCTTCGTCACGCACGACATCGACGAGGCCCTGGCCCTCGCCCAGCGGGTGATCGTCCTCGGCGGCTCCCCGGGCCGCGTGCTCGCCGACCACCCCGTGCCGGCCGGGCCGCCGGACCCGGATCTCCGCGCCTTGATCGCACGCCACCTCGGCTCCGAATGATCGCCCCCGCCGGACCCTCGCCTCTCGCCCCTCCCCTTGACCCTCGCCTCTCGACTCTCGCCTCTCGACCCTCGCCTCTCGACTCTCGCCTCGTGACCCCGGAAGGACCTCCACCATGCTCAGACCCCGCGCAGTGGCCGCCGTACTCCTGACCGCCCTGCTCGGCACCTTCGCCACCGCTTGCGCCGGCTCCCCGTCCGACAAGGCGGGCAGCGGCGGCCGTCCGGCCGTCTCCATCGCGGCGAGCGACCACCTCGGCGGCGCCCCCGTCTACGTGGCCCAGGAGCGGGGGCTGTGGTCCGCCGAGGGCGTCGACGCCACCGTCACCACCCATCCCACCGGCCGCGACGCGCTGAACGCCGTCCTCGGCGGCCAGGCGCAGCTCGGCGTCGTCGGCGACCTGCCCGCCGTGACCGCCGCGCTGGGCGGGCGCGAACTGCGGGTCGTCGCCGACCTGTCCCGGTTCTCGGACTGGCGGCTGCTGACCCGGGCCGACCGGGGGATCACCGGTTTCGCCGCGCTGAAGGGCCGCAAGGTCGGCGTCCCGCAGGGCACGAACGTCGAGTACGCGCTGTCGCGGATGCTCGCCTCGGCGCAGTTGACGGCCGCCGACGTGACGGTGGTCAACCTCGCCCCGAACCAGGTCCCTTCCGCGCTGGCCCGCGGGGACATCGACGCCGGGGTCACCTTCCCCGGCTTCTACGACGCCACCCGCACCGCCCTGGGCACGGGCTACGCCGAGGTCCCCTTCACCGGGTACACCGCCAGGACCCTCCTCGTCGCCGGACCCAAGGCAGACAAGGACACCACGGCCGCGGTGCTCCGGGTGGTGCTGGGCGCGCAGCGCGAGATCGCCGCCGACCCGGCAGGGGCGCGCAAGGCCTTGGTCACGCAGTCCAAGGGCACCCTCCAGGCCGGATACGTCGACGTCTTCCAGCCCCGCTACACCTACGGCGCCGCCCTCTCCGCCGAGCTGCTCGCGCAGCTGGAGGAGGAGGCCGGCTGGGCGAAGGCGGCCCAGGGCCTGCCGGGCGCCGCGGACCGCGCCTCGCTGCGGCGGTACCTGGACCCCGCCCCCCTCACGGCCGCGGACCCGTCCGCCGTCACCGTCCACTGACGTCCCCCGAACCGAACTCCCCCACCCGACTTCCTTCGAGGAGATCCCCATGACCGTCGACCAGAACACCCTGCGCCGCCGCGGCGTCGGCCTCATCGCCCACGACCCCGAGCGCAGCTACGGCGGCTACACCCTCTACACGCCGATCACCAGCGCCGGCGAGATCCACCTCGTCGACATCGAGGGCCGCACCGCCCACACCTGGAACTCCCCTCACCCGCCGGGCCGCCAGGCGCAGCTCCTCCCGAACGGGAACCTCTTCTACGCGGCCAAGGACACCAGCGGCCCGGTCCTCTTCCCCATCTGGGAGGTCTACCACGGCGGCATCTTCCAGGAACTGGCCCCGGACTCCAGCGTCGTGCGCGAGGTCCGCCACCCCTTCCACCACCACGACGCCTCGATCCTGCGCAACGGCAACCTCCTCATCGGCGCCGTGGAACCCCTCGACCCCGCCGACGCGGCCCGGATCCGGGGCGGCATCCCCGGCTCCGAGGCTCCGGGCGGGGTGATCTACGGGGACGTGGTGTACGAACTGACCTGGGACGGCGAGATCGTGTGGCGCTGGGCCGCCATCGAGCACCTCGACCCCGAGGAGGTGCCGCTCGACCGGCACTTCGACCGCAACCACTGGCCGATGGCCAACACGGTCAACGAGAGCGCGGACGGTTCCATCGTGGTGGGCTTCCGCAGCGCGTCGACGGCCGTGTCGATCGACCGTGCCGACGGATCCGTCCAGTGGCGGTTCGGCCCGGACGTGCTCGCCCAGCAGCACCACCCGCACGAACTGCCCAGCGGCAACATCCTGGTCTTCGACAACGGCAGCTACCGCGACACGACGTCCGTGCCGTACTCGCGGGTGCTCGAGCTCGACCCGCGCACGGGCAAGGAGGTGTGGTCGTACGAGGACAACCCGCCGCAGAACTTCTACAGCCCGTACATGTCCAGCGCGCAGCGCCTGCCGAACGGCAACACCTTCATCGCCGAGGGCTCCTTCGGCCGGCTCTTCGAGGTGACCCCGGAGCGGGAGGTGGTGTGGGAGTTCGTGGTCCCGCAGTTCCGGTCCTTCGGCGACGGCGTGGGCCTGGAGTCCTCGGCCGGCGCCCAGAACTCCGTCTTCCGCGCCTACCGTTACAGCGCGCAGGAGCTGCCCTGGCTGTAAACGGAAGCCCCGTTTTATTTCACCAAAGGGCGTTCTGTGTACGGCGGATGACATTGCCGTGCGCTTGACGGGACATCGATATCGAGGACGTTGACAGCTCTTCAGGGGGCTGCCTAGCTTACGCCGCAGACAAAGACATCAGCGGCCTCTTTCTGTCCGGTATGACGGCTGCTTTTCGAGAATTCACCTTGTCGAAGCCGAAACCGCTGGAGCGTCCGTGACCGAATCGCTCACCCTCGTCGCACCCACCGGCCGGTCCGGGGAACCCCCCGGGCCGGCCGAGCGGGTCCTGCCGCTGCGCCGGCCCGGGCGGTGGATCGCCACCGCCCTCGTGCTGGTGCTGGTCGCCCAGGCCGGCCACGGTCTGTTCACCAACCCCTTCTACCAGTGGGACCGATTCGCCTACTGGTTCGTGCGGCCCGCCATTCTGGACGGACTGCTCATCACCCTCCAGGTGGCCGCGCTCAGCGCGCTCCTCGGTCTGGCCGGCGGGATCCTCCTCGCCCTCGCCAGGCTCTCGTCCAACCCGGTGCTGCGCTCGGTGAGTTGGACGTACGTCTGGCTGTTCCGTTCCGTGCCACTGATCGTGGTCCTGCTGTTCCTCTACAACTTCAGTGCGCTCTACCCCACCCTGAGCATCGGGGTCCCCTTCGGCCCCGCCTTCTTCACCTTCGACGAGTCCCGTCTCGCGACCGACACGGTGCTGGCGGTCGTGGGACTGAGCCTCGCGGAAGCGGCGTACGCGGCCGAGGTGGTCCGGGCGGGTCTGCTCTCCGTCGACCAGGGCCAGCACGAGGCGGCGGCGGCGCTGGGGCTGCCCAGGCGGTACCAGTTCGCCCGGATCGTCTTCCCCCAGGCGCTGCGCGCGATCGTCCCCGCGTACGTGAACCTGCTGCTCGGGCTGGTCAAGGCCACCTCGCTGGTCTTCTACGTGTCGCTCCTCGACCTCTTCGGCACGGTGCAGAGCCTCGGCAGCACCTATTCCGGCGACGTGGTGCCGCTGCTGCTGGTGGCCACCGCCTGGTACGTGATCCTCACCAGCGCACTGTCCGTCGTCCAGTTCTACGTGGAGCGGTACTACGCGCGCGGCGCCCTGCGCACCCTGCCGCCCACCCCCCTGGAGCGGGCCCGGGCGGGCCTGCGCGACCTGCGGGTCCGCTTCCGGAAGGAGACGGCGCGATGACCACGCCCACGACCACCACCGCTGCCACCACCGCTGCCACTGCCACTGCCACTGCCACTGCCACTGCCAACGCCACCCGACCCGCCGCGATCGAAGTCCACGACGTGCACAAGTGGTTCGCAGGCCGACGCGTCCTGGACGGAGTGAACCTCACGGTCGCTCCGGGCACGGTCACCGCGGTGCTGGGGCGCTCCGGTTCCGGCAAGTCCACGCTCCTGCGGGTCATCAACCACCTGGAGAAGCCCGAGGCCGGCCACGTCAGCGTGGGCGGCGAGCCGATCGGCGTGCATCGACACGGCAAACGACTCAAGGAGCTCCGCGAACGGGAGATCCTCGCCCAGCGGGCCCGGATCGGGTTCGTCTTCCAGAACTTCAACCTCTTCCCGCACCTGACCGTCCTGGACAACGTCGCCGCGGCCCCGGTGGCCACCGGGCGACTGTCCAGGTCCGAGTCCGAGGCGAGGGCGCGCGAGCTGCTGGAGCGGGTCGGGCTCGGAGACCGGGCCGGCGCGTACCCCAGACAGCTCTCCGGCGGCCAGCAGCAGCGCGTCGCCATCGCCCGCGCGCTCGCGCTTCGGCCCGGGGTCATCCTCTTCGACGAGCCCACCTCGGCGCTCGATCCCGAACTCGTCGGCGAGGTGCTGTCCGTCATCAAGGACCTCGCGGGCGGCGGCACCACGCTCGTCATCGTCACGCACGAGATCGGCTTCGCCCGCGAGGTGGCCGACGAGGTGGTCTTCCTCCACGAGGGCCGCATCGTCGAACAGGGGCCGCCCGAGGAGGTACTGGACCGGCCGGCCCACCCCCGTACCCGGGAGTTCCTGAGCAAGGTCCTCTGACCTCCCCCGCTCCCCCTCCCTCCCCCCCCGTAATCCAGCAAGGGAAAACCATGCGACGACACTCCATCCTGCGCACCGGACTCGTCCGCGGGCTCGGCGCCCTCACCACCACCGTCGCCCTCGGCTCCGTGCTCACCGCCTGCGGCGGCGATGCCGAGGCCGGTGAGCAGACCTCCGACCGCGTCACCGTCGGCGCCGTGTCGAACGGCGTCGCCCGGGAGACCGAGCTGTCCGTTCCGGTCGTCGAGTCGCTGCGCGCCCAGCTGCCCGCGGCCGTCCGTGACCGCGGCGAACTGGTCATCGGCGTCGGCGCGCTGCCCGCCGGCTTCCCACCGCTCGCCTACCCCGGCACCGACCAGCAGACCCTGACCGGGGCGGAGCCCGATCTCGGCCGACTGGTGGCGGCCACCCTCGGGCTCAAGCCCGTGGTGAAGAACTCCACCTGGGAGAACCTCTTCGTCGGCATCGACAGCGGCAAGGTCGACGTCGCCTTCTCGAACATCACGGTGACCGAGGAGCGCAAGAAGAAGTACGACTTCGCCTCGAACCGGAAGGACAACCTGGGCTTCGAGGTGCTGAAGGACAGCACCTGGAACTTCGGCGGCGACTTCCACAACCTCGCCGGCCGGAACATCGCGGTCGCTTCGGGCACCAACCAGGAGAAGATCCTGCTGGAGTGGCAGAAGAAGCTCCAGGCCGAGGGCAAGGACTTCAACGTCAAGTACTTCCCGGACGTCAACAGCACCTACCTGGCGCTGAGCGGCAGGAAGATCGACGTCAACTTCGCCCCGAACCCGGCCATCGCCTACCACATCACCCAGACGGCGAGCGGCAACGCGCCCACGCGCAACGCCGGTTCCCACTCGGGCGCGGGCGAGTCGATCCAGGGCCTGATCGCGGCGACCGCGAAGAAGGACAGCGGGCTGGCGGGGCCCGTGGCGGCCGCGATCAACCACCTGATCGAGAACGGGCAGTACGGCAAGCTGCTGGGCGCTTGGAACCTGTCCGACGAGGCCGTCACGACCTCCGAGGTCAACCCGCCCGGCCTGCCGCTGACCAACTCGTGAGCACGACCGCGCGCGCTCCGCTCTCCCCGCACGTGCTGGACAACCCTGCCTGGGCCTCGCTCTCGGGTGCGCACGCGGCCCTGGCCGAGCGTCCTCCGGGCGGCGGGCGGGCCGCGCGCTACCCCGAGGACGTCTCGCCCTTCACCGCGCTGGCCGATCCGGACGACCCGCGCGCCTGGGCCGACCTGCGCGCCCTGGTCGGGCCTGGCGAGGTCGCCTCGCTGGCCGGGGTACTGACCCCGCCCGACGGCTGGGAGACGGTGGGCGCGATCCAGGGCGTCCAGCTGGTCGACGCCTCGCTGCGTGCCGAACCCGCCCCCGAGGCGGTCCGGCTGGGCCCCGCCGACGTACCGGAGGTCCTGTCGCTGATCGAGCTGACGCGGCCCGGCCCGTTCCGGGCCCGTACCGTCGAGCTGGGCACGTACCTCGGCATCCGCCACCGGGGCCGGCTCGTGGCGATGGCCGGGGAGCGGCTGCGGCCGCCCGGGTGGACCGAGATCAGCGCGGTGTGCACCCACCCGGACCACCGGGGCAGGGGCCTGGCGACACGCCTGGTCCGCGCCGTGGCGGCCGGTATCCGGGAGCGCGGCGAGATCCCTTTCCTGCACACCGCCGCGAGCAACACCGAGGCGATCCGGCTCTACGAGTCGATCGGTTTCACCCTGCGCCACCGGCCCTTCTTCATGGCGGTCCGGGCGCCGGGAAACACCGCCGCCACACCCTCGTAATACCGCCAAGTTCTTTTCATACCGGGGTCATTGAAGGGCCCGTCGGCGCGCCGTAGCGTTTTCGAGAAGATCTCCCGTTCAACGGCCCGTCCGTTTCCGTTCCCTGCGCCCATTCCCTACGCCCATTCCGTACGTCCATTCCCTACGTCCATTCCCTACGTCCATTCCGTACGTCCATTCCGTACGGCCGATCAGGAAGGCTGCATTCGACGTGTCCACACTGCATCTCGCCGTCGCCCTCGACGGGGCGGGCCGGCATCCCGCCGCCTGGCGGGAGCCGGGCGCCCGGCCCGCCGAGCTGTTCACCGCCCGGTACTGGGCCGACGTCACCGCGGAGGCCGAGGCCGGACTGCTGGACTTCGTCACCTTCGACGACGGCCTCGCCCTCCAGTCCTCGTCCCCGTCGGATCCCGACCTGCGTACGGACCAGGTGCGCGGGCGGCTCGACGCGGTGCTCACCGCCGCCCGGATCGCACCCCTGACCCGGCACATCGGTCTGGTCCCCGGGGTGACGGCCACCCACACCGAGCCGTTCCACATCTCCAAGGCCATCGCGACCCTCGACCACGTCAGCCGTGGCCGCGCCGGCCTCGGCGTCCAGGTGAGCGGACTGCCGCACGAGGCACGTCACTTCGGGCGCCGCGCGTTCCCGGTGTCCGAGGCCGAGCTTCACGGGGAGGCCGCGGACCACGTCGAGGTCGTCCGGCGGCTGTGGGACAGCTGGGAGGACGACGCGGAGATCCGGGACGTGGCCACGGGCCGCTTCGTGGACCGCCGCAAGCTCCACTACATCGACTTCGAGGGGCGGCACTTCTCCGTGCGGGGCCCCTCCATCACCCCGCGCCCGCCGCAGGGACAGCCCCTGGTCGCGGCGGCGTCCGGGGTCCTGGACGGCTCGGCCGACCTCGTGTACGTCAACGCGCGCGACGCCGACGAGGCCCGCGCCGCCGTGTCCCGGGTCGCGGGCGACCCCGCGCACGTCTTCGGCGACCTCACGGTCTTCCTGGACACGGACGCCCGGGCCGCCGAAGACCGCCTCGCCCGGCTGGACGAGCTCGACCCGAGCCCGTACGCCGATGGCACGGCGAGCTTCACCGGCACCCCGGCGCAGCTCGCGGACCTGCTCCAGGACGCGCGGGCGGCGGGCCTGACCGGGTTCCGGCTGCGGCCCGGGGTGATCGCCCACGACCTGCCCGCGATCACCCGGTCCCTGGTGCCCGAGCTCCAGCGGCGCGGGGTCTTCCGCCGCGCGTACGGGGCGGACACCCTGCGTGGCCTGCTCGGGCTGGGGCGACCCGGCAACCGCTACGCCCGCCCGCCCGCCGCCTGAGCGCCACCAGACCGGAAAGGACGATCCATGAGCACCAAGCCGCTCAAGCGGATCCATCTCGCCGCCCACTTCCCGGGCGTCAACAACACCACCGTGTGGAGCGACCCGGCGGCCGGCAGCCACATCGACTTCGACTCGTTCGTCCATTTCGCGCGGACCGCCGAGCGCGCCAAGTTCGACTTCCTCTTCCTCGCCGAGGGACTGCGGCTGCGCGAACAGGGCGGGAAGATCTACGACTTGGACGTGGTGGGCCGGCCCGACACCTTCACGGTGCTCGCCGCGCTGGCGGCGGTCACCGAGCGCCTCGGCCTGACCGGCACCATCAACTCCACCTTCAACGAACCCTACGAGGTGGCCCGCCAGTTCGCCTCGCTCGACCACCTCTCCGACGGCCGGTCCGCCTGGAACGTCGTCACCTCCTGGGACGCCTTCACCGGGGAGAACTTCCGCCGCGGGGGCTTCCTGCCGCGCGAGGACCGCTACTCCCGCGCCAAGGAGTTCCTGGCCACGGCCACCGAGCTCTTCGACTCCTGGGACGGCACCGAGGTCGTCGCCGACGCGGGATCGGGCACCTTCCTGCGCGACGCCCGGGCCGGGGCCTTCCGCCACCAGGGGCGGCACTTCGACATCGAGGGCCGCTTCAACGTCCCGCGCAGCCCGCAGGGCCGTCCGGTGATCTTCCAGGCGGGCGACTCCGACGAGGGGCGCGAGTTCGCCGCCGCCGGCGCCGACGCGATCTTCGGCCGGTACGGGACCCTCGACGAGGGCCGCGCCTTCTACGCCGACGTCAAGGGCCGGCTGGCCAAGTACGGCCGTACGCACGACCAGTTGAAGATCCTGCCCGCCGCCACCTTCGTCCTCGGCGACACCGACGCCGAGGCGCAGGAGCTCGCCCACGAGGTGCGCCGGCTCCAGGTCAGCGGACAGACCGCGATCAAGTACCTGGAGCACGTCTGGAACCGGGACCTGTCGTCCTACGACCCGGACGGCCCGCTGCCCGACGTCGACCCGGAACCCGGCGAGAACACCGTCGCCCTCGGGCGGGCGAGCGTACGCCAGTTCTCCGACCCGCTCGCGACGGCGCGGCAGTGGCGCGAGCTCGCCGCGGCCAAGAACCTCTCCATCCGCGAGCTCGTCATCGCGACCACCTCCCGGCAGACCTTCGTCGGCTCGGCCGCCACGGTCGCCGACCGGATCAACGACCTGGTGCAGGCGGACGCGGCCGACGGCTTCATCCTGGTCCCGCACATCACCCCGGGCGGCCTGGACGTGTTCGCCGACACCGTCGTCCCCCTGCTCCAGGAGCGCGGGGTCTTCCGCACCGACTACGAGGGCACCACCCTGCGCGACCACCTCGGCCTCGCCGTGCCGGAGCCGGTCGCCGGGCGGGCCGCCGCCTCGTGAAGTTCCTCGCCATCACCCTGATCACGGACTCCGCCGATCCGGTGACCGGCGCCCCCACGCCCACCCGTCAGCGGTTCCGCGAGGTCGTCGACGCCGCGGTCTTCGCGGAGCAGCTCGGGTTCGACGGGTTCGGTGTGGGCGAGCGCCACGAGCGGCCGTTCCTGTCGTCCTCGCCGCCCGTGGTCCTCTCGCACATCGCCGCGCTGACCCGCCGGATCCGCCTGTTCACGGCCGTCACCACGCTGAGCCTGCTCGATCCGGTCCGGGCGTACGAGGACTACGCGACGCTGGACCACCTCAGCGACGGGCGCCTGGAGCTGATGATCGGCAAGGGCAACGGCACGGGCCTGCGCGAGCTGTTCCAGGTGACCCCCGAGGACCAGTGGGAGCGCAACTCCGAGAGCTACGAGCTGTTCCGGCGGCTCTGGCGCGAGGACAAGGTGACGGCCCGGCCGCGCTTCCGCCCCGAGCTGACGGCCGCGGAGGCGCTGCCGCGGCCGTTCCAGCGGGAGCTGCGCGTCTGGCACGGCAGCGCCACGAGCTGGGAATCCGTCGACCTCGCCGCGCGCCACGGCGATCCGCTGTTCTCGGCGAACGTCACCCACCCGATCGGCCCGTACGCCGAGCTGATCCGTCACTACCGGGAGCGCTGGGAGCACCACGGGCACGACCCGGCCCACGCGGTCGTCGGCGCGGGCACGGCCGGCTACCACGCGGCGCCCACCTCGCAGCGGGCGGTGGCCGCGTACCGGCCGGCCTTCGCCCGTTACCTGGCCTTCCACGAACAGCTGGGCGCGGCTCCCGTGTTCCCGACCCTGGAGGACTTCGTCGAGCGCAGCTCCGCGCTGATCGGCAGCCCGCAGCAGGTGATCGAGAAGGTCCACCGCTACCACGAGGAGTTCGGCCACACCGTCCTGCACCTGCAGGCCGAGCCGGGCGGGCTCACCCACGCGGAGCACCGTGCCTCGCTCGAACTCTTCCAGTCGCAGATCGCGCCGGTGCTCCGCCGCGAGATCCCCGACCCGCCCTTCTCCGACCTTTAAGGAGCCGCCATGTCCGGCATCCCCCTCGGGGTCCTCGATCTGATCCCGGTCGCGTCCGGTTCCACCGCCGCCGAGGCCCTCCACCGCAGCATCGACCTCGCCCGGCAGGCGGAAGGCTTCGGCTACGCCCGGTACTGGTTCGCCGAGCACCACCTCAACCCCGGGGTCGCGGGGACCTCCCCGGCCGTGGTCCTCGCGCTCACGGCCTCGGCGACGAGCACCATCCGGCTCGGCTCCGGGGCCGTGCAGCTCGGGCACCGCACCGCGCTGTCGACGGTCGAGGAATTCGGTCTGATCGACGCGCTGCACCCGGGCCGCATCGACCTGGGGCTGGGCCGTTCGGCGGGCCGGCCCCCGGCGCGCACCGGCGAGCCCGTACCGTCACCCGCCACCCCGGTCGTGGACGGCTACACGGCGAACGGGCTGCGCATCCCGGACCGGTTCTCCTTCGCGCACCTGCTCGGCCACCCCCGCGTCCTGCTCCAGCAGAAGCTGCTGAACCTGCCCGGCGCCCGGCCCCAGGACTACGCCGAGCAGGTCGACGACGTCCTCGCACTGCTGCGGGGCGAGTACCGGTCCCCGGAGGGGGTGGAGGCGCATGCCGTCCCCGGCGAGGGGGCCGACGTACAGGTGTGGATCCTCGGCAGCAGCGCTGGGGTGAGCGCGGAGGCGGCGGGAGGCAACGGGCTGCGGTTCGCGGCGAACTACCACGTCAGTCCCGCCTCGGTGCTGGAGGCCGCCGACGCCTACCGGGCCGCCTTCAAGCCGTCGGCCGAACTGGACCGGCCCTACCTGACCGTCTCCGCGGACGTGGTCGTCGCCGAGGACGACGAGACCGCCCGGGAGCTGGCCATCGGGTACGCGCCGTGGGTGCGCGGCATCCGCAGCGGCGAGGGCGCCATCGCCTACCCCACCCCGGCCGAGGCGCGCGCCCTGCCGTGGACCGACGCGGACCGGGCGCTGGTGGCCGACCGGGTGGAGACGCGGTTCGTGGGTTCGGCGCGGACGGTGGCCGATCACCTGGAGCGGCTCCAGGAGGCCACCGGCGCGGACGAGTTGCTGATCACCACCATCACCCACGACCACGCGGCCCGGGTCGACTCCTACCGACTGCTGGCCGAGGAGTGGGCCCGACGGTGAGGCCGGCACGAGTATGACGGAAGTCTGACGGACCGCCGCGGACCCTGGTCCCGCCGGGTCCGCGGTGGTCGAATCGCCGGGTGAGCACAGACGAACGCACCGCCCCCGACGGACGGGGCGCCCCCATCGGACGCCGGCTGGTCCTCGGGATGCTCGGCCTCGGCGGCGCCGGGCTGGTCGCCGCCCCGTACCTGCAGCGCGGCTTCGAGACCGTCACCAAGAAGGACCCGACCGGCCTCACCGGCCTGCTGCCGAACGGCGGCGGCTTCCGTTACTACTCGGTGGCCTCATCGGTGCCCGAGCGCGGACCCGCCGACTACCGCCTCACGGTCGGCGGGCTGGTCGATCGCCCGACGGCCTACACCCTGGACGCCCTGCGGCGGCTCCCCCAGACCCGGACGGTGCGGGACGTCCAGTGCGTGACGGGCTGGCGTGTCCCCGCCACCCCCTTCGAAGGGGTGCCGCTGTCCGTGCTGCTCGACGCCGCCGGAGTCCGGCCCGAGGCCACCGCCGTCCGCTTCGACTGCTTCGACGGTACGTACACGGAGAGTCTGACCATCCGGCAGGCCCGACGGGACGACGTGCTGGTGGCGTTGCGGATGCGAGACCGGCCTTTGACACACAGCCATGGCGGACCGGTGCGGCTGTATGTGGCACCGATGTATTTCTACAAGTCCGCCAAGTGGCTCTCCGGCATCACCCTCACCGAGAGGGTGGAGCCCGGCTACTGGGAGCACCTCGGCTACGACGTCGACGCGTGGGTCGGCCGATCGAACGGACGCGACGATGCCCCTACCGTCTGAGCCGCCGCGCCGGGTGCGCCGCTTCAGCCGCGCCGAGCGCTGGGTCCACCGGTCGACGGCGTCGCTCGCGCTGCTGTGCGTGGCCGGGGCGGGTTTCCTGTACCTGCCGCCGCTGGCGGAGCTGGTCGGCCGCCGGCATCTCGTGGTGACCGTGCACGAGTGGTCCGGACTGCTGCTCCCCGTCCCGTTCCTGCTGGGTCTGGCCTCCCCCGCCTTCCGCGCGGACCTGCGCCGGCTGAACCGCTTCGGGCCGCACGACGGCCAGTGGCTGCGGGCCGCGCTGCGGCGCGACCGCCTCGCACCCCGGCCCGCGGGCAAGTTCAACGCGGGGCAGAAGGTGTACGCGGGCTGGCTGGCCGGAGCGGTCCTCGTGATGCTCGGCACCGGGATCCTGATGTGGTTCACCGGTCTCGCGCCGCTGATCTGGCGGACCGGCGCCACCTTCGTCCACGACTGGCTCGCCCTGGCGCTCGTCGTGGTGCTCACCGGGCACATCGCCAAGGCGCTGGCGGACCCGGAGGCCCGGCGCGGCATGCGTACCGGATCCGTGGAACGGGCCTGGGCCGAGCGCGAGCACCCGCTGTGGAGTACCGACGACTGAGCCGGCCGGCACGGATCGCGTGCCGACCGGGTCATCGGCTTGTGCCGTCAGCCGCCGTCTCGGACCGCGACGATGCCGTTGAAGACGCCGACGTACGCCGTGCCGTCCGGGCCGAGGGTGATCGGGGCCCAGTTGTTGTCGTACAGCGGGCCGGTTCCGGTGAGCTTGCTCCAGCGCCGCTCACCGGAGCGGAAGTCCACGGCGGTGAGGTACCAGGCGTCGACGCCCCAGAAATTGGGCTGCTTCTCGTAGAAGTAGAGCAGTCCGTTGGCGGTGGAGAGCTTGGGGACGACGGAGGGAGCGCGGATCGCGCTCTCCCAGACCGTGTCGCAGCCGCTGCCGTCCGCGCGGACGTCGATGCGGCTGACGCCGCCGACGACCGACTTGCCCAGGAGCAGCGTCGTCACGTTCTCGTAGCCGTAGTTGTTCTCGACGACGATGCTGTTGCCCCAGGTGATCAGGGAGTTGTCGGTGGTCGAGGCGCCGGAGCCGAAGACCGGCACCTTGCAGACCAGCCGCTGGTCCGCGGGGACGTCCACGCCCCGCTTGTAGACCAGGACGTTCATCCGGTCGTCGGCGTTGTCGGTGATGGCGACGTAGCCGTTGCCGAAGAGGTCCGGGGTGGTGCCCGAACCCTGGTTCACGGAACCGGGCTTGGTGCCGGTGCCGCGGTCGTACGTCTGGCGCCACTGCACCACGGGGGTGCCGTCGGCGGCGGCTCGGAAGCTGTAGAGCGCGTGGTCGGAGACGATGGAGACACCGTCCTCGGCCACCGAGAAGGAGTTCTGGATCTCCTCACCCGCGAGCTGGACGGAACGGATCTGCGAGGTCGCCGGGTCCACGGTGCCGACGCGGCCCTGGCGGGTGACCCACCAGATGCGGCCGTTCCAGTCGGGCATCACGGAGGTGACGGGGTCGCAGGTGCCACTGGGCCACAGGTTGGTCCAGCTGACGCAGTCGTGCGGCACCTGACCGGTGAGGTCCCAGTCGTTGTCGACCGCGAACTTCCAGCTCCCGTCGGGGTTCTGGGAGTGGGACAGACGCAGGATGTGCTGGCGGGAGTCGGCCAGCACGGCCCGGTCCTGGTTGTCCAGGTAGAAGTACGCACCGCCCGAGGTGTCCTTGAAGATCTTCGAGAAGTCGAGCTGGGTGATGGCCTCGACCGTCGAGGAGCGCTGCGGGAGCTGGTACTCCGCCAGCGTGGCCAGCGTACGGGGCTCGAGGAGCTTGACCTTGAAGCCCGAGAAGGTCCCGCACACCGTGACGAGCCGGCCCCCGGAGTCGAAGGTGGCGGTGGCGCATTCGCCACCGAGGGCCGCGATGGCCTCGCTCTTGACCTGGGGGTTCTTGCCGAGCGGGCCCGACCAGGGCGAGGTGGCGCTGCCGCCCGCGTCGGAGTGCATGCCGCTGCGGCCGTTGGGAGCGAGGAACGGGTGCTGCGGGGGCGCCTCCCCCGGCAGCGGGGCGGCGGTGGCCGGGGCGCCCTCGTAGTTGCCGACCAGGCGGTGGCCGGGGGTCTTGGGTATGTCGTCGGCCCCGGCCGACGTGATGCCGTTGATCGTCGCGAACACGGCGACCACCGGTATCACGGCGCAGTTCAGCGCTCTTCGGAACATTCGGGCTTCCTCCCCTTCTCTTCGGCTTTGTTGACAATGTGTCTGACATCGCGCCGCCGCCAGACGCTAGATCGCCGTGCCCGAAGAGTCCATGGATGTGGCGGATGATTCACGAACGCGCAACAGTTGATCGACTTTCGGCATGGGAAGCCGGAGTCGCCGCCCGTCGGATGGGTCAGGGCCTGAGGCCGGAGACCACGTTCGCGGTGGCCGAGAGGCCGTCGTGGATGGTCGCGGCCATGCTGCTGCTCGCCAGGTAGAAGCCGAGCAGCACGCAGACGAGGGCGTGCGAGAACTTGAGGCCGCCGCTGCGCAGGAAGATCCACGCCAGGACGATCAGCAGGACGACCACCGAGAGGGAAATCACCATCGAAACCTCCTTGCTCGGCGCCATGTTGGCGCAGAGAGGGGTTGCTGCGGACGAACGAGGTGTCCGCCGAACGGGTGTTGACCGTCCGTGACGTCGATCCGGTCCTTGACGATCGGCCGGCGGGGAGCCGGAGAAAGGCTGGAGAAGGGCCGCGCCGACGTCTTGCCCGGCCCCCGATCCGCGTGCCATATATGTCTAGACCTTTCGGCCAAAGGAAGCGGAGGACGGCACCCGTGCGACGCACCACCCCCGCACTCGCCCTGTGCCTGGCCCTCGCGGCCACGGCTGCGGCCTGCACCGCCTCCGACACCACTCCGCCTTCCGCCCCCGCAGGTCTCACCGCCCAGGCCGGCAGCGCCACCAGCGTGCACGTCATGTGGGACGCCGCCGCCGAGGGCGAGGGGGTGAGCGGCTACCAGGTCTTCGAGGACGGCCGCCTCGTGCGCGAACTCCCGTCAGGGAAGACGATGGTGGACGTCACCGGCCTCGCCCCGGAGACCGGCTACACCTTCACGGTCCGCGCCCGGGACGCCGCCGGGAACCACTCGCGGCCGGGCGCCCCCGTGCGCGTTACGACTCCGGCGGCCAAGGCCGAGGACCGGCGGCCCCCCACCGCCCCGGCCACGGTCACGGCCCGCGCGACGGGCCCGCGGGCGGCCCTGGTGTCCTGGACCCCGGCGAGCGACGACACCGGCGTGACCGCCTACGACGTCTACCAGGGCGGCGTACGCGTCCACACCGCGGGCCCCGGCGCGAACGAGACCGCGCTGACCGGCCTCCAGCCCGACACCGCCTACACGTTCACGGTCCGGGCCCGGGACGGGGCCGACAACTCCTCCCCCGACGGCCCGGCCGTGGACGTGACGACCCCGCCCGCCCCCGGCACCGGCCCGGACACCGCCCCGGCCGGGTTCACCGCGACCGCCTCCCCGGGCGCGGTCACCCTCGGCTGGACCGCCCCGGACACCGGCCGCGCGACCAGCGAGTACGAGCTGTACGTCAACGGACGGGCCACCACCGTCATCCAGTTCGGGGCGGGCGCGGTCCCGAGCGGAAGGGCCGAGCACCGGCTGACCGTGAGCGAGCCCGCCGGCACCGTGTGGACGGTGAAACTGCGGGCCAGGCTGCCGGACGGGAAGTGGGGCGCCTTCTCCGCGGAGCGGACCATCACTCTCACGGGGTGAGTTTCGGCAACGATCTGGCCGGAATCGACTCTGTCGGATAAGAAGATCACGCACAATACATCCGTGTTCGGTGAGTACTCGGTCAACGACAATCAGGCAGGATCCGCCGGTGGCGATCCCGCGCGCACTCCGGCGACGGCGGCGGGGAACCTGCCGCCGGAGCCCTCGGGCTTCGTCGGCCGTGAGTGCGAACTGGCGTGCCTGCGCGAGCTGTTGGAGAACCGGCGGCTGATCACCCTCACCGGGGCGGGCGGTGTGGGCAAGTCCCGGCTCGCCCTGCGGGCCGTCTCCGACGCCATCGGGCCGAGGCCCGATGGCGTGTGGTGGGTCGAGCTCTCGCCGCTGCGCGACCCCGGCCTGCTCACCACGACCATCTCCCATGCCGTCGGCCTAGCCGACCACTCCTCGGGTTCCCTGGACGAGGAGTTGTGCGCCTGGATGGCGGACAAGCGGCTCCTGCTCGTGCTGGACACCTGCGAGCACCTGGTGACCGAATGCCGCCACCTGGTGGGTGAACTCCTGCAGTCGGCACCGGGCTTGACCGTCGTGGTCACCTCCCGCGAGCCGCTCGGCTCCCCGGGCGAGGAGGTCGTCGAGGTCCGCCCGCTGCCCTGCGAGGGGCCCGACAGCGACGCCCTCGCCCTCTTCCGCGCGCGTGCCCTCGCCGCGACCCCGCAGGCGGCGGCCGTGTTCGCGGACCCCGCCCGCACGGCGGTCGCCGCCGAGGTGTGCAGGCGTCTCGACGGCATCCCCCTCGCCCTCGAACTCGCGGGCGCCCGGATGCGGTTGTGGACGCTGGAGCAGATGGCCGAGCGGCTCGGCGAGCGCTTCAGCCTGCTGTCGGACACCCGGGCGTCCCGCGTGCCCCGGCACCAGACGATGCGCACCACGATCGGCTGGAGCCACGAGCTGTGCGAGCCTCTGGAACGGCTGCTGTGGGCCCGGTTGTCCGTGTTCTCGGGGGACTTCGACGTCGCCGCCGCCCGCGCGGTGTGCGCGGGCGGCCCGCTGGCCGCCTCGCGCGTGGAGCGCGTACTGGCGGGCCTGGTCGCGAAGTCGGTGGTGCTGCGCAGCGAGGAGCGCGGGGCGGGGTCCCGCTACCGGATGCTGGACACGATCCGCGAGTACGGGCACGACTGGCTGGCCGAGCTCGGCGAGGTCCAGATCGTCTCCGACCGGCACGCCCACTGGTACGCGGCGCTCTCCGAGGCCGCCGAACGGGGCTGGCTCGGCCCGGGCCAGGTCGACTGGTACCGCAGGATGACCGCCGAGCACGCACAGTTGCGCACGGCCCTGGAACACCTGCTGGGCACCGACCCGGAGGCCGCCCTGGGGATGGCCGGGGCCTTGTGGTTCTACTGGTTCTCCTGCGGGCACGTGCACGAGGGCCGGGGTTTCCTGGAACGGGCCCTGCGGGCCGCCCCGCACCCCGGACCGGCGCACAACCAGGCCCTGTGGGCGCTCGGACTCACCACGCTGCTCCAGGGCGACCTGGAGACGGCCGAGCGGCTCGGCGAGGAGTGCACGCGGGACGCGGCCCGTCTCTCCGACCCGGAGCGGGAACTGCGCGCGGCCTACCTCCACGGGGTGGCGCTGCTGATGCCGGGCGATCCCGTACGGGCCCTCGCGCTGACGGGCCCGCGGGCCCGGGCGGGCCACGGCGGGCGCACCGACGGCGCGGGGTGGCTGCTGTGCAAGCTGGCCACCGGCTACGCCCTGTGCGACCTGCGGCGGTTCGAGGAGGCGACGGAGGAGGCGCGGTCGCTGCGGGAGGCCTGCGCGGAGCTGGGCGAACGATGGCTACGGGCCTACGCGGACTACATCCTGGCGGTGGCGGCGCTGGGCCTCGGCGAACACGGCGAGGCGGCCCGGCACGTGCGGGCGATGCTGTCGGGGAAGCGGCTGCTCGGCGACCGCTTCGGGATCGCGCTGGGCCTCGACCTGCTGGCCGCGGCGGTGGCGGCGCTGGGCGACGGCGAACTGGCGGCGCGGCTGCTGGGCACCGGGCACGCCTGGTGGCGCACCGTGGGCCGGCCGCAGATGGGCTCGCCCTCGCTGACGGCCCTGCGGGACCAGGGCGAGCGGCAGGCCCGGGCGGCGATCGGCGACGCCGCGTACGAGACGGCCTTCCTGGGTGGCACTGCCGCACCCACCGGCTGACCGGCAGCCGGTGGGCGGCGTAACTCGTGGGCTCCCGTCAGTACGGGAGGGGTCTGCCCGACGGTGTGCGCAGATCCAGGTCTCGGGGAGCGGGCTTGGGGACGGGCTTGCGGATCAGCTGCTGGCGCATGCTGCCTCCTGGCTCAGACCAGGGCCGGGCGGCGGGGTTCCACCGTCTGGCCTTCGGGGAGCAGTTCACCGGTGTCGTCGAAGACGACCACGCCGTTGCAGAGCAGACTCCAGCCCTGTTCGGGATGGGAGGCCACGGTGCGGGCGGCGTCGTGATCGGCGCTGTCGGCGGACGGGCAGGGGGGCTGGTGGGAGCACATGGCGCACCTCCTCGCAAGTGTGGGGCGGGAGGGCCGGTGGTCACCCGGTCGAATCCGCGATCCACGGTGGCGGTGAGTATTACTGATCGCCACCCCCCGACGGAACCCATATTCGAGGTCCAGTTCAAGGTGTGTATGCCCGATTACCATGCGCTCATGCCCGTTATCCGGATCGTTCACCAGACTCCTCTGGCCCCTTCCGAATCATGGAAGAGGCTGACGGACTGGGCCGGACACGGCGCACAGGTCCCTCTCACGCGGACGATCATCGAGACGCCCGGCCCCACCCGCGTCGGAACGATCTTCACGGCTCGAACGGGCGTGGGCAGGGTCACATTCGACGACCCGATGGAAGTCGTCCTCTGGCACCCCCCGGAGGACTCCGGGCCGGGCCTCGTCCGCCTGGAGAAGCTCGGCCGCGCGGTGACGGGCTGGGCGGAGATCGAGATCCGCCCGTCCCCGGCCGGGGGCAGCGAGATCCTCTGGACCGAATTCCTCCGCCTCCGCGGCCTCCCCCGCTTCCTGGACCCCTTGGTCGCCAGAGCGGGCCACCGCCTCTTCACCCGGGCCATGAGCCGCCTCCTGGCCCGGGCCGCCCCCTGACACCGGCCCCGCGAGGCCCGGACGGGCCCCGGCTCCGGTCCGGGGCCGGGGACGGGGCCCACAGGCCCGGCAAGGGCCGCAGACCCGAGCAACCCCCGAGGCCTGCGGCCCCGGGGGTTGCCACCGCCGAGGCACAGCGCCTAGCGGATCGGCATGCCGGAGAGGGTGCGGGCGATGACGAGCCGCTGGATCTCGCTCGTACCCTCGAAGATCGTGTAGATCGCGCTGTCCCGGTGCATGCGCTCCACCGGGTACTCCCGGGTGAACCCGTTGCCGCCGAGGATCTGGACCGCCTGGGCGGTGACCTTCTTCGCCACCTCGCTCGCGAAGAGCTTCGACATCGAGCCCTCCGCCGAGGTGAACGGCCGGCCCGCGACCGCCATCCACGAGGCGCGCCACACCAGCAGCCGGGCGGCGTCGATCTGCGTCCGCATGTCGGCGAGCTGGAAGGCCACGCCCTGGTTGTCGATGATCGGGCGGCCGAACTGGGTACGGGTCTTCGCGTAGTCCAGGGCCACCTCGTACGCCGCGCGCGCCGTGCCCACCGCCATCGCGCCGACGGCCGGCCGGGAGGCCTCGAAGGTGGCCATGGCGGCGTTCTTCACGCGCTCCCCGCCCCCGCTGCGTGCCCGCTCGCGCGCCCGCGCCAGCCGCTCGTCCAGCTTCTCCTTGCCGCCGAGCAGGCAGGAACCCGGAACCCGTACGTCCTCCAGCACCACCTCGGCGGTGTGCGAGGCACGGATCCCGTGCTTCTTGAACTTCTGCCCCTGGGACAGCCCCGGGGTGTTCGGCGGGACGATGAAGGAGGCGTGCCCCTTGGTGCCCAGCTCCGGGTCGACCACGGCCACGACGATGTGGACGTTGGCGATGCCGCCGTTGGTCGCCCAGGTCTTGGTGCCGTTCAGCACCCACTCGTCCTTGGCCTGGTCGTAGACGGCCCGGGTGCGCATGGCCCCGACGTCCGACCCGGCGTCCGGCTCGGAGGAGCAGAAGGCGGCCACCTTCACGTCGTCCGGGGTGCCGTACATCTGCGGGATCCAGGTGCCGATCTGCTCCTCGGTGCCGTTGGCGACGACGCCGATGGCCGCGAGACCGGTGCCCACGATGGACAGGGCGATGCCCGCGTCGCCCCAGAAGAGCTCCTCCATCGCCATCGGGATGCCGAGGCCCGTCGGGTCGAAGAACTGCTGGGCGTAGAAGTCGAGGGAGTAGATGCCGACCTTGGCGGCCTCCTGGATGACGGGCCAGGGAGTCTCCTCGCGCTCGTCCCATTCCGCGGCGGCCGGGCGGATCACGTCGGCGGCGAAGCCGTGGATCCACTCCTGCACCTGCTTCTGGTCCTCGCTCAGCTCCATGGTGAACTCCGCCATGTCCCCTCCACCTGTCCTACTCGTTCTCGTCCCAGCGCGGGTTACCAGCAGTAACCCGTACGTTCGCCACAGTCTGTTACCGGCGAGTAAGCACTGTCAAGCGCGGCCGAAGGAGGTACGGCCGATGGGATCGACGAGGTGTCCGGGGTGTTACGTTGCGTGGGCGTCACGCACATCGCAAGGGCGGGGAGAGAAACACGTCATGGAGACCACGCAGCAGGCCGGCGAGCCCGGCGCGGCCGATCGCCGGCGCCGGGAACTGCTCGAGGCGGCGGACCGGGTCGTGCTCAGGGACGGCCCCAAGGCCTCCATGAACGCCATCGCCGCCGAGGCCGGCATCACCAAGCCGATCCTCTACCGCCACTTCGGTGACAAGGCGGGCCTCTACCAGGCGCTCGCCGTCCGGCACACGGACGCCCTGCTGGACTCGCTGCGGGCCGCGCTCGACGCCCCGGCCGAACGCCGGAGCCGGGTGGAGCACACCCTGGACACCTACCTGGCCGCCATCGAGGCCCGCCCGCAGGTCTACCGCTTCCTGATGCACCCGGCCGAGGACTCCCACAGCGCGGAGCGCGGCTTCGACGTGGGCCTGCACTCGGCGCCGCTGCTGCGCAGGCTCGGCGAGGAACTGGCGCAGGTGATCGGCGAGCGGGTCGACCTCGGCCCCGGCGGGGAGCGCCTGGCCCGGGTCTGGGGGCACGGCATCGTCGGCATGATGCACGCGGCCGGCGACTGGTGGCTGGGCGAACGCCCCTGCGAGCGCGCGGAACTGGTGGCCGCCCTCACCGACCTCCTCTGGGGCCGCCTCTCCACCGCCGGCAACCGCCAGGACGGCCCGGGCTTCTGACCCTCGCGCCTCCCCGGCCCCGCCGGGGCAAATCCAGCCTCGCCGGCGTTTGAGGCGCGGGTCCGGGCGGAGCCCGGTGCCCGGCGGAGCCGGGTTTCCCGGGGGGGCCGGGGTCAGCCGCGCAGCGCAGCCGCGCCCCAGGGGGTTTTGCGGATGGCACGCCGCAGGCGACGGGCGCGGAGCCCCGTGACCCGGTCCGCGTACACCGCACCGGCAAGGTGATCGCACTCGTGCTGCAGGCACCGCGCGAAGAACCCCGTCCCCTCGATCCGCACGGCGGCGCCGTCCGAGGTGACCCCCTCCACGACCGCCCGGTCGAACCGCGCCGTGCCAGCCTCCAGCCCAGGGAGCGACAGGCAGCCTTCCGGTCCGAGGAACTCGTCCCCGTCCGCGGCGACCAGCCGCGGGTTCACGATGTGGCCGACGTGCCGCACGTCCTCGTCGTCCGGGCAGTCGTACACGAACACCCGCTGCCCCACGCCGATCTGGTTCGCGGCGAGCCCGACGCCCTCCGCGGCGTACATCGTCGCGAACATGTCCTCGATGAGCCGGTCGAGGGCCGGGCCGAATTCGGTGACCTCCGCACAAGCGGAATGCAGCACCGGATCGCCCAGGAGGCTCATGGTGCGGACGTGACCGTTGGTACCTGGGATGGGGCGCTGTCGCATGGCCGTAAGGGTACGACGGGCGAATATATGAGGAGATCTGCCGTGGCGTTGGGGCGCCGCGGTCAAGGCCCCGGCAGGTACTGGATAGGCTGGGGCCGACCGACGCAAGGAGGACAAGGGACGATGGCAGGCAACACGGAGCCGCTTTCGCCGCGGGCCAAGCTGGCCGTGACGGCGGGCAAGGCCGCGGCGGCGGTGTCGCGGGCCGCGGGACGCGGAAGCGGATCGGTGATCGGAGGCAAGGTCGCTCTCAGGCTCGACCCCGATCTCCTCGGAGCACTCGCGCAGCATCTCGATGTCGTCCTCGTCTCCGCGACGAACGGCAAGACCACGACGACCCGACTGATCGCGGAGGCCCTGCGGGCCAGCGGTCCGGTCGTCTCCAACGCGCTGGGCGCGAACATGCCGGCCGGCATCACCTCGGCCCTCGCCGGCGGCTCGGACGCCAAGTACGGCGTCATCGAGGTCGACGAGAAGTACCTGGCGGGCGTGGCCCGGGACGTCACCCCCAAGGTGATCGCCCTGCTGAACCTCTCCCGCGACCAGCTGGACCGCGCCGCCGAGACCCGCATGCTCGCGGAGAAGTGGCGCGAGGGCCTGGAGGGTTCGAAGGCGACCATCGTCGCGAACTGCGACGACCCGCTGATCGTGTGGTCCGCGTCCTCCTCGCAGAACGTGGTCTGGGTCGCGGCGGGCCAGGAGTGGAAGGACGACGCCTGGTCGTGCCCCTCCTGCGGTGGCGTCATGCAGCGCCCGGGCGACGACTGGTTCTGCGGCGAGTGCGGTTTCCGCCGCCCCACCCCCACCTGGGTTCTCTCGGGCGACCACGTGCTGGACCCGCACGGTTCGGCCTGGCCGATCCACCTCCAGCTGCCCGGCCGCGCCAACAAGGCGAACGCCGCGACCTCGGCGGCCGTCGCCGCGGTCTTCGGCGTCCCGCCGCAGGTCGCGCTGGAGCGGATGTACCAGGTGCAGGCCGTCGCCGGCCGTTACGACGTGGTGAACTTCCAGGGCCGTGAGCTGCGGCTCCTCCTCGCGAAGAACCCGGCGGGCTGGCTCGAAACGTTTTCCCTGATCGATCCCCCGCCCACGCCGGTGATCCTCTCGGTGAACGCGCGCGGCGCCGACGGCACCGACACCTCCTGGCTGTGGGACGTGGACTACCCGCGCCTGGCCGGCCACCCGATCTTCGTGATCGGCGACCGCAAGCTGGACCTGGCGGTCCGCCTGGAGGTCGCGGGGCTGGAGTTCCGGGTGTGCGAGACCCTCGACGAGGCCGTGCAGCTCGCGCCGCCCGGTCAGATCGAGCTGATCGCGAACTACACCGCCTTCCAGGACGTCCGCCGCCGCGTCGGCAACTAGCACCCTCAAGGACAGATGAGCATGAGCGACAACAGCCTGCGTCTGGTGTGGGTCTACCCCGACCTGCTGAGCACGTACGGAGACCAGGGCAACGCCCTCGTGGTGGAGCGCCGGGCGCGCCAGCGCGGTCTGGACGTCCAGCGCGTGGACGTGCGCAGCGACCAGCCGATCCCCACCTCGGGTGACATCTACCTGATCGGTGGCGGCGAGGACCGGCCGCAGCGGCTGGCCGCGGAGCGCCTGCTGCGCGACGGCGGCCTGGAGCGCGCCGTCTCGAACGGGGCGATCGTCTTCTCCGTCTGTGCCGGTTACCAGATCCTCGGCAAGGAGTTCGTCAACGACATGGGCCAGCGCCAGGAGGGGCTGGGCCTGCTCGACGTCGTCACCGTGCGCGGTGAGGGCGAGCGGTGCGTCGGCGACGTCCTCGCGGACATCGACCCGCGGCTCGGCCTGCCGCAGCTGACGGGCTTCGAGAACCACCAGGGCGTGACCCACCTGGGTCCGACGGCGAAGCCGTTCGCCCGGGTGTCGATGGGCCGCGGCAACGGCACCGGCGACGGCACCGAAGGCGCGTACAACGACACGGTGTTCGGCACGTACATGCACGGCCCCGTGATGGCCCGCAACCCGCTGATCGCGGACCTGCTGCTCAAGCTGGCCCTCGACGTGAACGCCCTGCCGCCCATAGACGACCGGTGGTACGAGGCGCTGCGCGCGGAGCGCATCGCGGCGGCGACGCAGCCCGCGTAGCGCGCCCGCACCAGCCGTTCGGCCCGGTTTCCCCTGGTGGGAACCGGGCCGACGTGCGTTCGCACGACCTTTGGGAAGAGGATGTGGAGGATGGTTCAGTCCACCCTCTTTCCGCTTGTAGGGTGACGGGTAGTTCCAACCGGACGACGTGGTCCGGTCGTCGGCCCACGTTGCAAAGGTCTCCCCTGCCATGCGCATAGGTGTGCTCACTTCCGGTGGCGACTGCCCCGGCCTCAACGCCGTCATCCGTTCCGTCGTGCACCGCGCCGTCGTGGACCACGGCGACGAGGTGATCGGCTTCCTCGACGGCTGGAAGGGCCTGCTGGAGGCGGACTACCGCAAGCTCGACCTCGACGCCGTGGCGGGCATCCTCGCCCGCGGCGGCACGATCCTCGGCTCCTCCAGGGTCCAGCCCGCGCACCTGCGCGACGGTGTGGAGCGCGCCCGCGGCCACGTCGCGGACCTCGGCCTCGACGCGATCATCCCCATCGGCGGCGAGGGCACCCTGAAGGCCGCGAACCTCCTCTCCCAGGCCGGTCTGCCCATCGTGGGCGTCCCGAAGACCATCGACAACGACATCGCGTCGACCGACGTCACCTTCGGCTTCGACACCGCCGTCGGCGTCGCCACCGAGGCCCTGGACCGGCTGAAGACCACCGCCGAGTCCCACCAGCGCGTGATGGTGGTGGAGGTCATGGGCCGCCACACCGGCTGGATCGCCCTGCACTCGGGCATGGCGGCCGGCGCGCACGCGATCGTGGTCCCTGAGCGCCCCTTCGACATCGAGCAGCTGACGCGGATCGTCGGCGAGCGCTTCTCCGCGGGCAAGCGGTTCGCGATCGTCGTGGTCGCCGAGGGCGCCAAGCCGAAGCCCGGCTCGATGGAGCTGGAACAGGGCGGCACCGACATCTACGGCCACGAGCGGTTCGCCGGCATCGGCAACCGGCTGGCGGTGGAGCTGGAGAACCGTCTGGGCAAGGAGGCCCGGCCGGTGATCCTGGGCCACGTCCAGCGCGGCGGCACGCCCACCGCCTACGACCGGGTGCTGGCCACCCGCTTCGGCTGGCACGCCGTCGAGGCGGCGCACCGGGGCGAGTTCGGCATGCTGACGGCGCTGCGCGGCACGGAGATCGAGATGGTGCCGCTGGCGGAGGCGACCTCGACCCTCAAGACGGTTCCGGCGCAGCGCTACGAAGAGGCGCAGACGGTTCTGTGACGCCCTTTCGGGGGCTTTTGCCCTGATGCCGCCCCCGCGCGCAGCAGCGTTCGGGGGCGGCACTACTGTGGTGGGGCAGCACAGTCAAGGGAGTGAACAGATGGATCACAGCGGGCACGGCATGGACATGAACATGGACATGGACCTGCCGCCCTTCACTCTCGGACGCGGGTTGGAGTTCTCCTTCGACTCCTTCTTCCTGTTCGGCTCGCTGATCGGCCTCGCGCTCTACGGGTGGGGCGTGCTGCGGCTGCGCCGCCGCGGGGACTCCTGGTCGACGGGCAGGACGATCGCGTTCACGGTCGGCGTCCTGACCGTGGTGCTGGTGATGTGCACCAAGCTGAACGACTACGGCATGGTCATGTTCAGCGTGCACATGGTCCAGCACATGGTGATCAGCATGATCACCCCGATCCTGCTGCTGCTCGGGGCGCCGATGACGCTGGCGCTGCGCGCCCTGCCGCCCGCCGCGCGCGGTCACAAGGGTCCGCGCGAGCTGCTCCTGATGCTGCTGCACAGCCGGTACATGCGGATCATCACGCACCCGGCCTTCACGATCCCGATGTTCATCGCGAGCCTGTACGCCCTGTACTTCACCCCGCTCTTCGACTTCCTGATGGGGAGCCGGACGGGGCACATCGCGATGATGGTCCACTTCCTCGCGGTGGGCATCGTGTTCTTCTGGCCGATCATGGGCGTCGACCCGGGCCCGCACCGGCCCGGCTACGTCATGCGGATGCTGGAACTCTTCGCGGGCATGCCGTTCCACGCCTTCTTCGGCATCGCGCTGATGATGGCGAGCCAGCCGATGGTCAAGACGTACTCGAACCCGCCGGCCTCCCTCGGGATCGACCCGCTGCTCGACCAGCAGTGGGGCGGCGGCATCGCCTGGGCGTTCAGCGAGATCCCCTCGGTGCTGGTGCTGATCGCGCTGATGTACCAGTGGTACCACTCGGAGCAGCGGGCGGCGAAGCGCGCCGACCGCGCCGCCGACCGGGACGGTGACCAGGAGCTTGCGGCGTACAACTCGTATCTCGCCTCGCTCCGCGCGCGTGGCCAGTAGCGGAACCACGCCTTCGCGCGCCACCATGGGGCATGACCGGATCCGTGAAGGCGATGGCCATCCTGACCTTCGCCGCCCTGGTGGCCGTCGCCACGTACTCCGTGGCCCTCGGCAGCAACGGCTGGCTTTGGTTCGGCTGGATCGTGCTGGGGATGATCACCGTCGGCATGGCGGCCTCGCGCAACGGGTGACCGGGCGGTAGGAACCCGCCGAGCGCCTGCGGACGCCGGCCAGGCCGCCGACCCGCGGTGCCCTGCCGCACGACCCCGCCGGTGGGGCGGGTCAGTTGATCACGCCGTCGCCCGGCAGTGTAGAAAGAGTGCTCGTACGACCGGTTCGGTCGACACATCACGCACATTTTCGGGGGGAATCCGACCATGCGCACACGCACGCTCCGCACGACCTTCACGTCCCTGCTCGTCGCCTCGGCGGTGACCGTCCTGGTCCCGTCGCCGGCGTCGGCCGCCGATCCCGGCCAGTGCATGACCAGCGCGACCGGCCGCTCCGAGGACCTGCGGCCCGGCCGGCAGCTCGCCCCGGGCACGAGCCTGATCCCCACGCCCGGCAAGGCCGAGCTGGTCATGCAGCCCGACGGGAACCTCGTCGTGTACGCGCCCGGCCGGCCGGGCGGCTACAAGCTCCCGCTGTGGAGCAGCGGCACGTACGGCAACCCGGGCGCCTACGCCCTCATGCAGGACGACGGCAACTTCGTCGTCTACCGCCAGGGCGGCGGCCCCCGGACGGGCGGCGCCCTGTGGGACTCGGCGACGTACGGCTCCCGGGCCAACACCTACATGGCCGCCTCGATCAAGGACAACGGCGAGCTCAGTGTGAGCGGCCGCAGCGAGCAGACCTGGAGGTCGGGCACCGAAGAGTGGCACGTCAGGCTGTGCTCCACCGACCCGTCCTGGAGTCGGGGCCTCTGGGCCCAGTCCGCCACCGCCTGGCTGGTGCTCCAGCGGGACAACAACCTCGTCATGTACCGCAAGAGCGACGGCAAGGCCATCTGGAGCAGCGGCACCTACGCCGGCCGGAACGCCCTGAACCTGGAGATGGGGGACAACGGCAACCTGACCCTGCGTGAGTACGGGCTCAACGGCACGGTCCGCTGGAGCACCGGCACGGGCGGCAACACCGGCGCCTACGCCCTGCTCCAGGACGACGGCAACTTCGTCGTCTACAAGAAGGACGGCGGCCCCGGCAAGGGCGGCGCCCTCTGGGCCACCGGCACCTACGACAAGATCTGACCGCTCCGCGGGGCGGATGCCGAGGGGCGGGGTGCGACGGGCACCCCGCCCCTCCTGCGTACGGCGGCCCCGGCCCACCCGAGCCGGTTCCGGCTCCCCCTCCCCCTCCCCCTCCGGTCCGGGACTGACCGTACGTAAGATGTCCGTGACAACGGGATGTCGACGGGAGCGCCCTGGTGTTCTACCACTTGCTCAAGCACGTGTTCCTCGGCCCACTGCTGCGGCTGCTGTTCCGACCCCGGATCGAGGGACTGGAGAACATCCCCGAGGAGGGCGCCGCGATCGTCGCGGGCAACCACCTGTCGTTCTCCGACCATTTCCTGATGCCGGCGATCCTCAAGCGCCGGATCACCTTCCTCGCGAAGGCCGAGTACTTCACCGGCCCCGGGGTGAAGGGCCGGCTGACCGCCGCCTTCTTCCGCAGCGCCGGGCAGATCCCGGTGGACCGCTCCGGCAAGGACGCCGGGCAGGCCGCGCTGCGGGAGGGGCTGGGGGTGCTGGCCAAGGACGAACTGCTCGGCATCTACCCGGAGGGGACGCGCTCGCACGACGGCCGGCTCTACAAGGGCAAGGTGGGCGTGGCCGCGATGGCGCTGGGCGCGGGGGTGCCGGTGATTCCGTGCGCGATGGTCGGGACCTTCGAGATCCAGCCCCCCGGGCAGAAGATCCCGAACATCCGGCGGGTGACCATCCGCTTCGGCCGGCCGCTGGACTTCTCCCGGTACGAGGGTCTGGAGGGCGAGCGGGCCGTGCTGCGGGCCGTCACCGACGAGATCATGTACGCGATCCTCGAACTCTCCGGCCAGGAGTACGTCGACCGGTACGCGGCCGAGGTCAAGGCCGAGGAGGAGGAAGCACGGAAGAAGGCCCGGCGCTCCTCACGCTGAGCCTTCTCCCGTACGTCACTGCCGCTCCCGGTCCTTAACGGATGGCCGGGAGCTCCTCACGCGCCGGGAACACGGAGTTCGCCGGTGCGGCGTCGGACGTCAGCGCCCGGGCCGCGGCGGGGGCCGGGGCGACCGGGGCGGCGTGCGGGTCGCACGTCACGTCCTGGGCGTCGACCTTGCCGGTCAGCAGGTAGGCGTCGACCCGCGTGTTGATGCAGGGGTTCACCAGGCTGGTGACACCGTGCGAGCCGGCGTTCTTCTCGGTGATCAGACGCGAGCCGCCGAGACGGCGGTGCAGCTCGACCCCGCCCTCGTACGGCGTGGCCGCGTCGCGCTCGGACTGGACGATCAGGACCGGCGGCAGACCGCGCTTGGCGTTCGCGCCGACCTCGATCGGGTTGCTCTGCTTGGACTTCCAGGTCGCGCAGGGCAGGTTCATCCACGCGTTGGACCAGGTCAGGAACGGGTACTTCTCGTGCAGCTTGGAGTTGTCCCGGTCCCACTTGGACCAGCTGGTGGGCCACTTGGCGTCGGCGCACTCGACCGCGGTGTAGACGGCGTTGCCGTTCTCCGAGGCCGCGTTGCCCGCGATGTCCGTCATGTCCGGGGCGATGGCGTCGATGAGCGCCTGCTCGTCACCGGCGGCCCAGGCCGCGAAGGTCTGGGCGACGGGCACCCACGAGGAGTCGTAGTACGGCGCGCCCTGGAAGAAGCCGATGAGCTCCGCCGGGCCGACGATCCCGCCGAGCGGGTGCGCCTTGGCCTTGGCACGCAGCTCCTGGTACTTGGCCTCGACCTTGGCGCGCGTGTCGCCGAGGTGGAAGGTGGCGTCGTTCTTGGCGACCCAGTCCTGCCAGTCGTTCCAGCGCGTCTGGAAGGCGACGTCCTGGCCGAGGTTGGCCTCGTACCAGATGTTGTCCTGCGCCGGGTTGACCACGCTGTCGACGATCATGCGGCGCACGTGGTTCGGGAACAGGGTCGCGTAGACCCCGCCGATGTAGGTGCCGTAGGAGACGCCGAGGAAGTTCAGCTTCTTCTCACCGAGGGCGGCCCGGATGACGTCCAGGTCGCGCGCGGTGTTCGGAGTCGTCATGTACGGCAGCATCTCGCCGCTGCGCTCCTTGCAGCCGTCCGCGTACTCCGCGGCGAGCTTGCGCTGGGCGCTCTTGTCGGCCGCGGAGTCCGGGACCGGGTCGGCCTTGGGGGCCTTCACGAACTCCTGCGGGTCGACGCAGGAGATCGGCGCCGAGTGTCCGACACCGCGCGGGTCGAAGCCGACGAAGTCGTACGCCTTGGCGGTGTTGACCCACAGCGGGCTCTTGGTGGTGGACCGGCGCGGGAAGCGCATGCCCGAACCGCCGGGGCCGCCGGGGTTGTAGACGAGCGCGCCCTGGCGCTCTTCCTTGGTGCCGGTGCTGACCGCGCGGTCGACCGCGATGTCGATGGTCTTGCCGAAGGGCTTGGCGTAGTCGAGCGGGACCTTGACCCAGCCGCACTGGATCGGGGCCGCGAAGCCCCAGTCGGCCGGGCAGTCCTTCCATTCGATCCCGGTACGGGCGGCGCGGGCGGCGGCGAGCTGTACGCCCAGCGCCTCCGGGAGCCCGTTGTCACGGCCGGCGGTGGCCGCCGAGGCCGGCGTGGCGAGCAGCAAGCTCGCCGCCAGCGTTCCGGTGATCAGTGTGGCGGCGCTCCCCAGCGCCGCGTTGCGTATCACGTGGTTGATCCCCCTGCGTCAGATACGGCACGGACCGCCGGGTGCGGCGGTCCGCGTGCAGGGGGATCCTTGCGCCTTACCGGGAGTTGGCGACAGGGTCGGTTCGACTTCTTTGCCAACCCGATAACCGGAAAGGTGTGTACCGCTGAGCGGTGTCTGCTTCGTCCCGTGTTCGCCTCCGGGTCACCAGGCGTAGGTGGCGCGGGCCTCCTCCAGCAGGGCGCGCAGCGCGAGCGCGTCCGGGGCGAGGGCCGTGACCAGGACCGCGGGGCCGGCCAGCGGGGTCACCGCCGCGAACTCGCCCAGCGTCCCGGCCTGCGGCGGCTGCCCTGTGAAGTCCGGGTTCACGACGAGGAGTTGCCCGAGGACCCGGTGTCCGGCGAGGACCGCCGGGCCGTCCCATCCGTTCGGGGCCCCCGGTCCGCAGGCGACCTCCTGGTCCAGCAGGGGCCGCTCGTCCCGGGTGACGGTGAGGCGGCTGCGCAGCAGACCCGGGGCCTCACCGCTGCGGCCCAGCACCTGCTCCTCGCGCAGCAGCAGCCGGGCGGTGGGGGCCAGCTCCACCCGTGTGTGCACGCGCAGTTCGCTGCCGCGTACGGAGACCAGCGGCTCCGGCAGCCAGCGCGCGGACGCCCCGTCGTCCAGGGTCAGGTGTACGTCGTACCGCGCGGGTTCGCCGCCCCGGCCGGGCAGGGCCAGGGTGGCCGCCGCCGAGCCGAGCGCGAGGTTCGCCCCGGGCCCGACGGCGGCCTCGACGGTGAGGTGGTCCCCGCCGAGGGGGGCGCTCATGGCCCCGACCAGCATCACGCCGGCCACGGCTCCGGCGCCCCGGGTGCGGCGCAGCGCGAGCGGTCCTTCGCCGGCCAGCAGCGGCAGGGCGGTGCCGCCCCGCCCGTCGGCGGTTGCGCGGATGCGGGCGGTGGCCCGTACGCCGGCCGGGGGCGGGCCCAGGGGCGGTGCGCTGGTCACCGGGCGCTCCAGGCGGCGATGCGCTCGCGCACCCAGTCCGCCACCGGACCCACCCCTTCGGCTCCGCGCAGCGACTGGAAGGCGACGGGCAGTTCGCCGCGCTGGTCGGCGGCGTCGCGCGCCATCCGGCCGAGGTCGGAGCCGACGTGCGGGGCGAGGTCGGTCTTGTTGACGACGAGGAGGTCCGCGGTGGTGACGCCGGGGCCGCCCTTGCGGGGGATGTCGTCGCCGCCCGCCACGTCGATGACGAAGATCTGGGCGTCGACGAGTCCGCGGGAGAAGGTGGCGGTGAGGTTGTCCCCGCCGGACTCGACGAGGATCAGGTCCAGCCGGCCGTTCTCCCGGAAGGTCTCCTCCAGTTCCTCGACGGCCTCCAGGTTGGCGGAGATGTCGTCGCGGATGGCGGTGTGCGGGCAGGCCCCGGTCTCGACGGCGGCGATCCGCTCGGGGGGCAGGACGGCCTCGCGCAGCAGGAACTCGGCGTCCTCCCGGGTGTAGATGTCGTTGGTGACGACGGCCATGGAGAGCTCGCTGCGCAGGGCGCGGCACAGGGCGGCGACGGTGGCGGTCTTTCCGGAGCCGACGGGTCCGCCCAGGCCGATCCGCAGGGCGCGCCGGGTGCCGTCGGGCCGTAGCGGGTCGGCGCTGTGGGTGTGCCGCTGGGGATAGGTCACGGCGTGGTCGAGGTGCATGGGGGTCTCCTTGGGGATTCAGGAAGCGAAGAGGCGTACCGGCCAGTCGGCATGGACCTGCGCCGAGATGTCCAGCAGCGGCGAGGAGGCCGCGGGCAGCGCGTCCAGGCCCTCGGAGCGGGCCAGCAGCGCGGCCGCGGCCGCCTCGGCGCAGACACCGTCGAGTTCGGGGGCGAGGCGGGCCAGTACCCCGCTCGCCTCGAAGGGGTCCAGGCCGAGCAGGCGTACGGTCGCGGTGGCGGGACCGCTGACGCTCTCGTACGCCGCCACGTGCGCGGCGTCGAGAGGCCTGAGCCCCGCCGCCCGGGCGGTGACCCCGAGCACCACGGGCTGGTGGGCCCCGCGCGGGAAGGCCGCCGCCAAGGCGTCCAGTTCGGGCGCCGGCCAGGTGGCCCGGGCGGCGCGCAGCAGCTGCCGTCCGAGCCTGCGGGCCGCTGAACGCAGCGCGGGCGAGGGGGTGCGGGCGTCGGCGGCGGCGTCGAGTGCGGCCGGGTCGAGCCCGAGGGCGGCGGCCGCGGTGAGGGCGGCCGCGGTGAGCCCGGAGGTGTGCAGCCGGCCCCGGCAGAACTCCTCCAGGGTGGCGGCGTCGTGGATCCGGCCCGCCTTGCAGGCGGCCTCCGCCCCGCCGGAGTGGGCGTGCCCTCCGGCGGGGAAGCGGCCGTCGGCGAGGACGAGCAGTGCGGCGAGGCTCATCGGTCCGTGCCCATCAGAAGAGGAAGTATCTCTGCGCCATGGGCAGTTCCGCCGCGGGCGCGGGCTCCACGGCCTCGCCGTCGATGGTGACGGTGAAGGTGTCGGCGTCGACCTCGACCCTCGGCATGGCGTCGTTGTTCCGCATGTCCGCCTTGGAGACCTTGCGGGTGTTCTCGATGGCCGTGAAGGTCTTGCCCAGGCCGAGCCGTTCGGGCAGTCCGTCGTCGAGGGCCGCCTGCGCGGTGAAGTTGAGCGAGTTCAGGGCGGGTGCGCTTCCGGTGCCGCCGAACATCGGACGGGGCAGGACGGGCTGCGGGGTGGGGATGGAGGCGTTGGCGTCGCCCATCTGCGCGTAGGCGATCTGGCCGCCCTTGATGACCAGTTCGGGCTTGACGCCGAAGAAGGCGGGGTTCCACAGCACCAGGTCGGCGAGTTTGCCGTTCTCCACCGAGCCGATGTCGCGGGCGAGTCCCTGGGCCACGGCGGGGTTGATCGTGTACTTGGCGACGTAGCGGCGGGCGCGGTGGTTGTCGGCGGGTCCGTCGCCGGGGAGGAAGCCGCGCCGCTTCTTCATCACGTGGGCGGTCTGCCAGGTGCGCATCACGACCTCGCCGACCCGGCCCATGGCCTGGGAGTCAGAGGAGATGATGGAGATGGCCCCGAGGTCGTGCAGGACGTCCTCTGCGGCGATGGTCGAGGGCCGGATCCGGGATTCGGCGAAGGCGAGGTCCTCGGGGACGGCCGGGTTGAGGTGGTGGCAGACCATCAGCATGTCGAGGTGTTCCTCGACGGTGTTGACGGTGTGCGGCCGGGTCGGGTTGGTGGAGCTGGGCAGGACGTTCGGCTCGGAGACCACCGAGATGATGTCGGGTGCGTGCCCGCCGCCGGCGCCCTCGGTGTGGTACGAGTGGATGGTCCGCCCCGCGATGGCGGCGAGGGTGTCGGCGACGAAGCCGGCCTCGTTGAGGGTGTCGGTGTGGATGGCGACCTGGGCGCCGGTCTCCTCGCAGACACTCAGGCAGGCGTCTATGACGGCGGGGGTGGAGCCCCAGTCCTCGTGGATCTTGAATCCGAGTGCGCCGCCCCGCAGTTGGGAGTGCATGGCCTCGCGGGACATCGTGTTGCCCTTGCCGAGCAGGCCGATGTTGACCGGGTAGGCCTCCAGCGCCGCGAACATCCGGGCCAGGTGCCAGGGTCCGGGGGTGACGGTGGTGGCCTTGGAGCCTTCGGCCGGTCCGGTGCCGCCGCCGACGAGGGTGGTGATCCCGGAGGCGAGCGCCGCTTCGATGACCGTCGGGGAGATGAAGTGCACGTGCGCGTCTATGGCGCCGGCGGTGACGATCTTGCCGTTGCCCGCGATGATCTCGGTCTCGGGGCCGATGACGAGTGCGGGATCCACCCCGTCCATGGTGTCGGGGTTGCCGGCCTTGCCGATGCCGCAGATCCGGCCGTCGCGGATGCCGACGTCGGCCTTGACGATGCCCCAGTGGTCGAGGACGACGACCCCGGTGATCACGGTGTCGGGTGCGCCCTCCGCCCGGGTGGTACGGGCCTGCCCCATGGACTCGCGGATCACTTTGCCGCCACCGAACACGGCCTCGTCGCCGGCCCGTCCGGGGCCGCCGGCCAGGTCCTGTTCGATCTCGACGAAGAGGTCCGTGTCTGCGAGCCGGATCCGGTCGCCCGTGGTCGGCCCGAAGAGGTCGGCGTACACCTGTCGGGAGATCTCAGACATCGAGCGGCCCTCCGGTCTCGCCGCGCAGACCCGGTACGGTGCGCAGCCCGGCCAGCGGTACGAGGTCCACCGCGACCGGGATGCCCGGCTCGAAGCGGACGGCCGTGCCGGCGGCGATGTCGAGGCGCAGCCCGCGGGCGGCGAGCCGGTCGAACTCGAGGCCGGGATTGACCTCGGCGAAGTGGTAGTGGGAGCCGACCTGGACGGGCCGGTCGGCGGCGTTGAGCACGGTGAGGCGGGTGACGGGGCGGCCCTCGTTGAGGAGCACCGGTCCGTCCCCGTAGGCGATCTCGCCCGGGATCATGCGGGTGACTCCCCTTCAGACGATCGGGTCGTGGACGGTGACGAGCTTGGTGCCGTCCGGGAAGGTCGCTTCCACCTGGACGTCGTGGATCATCTCGGGAATCCCCTCCATGACCTCCTCGCGCGTCAGGACGGTACGGCCTGAGGCCATCAGCTCGGCCACGGTCCGGCCGTCTCGGGCCCCTTCGAGGATGTGCGAGGTGATCAGCGCGATCGCCTCGGGATGGTTGAGGCGCACCCCGCGCGCCTTCCGTTTCTCGGCCACGTCCGCGGCCACGTGGATGAGCAGTCTCTCCTGCTCATGCGGTGTCAATTGCACACGTCTCACCTAGTTTCCGGGACAAGGTCAACTTCGAGCACGGCGACCCTAGCGGCCTTCAACACTTTGTTGACCTGCACATATCCGAGCCAAGCGTCTCTTGCCCAACGCGGGGGAAGGCTTTCCGTCCCGACCACCGTCGCTTTACCGGTCCATGGGTGATCATTGGCGGTCGAGCGTTACCCCACGGTAGGGGCCGCGCTTTTCCGGCGAGTTAACCCACGTTTCCGGCAGGCAACCGGTTCGATCCGGTGGTCCGCGGACCGTCGTTCCGTATACGGAGCTCCACTCGGAATGCCCACTGAGGAGACAGATGTTCGTCAATCCCGTCCGGCACATCACCTTCGACGCCCACGACCCCTACAAGATCGCCGAGTTCTGGTCGGCGGTGACCGGCTTCCCGATCCACCCAGACGACGAGGCCGATGACGACGAGATCCTGCTGGAGGCGGGCCAACCGAACGTGCCCGGCCTGCTGTTCATCCGCGTGCCCGACGGAAAGTCCGTCAAGAACCGGGTTCACCTGGACATCCAGCCCGCCACCGGCACCCGGGACGAGACCGTCGAGCGCCTGGTCGGGCTCGGCGCACGGGTGGTCGACGACCGGCGCGCCGAGGACGGGGTCCTCGGCTGGGTCGTCCTCGCCGACCCGGAGGGCAACGAGCTGTGCATCGAGCGCAGCGCGGCGGAGCGGGCCGCGTCCGACTGATCCCGAGTTCAGCGGCCGGTGGGGGCCTTCGCCTGCGCCCCGGCTCCGACCGTCCACGGCAGGGCGATCGAGACCGTCTTGCCGCCGTCCTCGGTGGGGGTGACCGAGAGCCGGCCGCCCGCCTCCGCGGTGAGCCAGCGGATGATGACCATGCCCCGGCCGTTGTCCTGCTGGACGGCGGCCGGGAGTCGCTTGGGCCAGCGCGGGTGGCTGTCGGTGACCCCGATCCGGAGCCACTCCTCCCGTTCCAGCCGGATGTCGACGGTGAACGTGGGCGACTGGCCGAAAGTGTGCTGTACGGCGTTGGTCGCGAGCTCCGAGACGATCAGCCGGATACTGTCCGCGGTATCCGCGTCATCGGGGAGCCCCCATTCGCCCAGTACCTCCGCGACGTAGCGGCGGGCGGTGGCGACCGAGGCGGGATCGCTCGGCAGAGTGACGGATGCTTCCTGGTGATCTGCCATGGCGACGGTCCCTTTCCCACCGGGGCCGAGCCGCCCCGGATCTGTGCTGGACGCCAGAGTGCCACCCCTCGCCCCGCCGCACCCGCCGTTCCCCCAAGATATGCATATATCTGTCGCTCGATGCGGTGAACTCTGCTACGGAAGAGCGTATTTGGACGGCAGACTGGTGCGAGCTGTGCCGGTGGAAGGAGGCGGGTGTGCAGCACGGTCCCGCGGTGCGTCGGCGCAAGCTCGGCGAGGAACTGCGTGCCCTTCGAGACCGGTCCGGACTCACCAGTGGTGAGGCGGCCCGGATCGTGGGATGGCACCAGTCGAAAATCAGCCGCATCGAAACCGGTCGAAGTGGCGTGAAACCCGAGGACATCCGCCTGCTCCTCGACGCCTACGGGGAGATCGTCAGCCCCGAGCAGCGCGCACTGCTGGAGGCGCTGTCCGTCTCGGCCGCCGGCCCCGGGCCGGGTGGGGACACCGGGCGGGGCCGCCAGTGGTGGCACGACTACCGGGGGCTGCTGCCGCAGGAGTACCGGGACTTCATCAGCCTGGAGGCCGGGGCCCGGTCCGCCCGCACCGTGGAACTGTCCGTCGTGCCCGGCCTGCTGCAGACTCCCGGGTACGCCCGGGCGGTGACCCGGGCCGCGCTGGGCGGGCTCCCGGAACCGAAGGTGGACGCGCTCGTCGACGTACGTCTGGCCCGGCAGTCGGTGCTGCGGGCCGATCCACCGCTGGAGCTGAGCGCCGTACTGGACGAGGCGGTGCTGCGCCGGCAGATCGGCGGGCCCGGGGTGATGGCCGAGCAGCTGCGGCACCTGGTGGAGGTGTCACGGCTGCCCCAAGTGCGGCTGCAGGTACTGCCGTTCAGCGTGGGGGGACATCTCGGCCTCACCGGACCGTTCGTGATTTTCTCATTTCCGAACATCGCCGATCTGGATGTGGTGGTACTCGACCATTTGACGAGTAGCCTCTATCTGGAGCGGAAGGAAGACCTAGAGGCGTACAGCGCCGCGTTCCGCACCATCCAGGCGCACGCCCTCCCGCCCCAGGACTCGTCGGATCTCATCAGCACCCTCGCTGACGACGCGTAAGGAGGCACCCCCGTGTCCGCAACCCCCTTATCCACCAGCGGACTTCTGAACAGCGCGCGGTGGCGGCGGAGCAGCCGCAGCACCGGAATGAACAACTGCGTGGAAGCGGCCGTCCTCTCGGGCGGCCTGCTGGCCGTCCGTGACTCCAAGCGGACGGACGGCCCGGCCGTGCTCTTCACCGGGCCGGCCTGGGACGGCTTCCTCGCACACGTCAGGGCGGACGTTCCCGCGTAACCCGCCTACCGGTCCGTGGCTCCGGCCGGAGCGGTCCGCAGGATCGTCCCGACGGCCCGGTCGATCTCGTCCCCCGTGAGATCCGCCCGGGCGGTCAGCCGCAGCCGGGAAATGCCGTCCGGTACCGACGGCGGCCGGAAGCACCCCACGGACAGACCTGCCTCGCGGCAGTCGGCGGCCCATTGCAGTGCCGCCGAGGCCGACGGGGCCCGAACCGACACCACGGCCGCGTCCGGCCGGGCCGCGGTCAGGCCGGACGCGGTGAGCCGCCCGTACAGCAGGGCGGCCACCTCGCGGGCGCGGTCCGCGCGCTCCGGTTCCCGCCGGAGCAGGCGCAGGCTCGCCAGTGCCGCGCCCGCGGCGGCCGGGGCCAGCCCGGTGTCGAAGATGAAGGTGCGCGCGGTGTTGACCAGGTGCCGGATGACCTTGGCCGGACCGAGTACGGCTCCGCCCTGGCTGCCCAGGGACTTGGAGAGGGTCAGCGTGGCGACCACCCCGGGCGCGCCCGCGAGCCCGGCGGCGTGCAGCGCGCCGCGGCCGCCCTCGCCGAGCACGCCGAGCCCGTGCGCGTCGTCCACGACCAGGGCCGCGCCCTCGTCCCGGGCGGCCGCCGCGTAGCCGGCGAGCGGGGCGGCGTCCCCGTCAACGGAGAACACCGAGTCGCTGACCAGGAGCGCCCTGCCCTCGTGCGCGGCGAGCGTCTTGCGCGCGGCGTCGGGGTCGGAGTGCGGGATCACCGCGGTCTCGGCGCGCGAGAGCCGGCAACCGTCGACGATCGAGGCGTGGTTCCCGGCGTCGGAGACGACCAGGGTGCCGCGCCCGCTGAGCGCGGTGACGGCCGCGAGGTTGGCCGCGTACCCGGAGGAGAGGACCAGCGCCGCCTCGAAACCGCAGAATGCCGCGAGCTCGCGTTCCAGTTCCTCGTGGAGTTCGGTCGTTCCCGTCACCAGCCGGGAGCCGGTGGCGCCGCCGCCCCAGCGCTCGGCCGCCTCCCTGGCGCCGCGGACGGTCTCGGGGTGCCGGGTCAGGCCGAGGTAGTCGTTGCTCGCGAGGTCCAGCAGCGACGACGACTCCGGGCGCGGGCGCAGCGTCCGTACGAGTCCGGCCTCGGCCCGGGCGCTCTCCGCGTCGTCGATCCACGCGAAGACGTCCGCGGGGTCGGGGGTGTGCTGGGGCAACGGCGGCATCGGCAGGTCCTCGCGTTTTGTCGGCAGTCCACAGACCAGCCTTGACCCTAGTCGCCGTCACCGGCGCGTCAGGTGTGGCGATACACACACTCCCATCCGGCCATGTTGTGCGATCTCTCCTTGGCCGGGAGCGGTCGTGTAGTCCAGGATCGGCGTCATGGACCTGCTGAACAACCTGGTGGACAAGGGGCTCCGACGCGAGCTGCCGACCCGCGAAGAGGCGCTCGCCGTACTGGCGACTTCCGACGACGAACTGCTCGACGTGGTGGCCGCGGCCGGCAAAGTGCGCCGCCAGTGGTTCGGGCGTCGGGTCAAGCTGAACTACCTGGTCAACCTGAAGTCGGGCCTGTGCCCGGAGGACTGCTCGTACTGCTCCCAGCGGCTGGGCTCGAAGGCCGAGATCCTCAAGTACACGTGGCTGAAGCCGGAGGAGGCCTCCGAGGCCGCCGCCGCGGGTGTCGCGGGCGGCGCCAAGCGGGTCTGCCTGGTCGCGAGCGGCCGCGGTCCGACGGACCGGGACGTGGACCGCGTCGGCAAGACCATCGCGGCGATCAAGGAGCAGAACGAGGGCGTCGAGGTCTGCGCGTGTCTCGGCCTGCTCTCGGACGGCCAGGCGGAGAAGCTGCGCGACGCGGGCGCCGACGCGTACAACCACAACCTGAACACCTCCGAGGCCACGTACGGCGCGATCACCAAGACGCACACCTACGCGGACCGGGTGGACACCGTGCAGAAGGCGCACGCGGCGGGCCTGTCGGCCTGCTCGGGCCTGATCGCGGGCATGGGCGAGAGCGACGAGGACCTGGTCGACGTCGTCTACTCGCTGCGCGAGCTGGACTCCGACTCGGTGCCGGTCAACTTCCTGATCCCCTTCGAGGGCACCCCGCTGGCCAAGGAGTGGAACCTCACCCCGCAGCGCTGCCTGCGGATCCTGGCGATGGTCCGATTCGTCTGCCCCGACGTGGAGGTCCGGATCGCCGGCGGCCGCGAGGTGCACCTGCGCTCGATGCAGCCGCTGGCGCTGAACATCGCCAACTCCATCTTCCTCGGCGACTACCTCACCAGTGAGGGCCAGGCCGGCCAGGCCGACCTCGACATGATCGCGGACGCCGGTTTCGAGGTGGAGGGCGCCGGTACGACCACCCTTCCCGCGCACCGCGCCGACGTGGCCGCGGCCAGGACCGGCGGCGGGTGCGGCTCCCACGGTGGCGGCGCCTCGGTCTGCGGCACCGCCGGCTCCGACGCCTCCGCCGCCGAGGCCGGCTGCGGCTCGGCGTGCGGCGGCTGCTCCGGGCACGCGGACGAGGCTCCCGTCCCGGCGCAGGCCGAGCCGGGCGAGGTGCGCTCCGACCTGGTGGCCGTGCGCCGCCGCGGCACGGGGACGGACATCGCCCCCAATGCCTGATCAGCACCACTCGCTGTCGACGGGCGCGGAACTCCTCGCGCTGGACCGGCAGCACGTCTGGCACCCGTACGGTCCGATGCCCGGGCGGCAGGAGCCGCTGGTCATCGCGTCCGCGTCGGGGGTCCGGCTGAGGCTCGGCGTGCCCTCCCAAGGGCAGGGGCACGACGAGTTGGTCGACGGCATGTCCTCCTGGTGGTCGGCCATCCACGGCTACAACCACCCGGTGCTGAACGAGGCCGCGACCGCGCAGCTCGGTCTGATGTCGCACGTGATGTTCGGCGGGCTCACCCATGAGCCCGCCGTCCGGCTCGCCGCGAAGCTCGTCGAGATCACCCCGGCCGGACTGGAGCACGTCTTCCTCGCCGACTCGGGCTCGGTGTCCGTCGAGGTCGCGGTCAAGATGTGCCTGCAGTACTGGCGTTCCCTGGGCCGCACGGGCAAGACCCGGCTGCTGACCTGGCGCGGCGGCTACCACGGGGACACCTGGCAGCCGATGGCCGTCTGCGACCCCGACGGCGGCATGCACGAGCTGTGGCAGGGCCACCTGCCGCGGCAGGTCTTCGCCGACGCGCCGCCCGGCGGCTTCGACACCCCGGTGGACCCGGCGTACGCCGACCACCTGCGCTCCCTGATCGCCGCGCACGCCGACGAACTGGCCGCGGTGATCGTGGAACCGGTGGTGCAGGGTGCGGGCGGCATGCGCTTCCACAACCCGGGGTACCTGCGGGTGCTGCGCGAGCTGTGCGACGAGTACGGCGTACTGCTCATCCTGGACGAGATCGCGACGGGCTTCGGCCGCACGGGTGCGCTCTTCGCCGCCGACCACGCGGGGATCACCCCGGACGTGATGTGCCTGGGCAAGTCGCTGACCGGCGGCTACCTCACCCTCGCCGCGACCCTGTGCACGGAGCGGGTGGCGGACGGCATCTCGCAGGGCGAGGTCCCCGTCCTCGCCCACGGGCCGACCTTCATGGGCAACCCGCTCGCGACGGCCGTGGCGTTGGCCTCCGTCGACCTGCTGCTCGGCCAGGACTGGACGGCCGAGGTCAAGCGGATCGAGGCCGGCCTGCGCGAAGGCCTCGCGGACGTCGCCTCGGTGCCGGGTGTGAAGGACGTACGCGTCCTGGGCGCGATCGGAGTGGTCCAGCTCGACCACGAGATCGACATGGCGGCCGCCACCCGGGCGGCGGTGCGCGAGGGCGTCTGGCTGCGCCCGTTCAGGGACCTGATCTACACCATGCCGCCGTTCGTCACGGGCGACGCGGACGTGGCCCGTATCTGCCGTGCGGTGCGCGCGGCGGCCGAGGAAGGCTGAGATGTCCGTACTGGTCGTGTCCGGCACCGGAACCGAGATCGGCAAAACGGTGGTCACGTCGGCGATCGCGGCCGCCGCGCTGGCGGCCGGCCGTTCGGTGGCGGTGCTCAAGCCGGCTCAGACGGGCGTCGGCCCGCAGGAGCCGGGGGACGCCGCCGAGGCGGTTCGGCTGGCCGGTCCCGCCGTCACGGCGACGGAACTGGCCCGCTACCCGGAGCCCCTGGCCCCGGACACGGCCGCCCGCCGTGCGGGTCTGCCCACGCTGTCCCCGGCCCGGATCGCGGAAGCCGCCCGTGAGCTGTCCCTGACCCACGATCTGGTCCTGGTGGAGGGGGCGGGCGGCTTGCTGGTCCGCTTCGACGAGGCGGGGCACACCCTGGCGGACGCGGCCCGCCTGCTCGACGCGCCGGTCTTGGTGGTGGCCGCGGCGGGCCTCGGCACCCTCAACTCCACCACCCTCACCGCGGAAGCCCTCCGGACCCGGGGGCTGACCGGGCTGGGCGTGGTCGTCGGCAGCTGGCCCGCCGAGCCGGATCTGGCCGCCCGCTGCAACCTGGCGGACCTCCCCAGGAGCTCGGGCCTGCCGCTGCTGGGCGCGGTGCCCGAGGGCTCGGGCGGCCTGGCGCCGGAGGAGTTCCGCGGCTCGGCGCCCGGGTGGCTCTCCCCCGCCCTGTCTGGCACGTGGTCGGCCGAGTCGTTCCTGGCGGCCTGGCCGGCGTAAGGGCGTGACGCGCGGGGCCCCCGGCAGCAGCCGGGGGCCCCGTTCTCCTACCCGAACGGCTTCACCCAGCGCCGCCAGCGGTCCTCACGGTGGTAGCCGGCCGCCGCCCACACCAGGTGCGCCCGCGTGTTCGCTTCGAGGACCATCGCGTCCCCACGCCGGCCCCCGACGGCGGTGAAACGCCGCTCGGCCGCTTCGAGGAGCGTGCCCGCGATCCCCCGTCGCCGGTGGGAGGGCAGTACGGCCAGCCGGTAGAGCGAGGCGCGCCAGCCGTCCCAGCCGGCGATCACCGAGCCGACGAGGAGCCCGTCGGACTCCGCGAGGATCAGGGCCTCGGGATCACGTGTGACGAGGCGTGTCACGCCGTCCAGGTCGTCCGTGATCGAGGTGCCCTCCGCCGCTTCCTTCCAGAAGGCGAGCACGTTCTCGGCGTCGGCCGGCACAGCGGTCCGTATGCGGATCTCGGTCATGATCTGGAGCCAAGCACGCCCGGCCCGCGGGCCGCCACCGACTTCTTCCCCCGGGGACGCGGACCGGGTCCGCCAAAAGGATGATCCGCCCCCTTTGCCCTTCCTTTACGATGTGGGTCGGGCGTTCCGCAGGGAACGGCCGAAGGACCGAAGGACCGAACGACTCCGATGAAAGGTGTGAGCGTCCGCCCATGGGCGAGCCTCCCAGTCCACGACCCTCCCGATCGCGACACCGCGCGGTACTCCTCCTCCTGGCCGATCATGGAACGGAGGTGATCGACCGATGACCGAGGTGCTCCTGCTCGTCGTGGCACTGCTGCTCTGCCTTGCATGCGGAGTCTTCGTCGCGGCCGAGTTCTCGCTGACCACCGTCGAACGCAGCGAACTCGAACGAGCCGTCGAGCGCGGCGAGCGGGGCGCCGACAGCGCCCTGGCCGCCGTTCGCACCCTGACCTTCCAGCTCTCCGGCGCCCAGCTCGGCATCACCGTGACGGGCCTGGTCATCGGCATGATCTCCAAGCCGTCGATCGCGGCCCTGCTCCAGGGTCCGTTCGAGGCCATGGGACTCTCGGCGGCCGCCGCGTCCTCCACCGCGCTGGTCCTCGGCACCGTGCTGTCGACCGTCGTCCTGATGGTCATCGGTGAGCTGGTGCCCAAGAACTGGGCGATCTCCTCCCCACTCGCCATCGCCAAACGCGTGGCGACCATGCAGCGGGTGTTCAGCCGGATCTTCAGGCCCCTGATCAGCCACCTGAACACCACCGCGAACCACATGGTCCGCCGCTTCGGCATGGAGCCGGCCGAGGAGCTGGCCTCCGCCCGCACCCCCCAGGAGCTGGTCGCGCTGGCGCGGCACTCCGCGAAGGCGGGTGCGCTGGAGAAGGACACCGCCGAGCTGTTCGTGCGCACCCTGAACCTGGCGGACCTGACCGCGGAGAACGTGATGACCCCGCGCGTCCAGGTCACCGCCCTCGACGTGCAGACCACCGCGGAGGACGTGGCGAACGCGACGCTGGCCACCGGCCTGTCCCGTTTCCCCGTCTACCGGGGCAGCCTCGACACCGTCGTCGGCACCGTCCACATCAAGGACGTGCTGGCGCTGCCCGCCGAGGAGCGCCACCGCCACCCCGTGGCGCAGCTGCTGCGCGAGCCCCTGCTGGTACCGGAGTCTCTGACCGTGGACCGGCTGCTGGACCGGCTGTCCGGCAGGCAGACCATGGCCGTGGTCATCGACGAGTACGGAGGTACGGCCGGCGTGGCCACCCTCGAGGACATCGTCGAGGAGGTCGTCGGCGAGGTCCACGACGAGCACGACCTGCACGAGACCCTGGACCTGGCCCCGACCGGTACGGACGCCGACGGGCGCACGCTCTACTCCGCCGACGGCGCGGCCCGCACCGACCAGCTCCAGCGGATCGGGCTGCGCGTGCCCGAGGGGCCGTACGAGACGCTCGCCGGTCTGATAGCGACCGAGCTGGGCCGGATCCCGGTGGTCGGCGACAGCCTGGAGCTGGGCGGCTGGCGGCTGGACGTGGTGGACGCGGGCGGGCGACGGGCCGCGCGGGTGCTGCTGCACATGCCGGCCGAGCACCAAGAGCACCGGGACCACCAGGGTGACGAGGGTACGGAGGGGGCCCGATGACCGCGATCCAGCTTCTGATCGGCCTGGCGACGCTGGTCGTCAACGCATTCTTCGTCGGCGCGGAGTTCGCGCTCATCTCGGTCCGGCGCAGCCAGATCGAGCCGTACGCGGAGCAGGGCGACCGGCGGGCCCGCGCGGTCCTGTGGGGTCTGGAGCACGTGTCGGCGCTGATGGCGGCGGCCCAGCTCGGGATCACGCTGTGCACGCTGGTGCTGGGTGTGGTGGCCGAGCCGGCCATCGCGCACCTGCTGAGCCCCCTGCTCGACGCCGTCGGGGTGCCGGCCGGGGTGACGCACGCGATCTCCTTCGTGGTGGCGCTGGCCCTGGCGACGTACCTGCACATGCTCTTCGGCGAGATGGTGCCGAAGAACGTGGCGCTGGCCGAGCCGGTGCGCACGGCTCTGCTTCTGGGCCCGCCGCTGGTGACCCTCACCCGGGCTCTGCGGCCGGTGATCTTCGCGATCAACGCCTTCGCCAACGCCCTGCTGCGGCTGCTGCGGGTGGAGGTGAAGGACGAGGTCGCGGCGAGCTTCTCGGACGACGAGCTGGCGCGGATCGTCAAGGACTCCAGTGACGCGGGGCTCATCGACGACCGGGCGAGCGAGCGGCTGCACGACGCCCTGGAACTGGGCCGCCGGCCGGTCACCGACGTGGTGCTGGCCGCGGACCGGGTGGTCCCGGCCCGTGAGGACATCACCCCCGCCGGGCTGGAGCGGTTGTCGGCGCAGTCGGGGTACTCCCGCTTCCCGGTGATCGACGCGCAGCACCGGATCCTGGGATACCTGCACGTCAAGGACGCCCTGGACGCCGATCCGGACGCGCGTGACGAGCCCTTCCCGGTCGCTGCCCTGCGGCCGATCGCGCAGATCCGGGCCGAAACCCCGCTGGACGACGTGCTGACCGCGATGCGGCGCAGCCGTACGCACCTGGCGGCGGTGCTCGGCCCGGACGGGACGATGACGGGCCTGGTGACGATGGAGGACGTCCTGCGCGAGCTGTTCGGCCGTCCCGCCTCCGCCTGAGGATCCGGCCCCCGGCCCTGCGGGGCCGGGGTACCGCGCGGTAACATCACTCCGCCATGGAGATGAATGCGCGTTACACCAGTTTCGTCGCGGTCGGCGACTCCTTCACCGAGGGCATGTCCGACCTGCTCCCGGACGGCTCCTACCGGGGCTGGGCCGACCTGCTGGCCGCCCGCCTGGCGGCGCTCGAACCGGACTTCCGCTACGCGAACCTCGCGGTGCGGGGCAAGCTCATCGGTCAGATCGCCGAGGAGCAGGTCCCGGTGGCGGCCGCGATGCGGGCCGACGTGGTGACGCTGGTGGGCGGACTGAACGACACCCTGCGCCCCAAGGTGGACATGGGCCGTGTCCGGGAGCGGTTGGAGACCTCCGTGGAACTCCTCGCCCCCTCGTGCCGACAGCTGGTCCTGATGCGCTCCCCGGGACGCAACGGACCGGTGATGGAACGCTTCCGGCCCCGCATGGAGGAGCTCTTCCTCTTCATCGAGGAGCTCGCGGCCCGGCACGGCGCCCTGGTGGTCGACCTGTACGGGGCTCCCGCCCTCGGGGACCAGCGCATGTGGGACGTGGACCGGCTGCACCTGACCGCCGAGGGCCACCGCCGGGTCGCCGAGGCCGTCTGGCAGACTCTCGGGCTGCCGGCGGAACAGGACTGGCGTGCCGAACTCCCGGCCACGGAGCCCCCGGGCTGGGCGGTCCGCCGGGCCCGGGACCTGAGCTTCGCCCGCCGGCACCTGCTCCCCTGGATCGGCCGCCGCCTGACGGGCCGCTCCTCCGGAGACGGCCGCCCGGCGAAGCGCCCGCAACTGCTGCCGTACGCGCCGTACGAGGACTCGCCCGTCTCGTAGCAAGGCACAATCGGGCGCGGGTGCCCTACCTGCGTAAACGCACAGCTCGGGCCCAAGTAGAATCCCTACACGTGACAGCCAAGCCCCGCATCCCCAATGTCCTGGCCGGCCGCTACGCCTCCGCGGAGCTCGCCGTCCTGTGGTCCCCCGAGTACAAGGTGACGCTGGAGCGGCGGCTGTGGCTCGCCGTGCTGCGCGCCCAGAAGGACCTCGGCATCGAGGTCCCCGACGCGGCCCTCGCCGACTACGAGCGCGTCCTCGAGACCGTCGACCTCGCCTCCATCGCCGAGCGCGAGAAGGTCACCCGGCACGACGTGAAGGCCCGCATCGAGGAGTTCAACGCCCTCGCCGGCCACGAGCACGTCCACAAGGGCATGACCTCGCGCGACCTCACCGAGAACGTCGAGCAGCTCCAGATCCGGCTCTCCCTGGAGCTGGCCCGCGACCGCACCGTCGCCGTCCTCGCCCGCCTCGGCAAGCTGGCCGGCGAGCACGCCGAGCTGGTCATGGCCGGCCGCTCCCACAACGTCGCCGCGCAGGCCACCACCCTGGGCAAGCGCTTCGCGACGGCGGCCGACGAGCTCCTCGTCGCCTACGACCGCCTGGAGAACCTCCTCGAGCGCTACCCGCTGCGCGGTATCAAGGGCCCCGTCGGCACCGCCCAGGACATGCTCGACCTGCTCGGTGGCGACGCCGCCAAGCTCGCCGACCTGGAGCAGCGGATCGCCTCCCACCTCGGCTTCGCCCAGGCCTTCACCTCGGTCGGCCAGGTCTACCCGCGCTCGCTCGACTACGACGTGGTCACCGCCCTGGTCCAGCTGGCCGCCGCGCCCTCCTCCATCGCCAAGACGATCCGCCTGATGGCCGGCCACGAGCTGGTCACCGAGGGCTTCAAGCCCGGCCAGGTCGGCTCCTCCGCGATGCCGCACAAGATGAACACCCGCTCCTGCGAGCGCGTGAACGGCCTGATGGTCATCCTGCGCGGCTACGCCTCGATGACCGGCGAGCTGGCCGGCGACCAGTGGAACGAGGGCGACGTCTCCTGCTCCGTGGTCCGCCGCGTGGCACTGCCGGACGCGTTCTTCGCCTTCGACGGCCTCCTGGAGACCTTCCTGACGGTCCTCGACGAGTTCGGCGCCTTCCCGGCCGTCGTCGCCCGCGAGCTGGACCGCTACCTCCCCTTCCTGGCCACCACCAAGGTCCTGATGGGTGCCGTCCGCGCCGGTGTGGGCCGCGAGGTCGCCCACGAGGTCATCAAGGAGCACGCGGTGGCCTCGGCCCTCGCCATGCGCGAGCAGGGCGCCGAGCGCAACGAGCTGCTCGGCAAGCTGGCCGACGACGAGCGCATCCCGCTGGACCGCGCCGCCCTCGACGCTCTGATGGCCGACAAGCTGTCCTTCACCGGCGCCGCCGGCGACCAGGTCACGGCAGTGGTCTCCCGTATCGAGGCGATCGCCAAGCAGCACCCGGAGGCCGCCGGGTACACGCCGGGGTCGATCCTCTGACCCCCGACGAGCTGAACGCCGCCCGTGACCGCGTCCTCCCGGACGTGGTCGCGGGCGGTCTGCGTGTGCTCTTCTGCGGTATCAATCCCGGCCTCCTCTCCGCCGCGACGGGCCACCACTTCGCCCGCCCCGGCAACCGCTTCTGGCCCGTCCTCCACCTGTCGGGCTTCACCCCGCGCCGGCTCGCCCCCTCCGAGCAGGAAGAGCTGCTGACCTACCGGCTCGGCATCACCAACATCGTGGCCCGCGCCACGGCCCGCGCCGACGAGCTGAGCACCGAGGAGTTCCGCGAAGGCGGCCGCATCCTGACGGCCAAAGTGGAACTCCTGCGCCCCCAGTGGCTCGCGGTGGTCGGGGTCACCGCCTACCGCACCGCCTTCGGCGAGCGGAAGGCTCAGATCGGCCCCCAGGAGCGGACCATCGGCTCCACCCGGATCTGGGCCCTCCCCAACCCCAGCGGCCTCAACGCCCATTGGACCGCCGAAACCATGGCCCAGGAATACGCCCGCCTCCGCGCCGCCGCCGAATCGCCGGACACCCCCTAAAGCGGATCGATGACCGTGACCCCCGCCATCAACAGGTAGGGATCTTCCGTGTCCCACTGCGCCACATAGGCCACCAGCCACTTCTCCCCGGCCCGCCACAGGTGCACGTGATCGGTGGTGTTGCTCACCTCGCCCCACGGCTCCGGTATCTCCTCCCCCTCGAACCCCCGCTCCAGCAGCGACGTGACGCTGAAGACCTGCTGCTCCCCCCACCGGTCGGCCAGGGCCTGGGTGAGCGCCTCGTACTCGGCCTCGATCTGATCGGCCGCCTCGGCCCGGCCCGAGCCGTCGTCCTCCCAGAAGTCCCGCGTCCGGCCGAGCTGGACGAGGTGGTAGCCCGGGCCGCTGCTCTGCCCGCCGGACCACACCGGCTCGGGCGGGAATTCCGTCACCCGGAGCCGGTCGATCGTGTCGAGATGCTCTGCCGTGGTCATGCCGTCAGTATCCCGACCCCCACTGACAACTGGCCTGCCGTCAAGCGTCCCGGCGCCGCACCGCCATGAGACCACCGATGACCGCGGCCGCGGCCCACAGCATCGCCACCCCCATTCCGGTCCACGGGCCGAGGACCCCGCCTATCGACTCGCTCCGCAGCACCATCTGCCCGGCCTTGTCCGGCATGAACTGACCGATGTCGCTCGCGGCTCCACTGATGACGAAGGAGAGCAGCAGCACGAAGGGGACGAGGATGCTGATGACGGCGACACCACTGCGCAGGATCGCCGTCAGGCCGGCCGAGAAGATCGTGATGACCGTCAGGTAGAGCCCGCAGCCGACGATGGACCGCACGGTGCCCGGGTCGCCGAGCCCCAGCGCGTACTGCCCCATGAACGCCTGCCCGCCGACGAAGGTGAGCAGTCCCGTCACCTGGCCCACCAGGAGCGCGAGGCCGCCGATCACGGCCATCTTGGAGAGGTAGAACCGCGTACGGTTCGGCACGGCGGCGAAGGTGGTGCGCAGGGCACCGTTGTGGAATTCGGCGGAGAAGGCATTGGCGCCGAAGGCGATGGCCGCCACCTGGCCGAAGTTGATGGCGTAGTAGGCGGCGAACAGCGGATCGTCACCCATGCTCCCTTCCTCGGCCGTGCCTATCGCCCAAGCCGTGAACGCCTGGATGCCGGCGGTCGCGATCAGCACGGCTATCAGTGCGCCGATCGTGCCGCGCAGCGATCTGATCTTGATCCATTCGGAGTGCAGGACGGGTCGGGTGGGCAGGGCGGTGCTCATGGCGAGCCTCCAGTCAGGAAGGGGGGCGGTCAGTGGGTGGCGGCGAACTGGGCGTGGTCCGCCGTGAGGTCGAGGTAGGCCTGCTCCAGTGAGGCGCGCTCGTCGGCGAGTTCCAGCATCGGGATCCCTTCGCGGGCCGCCATGATGCCGAGCTGTTCCGCCTGTACGCCGTCGACGGTCCAGCGCCCGCCGTCGGCTTCCACCAGCTCGTGGCCGTCCCTGGCGAGGGCGGCCCGCAGCCGGATCGGGTCCGTGGTGCGCAGCCGCACCCGGGGGGTGCTGCGTGCCTCGATGAACTCCTCCATCGAGGTGTCGGCCAGGAGTCGGCCCGCGCCGAGCACGACCAGGTGGTCGGCCAGGGTCGAGGTCTCGGACATGAGGTGGCTGGAGACCAGGACGGTCCGGCCTTCGGCCGCCAGCCCGCGCATCAGCTCGCGGATCCAGATGATCCCCTCGGGGTCGAGCCCGTTGGTCGGCTCGTCGAGGAGCAGCACCCCGGGATCTCCCAGCAGTGCGGCGGCGATGCCCAGCCGTTGGCGCATGCCCAGGGAGAAGGTCTTCACCCGGCGCTTGGCCGCCGAGGCTATGCCGGCCTGCTCCAGTACCTCCTCCACCCGGCGGGCCGGTATCCCGTTCGAAGCGGCGAGGAAGCGCAAGTGTTCGCGTGCGGTGCGCCCACCGTGGATGGACTGCGGGTCGAGGAGCGCTCCGACCCGGCGCAGCGGATCGGCGAAGGTGGTGAACGAGTGTCCGCCGATGGTGGCGGTACCGGAGGTCGCCCGGTCCAGGCCCAGCAGTAGCCGCATCGTGGTCGACTTTCCGGCGCCGTTGGGGCCGAGGAAGCCGGTGACCCGTCCGGGCAGCACGTCGAAGGTGAGGCGGTCCACAGCACGGGTGGTGCCGTATTCCTTGGTCAGTTCCCGAATCTCGATGCTGTTCATGTCTCAAGATTCGCCGCCGGCCCCACCCCCTGCCCTCCCCCACGTGGGGGGATCGTCTCCCCCGCATGGGGGAGACGGGAGCCTCACACCGGCTGCCAGGATGAGGACATGTACCGACTGCTCCGTGCTCCCTTCCGCGGGATCACGTACACCCGCTGGCTGCATCTGAACGTACCGATCCTGCTCGTCTCCATCTGGATGTTCATAGAGCCCGCCTGGCCGTGGATGCCCGCCGTGATCGTCGCGCCGTTCGGGTTGGTCCCCTGGGTGCGGCTGGCCGAGGGGCTGCAGGCGCAGTTTCTGCTGACTCCGCACGAGCGTGGCCGGCACGACGGGTCCATCAGCACTGCCGCATCCGCCCGTTGGGGGGACCGCTGGCGGACGGTCGCCTGGCTGGAGATACGGCTCCTGCTGTCGGGCGTGGCCATGATGGCAACGGTGTGGCTCCCGATGACGACGCTGGAGCTCGCCATCACCGGTGCGGGCCGCGCTCTCGGGTCGGACGACGTGATCCTCCCTTTCATCCCGCCGCGCTGGGCGGCCCTGCTCCTCCTGCCGGTGCCGCTGCTCCTGCTGCTGGCCATCATGGTTCTGCTCGGTGAGGCCGTCACCGCGATAGCGGCGAAACTCCTGGGGCCGTCGGCGGCCGAGCGTCTGACCGCGCTGGAGGCGCGGACCGAGCAGCTGCTGGAACGGACCCGGATCGCGCGGGAGTTGCACGACTCCATCGGGCACGCGCTGACCGTGGCGGTCGTCCAGGCGGGAGCCGCCCGGGCGGCGGGCGATCCGGAGTTCACCGAGCGGGCCTTGTGCGCGATCGAGGAGACCGGTCGGGCCGCGATGGAGGATCTGGACCGGGTGCTGAAGGTGCTCCGGGAATCGGACCAGCCTCCCTCCCAGCGGCCCACTCTGGCCGATGCCGACCGGCTGCTGGAATCTGCGCGCGCGTCGGGCGCCCCGGTCGACGCCGAACTGTCGGGACCGCTGGAGCAGTTGCCGGGCCCGGTCACGCGCGAGGGGTACCGGATCCTGCAAGAGGCACTGACCAACGTGCTGAGACACAGCGGGCCGGTTCCGGTCCGGGTCCGGGTCGAAATGGCCGTGGGAAGACTGGACTTGGAGGTGACCAATCCGCTCCCGTCCGAGGCCGCGCCGATGACGGGCCGCGGCTCCGGTCTACGCGGCATCCGGGAACGGGCGGCACTGCTCGGCGGGGAGGCCGAGACCGGGCCGCACGAGGGCAATTGGAGGGTGCGCGCCCGGCTTCCGCTGGAGCGAATACGCTGACCGGATGCCGGTTACCGTACTCCTCGTCGATGACGAGCCCCTGGTGCGCGCAGGTCTGCGCGCCGTCCTCGAAGCCCAGCCCGACATCAAGGTGGTGGGCGAGGCGCCCGACGGGGCCTCCGTGGTCCCGCTCGTGCGACAGCTGCGGCCCGACGTGGTGGCGATGGACGTACGGATGCCGCTGCTCGACGGGATCGAGGCGACCCGGGCGATCCTGAAGACGGTCGACTCCCCGCCGAAGATCCTCGTCGTCACCACCTTCGAGAACGACGAGTACGTCTACCAGGCGCTGCGGGCCGGCGCGGACGGGTTCCTGTTGAAGCGTGCACGACCCTCCGAGATCGTGCACGCGGTCCGGCTGGTGGCGGAGGGCGAGACGCTGCTCTTCCCCGCGGCCGTGCGGGCCCTGGCCGCCGAGTACGGAAATCGCCAGGCCCGGGCCGTCCTGGAGCGGGCGGCCCTGACCGAGCGCGAGGAGGCGGTCCTGAGGCTCATGGCGCGAGGGCTGACCAACGTGGAGATCGCGGGCAAGCTGATCGTCGGCACGGAGACGGTGAAGTCCCACGTCAGTGCGATTCTGTCGAAGCTGGGAGCTCGGGACCGGACCCAGGCCGTGATCACGGCGTACGAGTCGGGGTTCGTCGCCCCGGCTTGAGCGGAGGGGCCAGTTCCGGCCGATGGGGGGCTGGTTCTCGCTGAAGCACCAGGTGGGCAGTACCATCCGGCTGACGGGCTCGCTAGCTGGGAGGACACACGTTGGGGCAGCTGACCGGCGGGGACCCCTCTCTGCTGAGGCGGATCAATTCCGCCGTGGTGCTGCGTGCACTGCGCGCGGCCCAAGCGCCGACGCTCACCGATCTCACGCGGGTCACCGGGCTGTCCCGGCCGACCGTCGAAGGGGTCGTGGAGGGGCTGATGGCGACCGGACTGGTCGCCGAGGCCGACGCCGAGGAAGGCGCGCGGCGGCAGGGTCGACCGGCGAGGCGGTTCCGTTTCAGGGCCGAGGCGGGGCACCTGCTCGGCATAGAGATCGGTTCGCACCGCGTCGCGGTGCTGCTCTCCGGCCTGGACGGACGGGTCATCGGCGCGGGCACGAAGGACGTGGCGGAGTCGGCTTCCGCCGATGAGCGGCTGGAGAAGGTCCGTTCGGCCGTGGCCGATCTGCTGCGCCGGGCCGGGGTGCCGCGGGATTCCCTGCGTGCGGTCGGCGTCGGCAGCCCCGGGATCGTGGAGGCGGACGGCACGGTCCGCCTCGGTACGGCCCTGCCCGGCTGGACGGGGCTCCCACTGGGGGAACGGCTCCAGCGCTCGTTCCGCTGCCCGGTGAAGGTGGAGAACGACGCCAACGCCGCGGCGGTCGCCGAGCACTGGAAGGGGGCCGCGCGCGACACCGACGACATCGTGTTCGTCATGGCGGGGCTCAGTCCCGGTGCCGGTTCCCTGATCGGCGGCCGGCTCCACCGGGGCTTCGGCGGAGCGGCCGGAGAGATCGGCGCGCTGCATCTGCTGGGCCGTGAGGTCACGCCGGAGAAGCTGCTGTCGACCACAGGCGAGCCGCTGCACCCGCTGGACGAGCCGGCGGTCGCCGAGGTCTTCGCGATGGCCAAGCGGGGCGACGAGCGCGCTGTGGCCGCCGTGGAGCGGTTCCTCCAGCGGCTGGTGCACGACGTGGCGGCGCTGGTCCTGGCGATGGATCCGGAACTGGTGGTGGTCGGCGGCTGGGCGGCCGGGCTGGACGGGGTGCTCGATCCCCTGCGCCGGGAGCTGGAGCGCTACTGCCTGCGCCCGCCGAGGGTGGCCCTGTCCCTGCTCGGCGAGGCCGCGGTGGCCACCGGCGCCCTTCGCCTCGCGCTGGACCACGTCGAGGAAGAGCTGTTCGCGGTGGAGAAGACGGTCACGGCCCGCCGCCGCTGACCGTGTCGCGCGTCGCCGCCGGCCTGGTACTGGCGCCGGCGCCCGTGCCCGGAAACCGGTACGGCCCGGGCCCGGCGACTGCTGGGCCCGGGCCGTACCGACGACCTCGACGACTCGGCCCGCGCGGGGCCGCCCGTGTCAGGAGGCGACGCGCGGCTCGTGGGTGATCTCGACGTCGCCCGAGTCACCGAAGGTGAGGCGGCAGGTGTCGGCCCGGTAGGTGGCCACCGAGACCGCGGCCGTGCCCGCGCCGGTGAAGTAGCGCGTGGTGACGACGAGTACGGGCGCGCCGGGCAGCCGGTCCAGTTCCTTGGCGTCGTCGGCTCGTGCGGAGCCGAGCTCCACCGAGCGGTCCTGGCCGTCGAGGACCAGTCGCTGCAGCTCGCGCAGGACCGCGCGGGCGCGGGCGGGGCCGGCCGGGGCGTCGATCGCGGGGAGTCCGGGCACCGAGGCGGCCGGGACGTAGAGCATTTCGGCGGCGACGGCCTGCCCCTGGGTGACCCGGGTCCGGCGCACGGTGTGGACCGGCTCGTCGGCGGAGAAGGCCCCGCCGGTGCCCAGCAGCTTCAGGACCGCGGCCGGCGGCAGCGCCTCGGCGGCGTCCACCGGCTCCCAGCCGTCGGCCTGCTCGCCGGGCCAGCTGTGCCCCGGGGTACCGACGGCGACACCCACCCGCGGCGGGGCGACGGTGGTTCCGACCCCGCGGCGGCGCTGCAGACGGCCTTCGAGCTCCAACTGCTCCAGTGCCTGGCGCAGGGTCGCTCGGGCGACGCCGAACCGGGCGGCGAGTTCACGCTCGTTCGGCAGGACCTCTCCGACGGCGAAATCCTGGTCGAGTGCTTCGCTGAGGACGGTCTTGAGGTGCCAGTACTTCGGCTCCGGCACCGTTTCGAGCTGCGTGGTCCCCACCCTGACTCCTCCTGCCATCGCCGCACTCGCCGTGTGTTCCAGCGGCAGTTCCGCGCCTTTGTTTATTAAAGGTTCCTGCACTATCCCTGCGACGATAGGACGGTGCACCCCCTTGGTCAAGACCAATGGTCACCCCTGTACCGGGCAGATCGGGCATGGGCATCAAGCCGTTCACAGGATGTTCTCGCGGGCGCCGAAGGCTTGTAGTCAAGGGCTACCGGACGGTAATGATGACGGCAGGGCTACTGACAGCCTGTCTCACACGCGTCCAGCCGACGAGGAGCAGCATGACCGCCACGGTCTCCTTCACGATCGAATCGCCGCTCGGCCCCCGCACCGCCACCGTCGCCTACGAGCGCAAGGGCGCGGGCGAACCGCTCCTCCTGCTGCACGGCATCGGCCACCACCTCCAGGCCTGGCACCCGGTGACCGACATCCTGGCCGCCGAACACGATGTGATCGCCGTCGATCTGCCCGGCTTCGGCGCCTCGGCGCCCCTGCCCGAGGGCGTCCCGTACGACCTGGCCACCGTGTCCCCGGCACTCGGGGCGCTCTGCGCGGCCCTCGGTGTCGAGCGCCCGCACGTCGCGGGGAACTCCCTCGGCGGCCTGCTCGCGCTCGAAATGGGCCGGACCGGCCTGGCCCGCTCGGTCACCGCCCTCTCCCCGGCCGGGTTCTGGACGGAAGGCGAGCGCCGCTACGCCTTCGCCGCCCTCCTCGCGATGCGCGCCGGCGCCAAGGCGCTGCCCCTTACCGCACTGGAGCGGCTCTCGCGCGGCTCCGCGGGCAGGATGGCGCTCACCGGCACCATCTACGCCCGCCCTGCCCGCCGTTCGCCCGAGGCCGTGGTCGCCGAGACCCTCGCCCTGCGCGGGGCCACCGGCTTCGAGGCGACCCTGGCCGCGGGTGGGTCCGTACGGTTCACCGACGACGTGCCCGGTCTGCCGGTCACCATCGCCTGGGGTGCCCGCGACCGGCTGCTGCTGCGCCGCCAGGGCGTACGGGCCAAGCACACCATCCCCGGCGCGCGGCTGGTCCGGCTCCCCGGGTGCGGACACGTGCCGATGAACGACGATCCGGCGCTCGTCTCCCGGGTGATCCTGGACACCGCCCGTGCCCGGACCCCCGTGGCGGCCTGACGGCGGCACGGCGCGGGGTGGCCTGACGGCGGCACGGCGCGGGGTGGCCGAAAAGGGCGAACGGGTCGAAGAGCTGAACGGCTGAGCGGCTGGCGGCTGTTCATCCCGGGTTCGCGTGGGCGACGCGGCCGGGCCGGGGTGTGGCGGCACCCTGGTCCGACCCACCCCCGCCCGCCCCTGGAGACGCACCGATGGCACCGATGCCGCACACCCGACGGTCCCTGATCGGCGGTTCCCTCGCCCTGTCCTCCGCGCTGTTCGCCGTTCCGGCGCTCGCGGCCCCCGCCTTCGCCCGCTCCGGCCGGCCGAACGCGCTCTGGGGCGTGCAATCGGGCGAGATCACCGCCCACTCGGCCACCGTGTGGACCCGCTCCGACCGCCCCGCGTGGATGTCCGTGGAGACCTCCCCGAGCGAGGCGTTCCGGTACGCCGTGCGCCGCCACCGCGGTCCGCTCCTCGGCCCCTCCTCCGACTTCACCGGGACCACCGTCCTGCGCGACCTCCCGCCCGGCCGGCAGATCCACTACCGGGTGGTCCTGGCCGACCCCGACGACCCGCGCCGCACCTCCGAGCCGGTCCACGGCAGCTTCCGCACCACCCCCGTCTCCCGCCGGCACGACGTGCGCTTCGTGTGGTCCGGGGACCTGGCGGGCCAGGGCTGGGGCATCAACCCCGACCTCGGCGGCTACCGCGTCTTCGAGGAGATGCGGCTGCGCAATCCCGACTTCTTCCTCTTCAGCGGGGACACCATCTACGCCGACGGGCCGATCAAGCCCTCCGTGCCGCTGCGCGACGGCACGACGTGGCGCAACGTCACCACCGAGGAGAAGTCGAAGGTCGCGGAGACCCTCGCCGAGTTCCGCGGGAACTTCCGCTACAACCTGCTCGACGACAACCTGCGCGCCTTCAACGCCCAGGTGCCCGTGCTCGCCCAGTGGGACGACCACGAGGTGCGCAACAACTGGTACCCGGGCCAGCTGATCGACGACCCCCGCTACACGGTGCGGGACGCCGACACCCTCGCCGCCCGCGCCCGCCAGGCCTTCGGCGAGTACTTCCCCGTCACCGACCTGCGCGGCGGTCGCGCCGAGGGCCGGATGTACCGCGTGATGCGGTACGGCCCGCTCCTCGACGTCTTCGTACTCGACATGCGCACGTACCGGAACGCCAACTCCCCCGGCACCGCGGCGGAGGACCCCATCGGGATCCTCGGTCCCGAGCAGCTGGCCTGGCTGCGGCGCGAGCTCAGCCGCTCCCGCGCCACCTGGAAGGTGATCGCCTCCGACATGCCGCTCGGCATCGTCGTCCCCGACGGCGCGACCGATTTCGAGGCCGTGGCCCAGGGCGACCCCGGCGCCCCGCTGGGCCGCGAGCTCCAGATCGCCGAACTGCTGCGCCACATCAAGCACCAGCGCATCACCGGCACCGTCTGGCTCACCGCCGACGTGCACTACACCGCCGCCAACCACTACGCACCGGAGCGGGCGGCCTTCGCCGACTTCGCGCCCTTCTGGGAGTTCGTCTCGGGCCCCATCGGCGCGGGCGGCTTCCCCTCCGGACGGCTCGACGCCACCTTCGGCCCGGAGACGGCCTTCGTCCAGTCGGCGCCGTTCGCCAACATGTCACCGTCGGAGAACCCGCCCTACTACGGCGAGGTCGACATCGACGGCGACAGTGGGGAACTCACCGTCCGCCTGCGGCGCCAGGGAGGCGGCGTACTGTTCACCAAGACGCTCCAGCCCGGTCGGGTGGGGCAGTAGGGTCGGCGGGTCCACGGAAATGCCCCGGAAAACTGGGTGAAATCGGCCAGATGGACACTTAACCAGGCGGTCACAGATCGTTCGTGATCACGCAACACCCCTGCGCCACAGTGGTGTGCATGACTGACCGTGATCTTGCCTCTGCCCAGCGTCCCCACCGCCACCACTGGCGTCGTGACGTCGTCGAGCTCGCCGCCCTCTTCTGCGCCGTCGCGGTCGCCGACGCCATCGCCAATCTCGTCGCGCACGGGCCCGGAGGCCCGGTCCTGCTCGTCGCCTCGGCCGTCGCGCTCCTCGTCACCGCGGCCTTCCACACCTGGTGGGCCAGGCGCCACAGCCATGCGCCGCCGCCGGACACCGGGCCGGCGGCGGTCCGGGGCACGAGGACAGGCGCGGGCACGGCCCCCACCGCCGACGCGCCGACCGCCGCCCTGTGGCGGATGCGCACGACCGTACGGGACGAACCCGGCTCCCTGGCCGCCCTCTGCACCGCCCTCGCCCGCAACGGCGTCGACATCCTCACGCTCCAGACGCACCCGCTCCCCGAGGGCGGCACGGTCGACGAGTTCCTGCTGCGGGCCCCGCAGCAGCTGCCGTCCGCCGACCTCACCCGCGCCATCGCGCTGGCCGGCGGGCACAGCACCTGGATCGAGCGCGCCGACGCCCACGACCTGGTCGACACCCCGACCCGGGTCCTGGGCCTGGCCACCCGCACCGCCCTCGACGCCGCCGAACTGCCGCTCGCGCTGCGCCAGCTGCTGGGCCGCTGCACCATCCACTCGATCCCGGCGACCACCCTCTCCGGCCGTCCCAACGCGGGCGCCGACGCCCCGGTGGAAGGAGTGCTGGAGGCCACCGTCATGCGGCTGCGCGACCCCTCGGGCGGCGCGATCACCGTGGAGCGGCCCTACCTCCCCTTCACGCCGACCGAGTTCGCCCGCGCCCGTGCCCTCGTCGAGCTCGACGCCCGCCTCGGCCCCCGCGTCCCGCGCGGCCTGGACGTACTGACCCTGCCCGAGGGCAACGAGGTCACCGTCCGCCGCGCCGACGGCTCCGACCTGACCGCCGCCCGCGCGATGCACGACCGCTGCTCCGAGCGCACCCTGTCGCTGCGCTACCACGGCCCCGTCGCCGACGCCGACCGCTACCTCGGCCACCTGCTCAGCCCCCGGTTCGGCCGCACCCTGGCCGCCACCACCGCCTCGGGCAGGCTCGTGGCCCTCGGCCACCTCCTGTGGGACGGCGACGAGACCGAGGTCGCGCTCCTCATCGAGGACGACTGGCAGCGCCGCGGCATCGGCTCCGAACTGCTGCGCCGGCTCGTCGCGATGGCCGTCGAGGCCGGCTGCGACAGCGTGTACGCGGTCACTCAGGCCTCCAACACCGGCATGGTCGCCGCCATGCGCGGGCTCGGCCTCCCCCTCGACTACCAGATCGAGGAGGGCACGCTCGTGATCACGGCCCGGCTGGACGCGACCCCCGTCAGCTCGCGCCTGCCGTACGACGTCACCCACGACATCACCCACCAGATCACCCACGACGGCACGCACGAACTCCCGCGGCGCGAACCGCGGCCTCCGCGCAACCACCACTGAACCCACCCGCCGGGACCGGCGACAACCAGCCACAACCGGCCGCCGGGGAACGTCCCTTTCGCCCCGACCCGCACCCCGGCCCGCACGCGACGCGGCAGCCGATCCGGCACCTGCCCGGGCCGCGTGCGGGTCGGCGGCATTTCCGAAAGCTGCCCAGGTCAGCAGACTGGCGTCATACGGTGATGACGTAGGACCGTCTCACGTACGAAGATGGCCGCATGTCAGAGATCTTCAACAACGGCAGCACTCCGAAGCTGCCCCGCCAGGTGGCCGACGCGTACGTCGACGACCTCATCGCCCTCGATCCGATCACGGGCACCTACCTCGGTGTCGCCGAGTGCTCCGGCAAGCTCCCGGACTTCTCCCCGGCCGGCCGGGCGGCCGTCGCCGAACTGGCCCGCACCACCCTCGCCCGGCTCGACGCCGCCGAGGCGCTGCCCGGCGCCGACAGCGACGCCGAGCGCCGCTGCGGCCGGCTGCTGCGCGAGCGGCTGAACGCCGAACTCGCGGTCCACGGGGCCGACGAGGACCTGTGCGCGGTCAGCAACATCCACAGCCCCGCGCACGCCATCCGCGAGGTCTTCACCCTCACCCCGTCCGACACCGACGAGGACTGGGCGGCCATCGCCGAGCGGCTGCGCGCCGTACCCTCCTCCCTCGGCGGCTACCGCGAGGGCCTGGCCCTCGGCCTGGAGCGCGGCCTGTACGGCGGCCCCCGCGCCACCGCCACCATGATCGGCCAGCTCACCGCCTGGGCCGGGCAGGACGGCGACGAGCCCGCCTTCTTCGAGGACTTCGCCTCGGGCGGCCCCGAAGCGCTGCGCGCGGAACTGGACGGGGCGGCCGCCGCCGCGACGGCCGCCCTCGTCGAGCTCCGCGACTGGATGCGCGACGTGTACGCCCCGGCCGTCGAGGGCAAGCCGGACACCGTGGGGCGCGAGCGGTACGCCCGCTGGTCGCGCTACTTCAACGGCACCGATCTGGACCTGGACGAGGCGTACGCCTACGGCTGGTCCGAGTACCACCGCCTGCTCGCCGAGATGAAGGCCGAGGCCGCCAAGATCCTCCCGGGCGCGGGCCCCTGGGAGGCACTGAAGCACCTGGACGAGCACGGCACCCACATCGAGGGCGTCGACGAGGTCCAGGCCTGGCTCCAGGGGCTCATGGACGAGGCCATCGAGAACCTCGACGGCACCCACTTCGAACTCGCGGAGCGGGTCAAGCGGGTGGAGTCGAAGATCGCCCCGCCCGGCGGCGCGGCGGCTCCGTACTACACGAACCCGTCGGAGGACTTCTCCCGTCCGGGCCGCACCTGGCTGCCCACGATGGGCCAGACCCGCTTCCCGATCTACGACCTGGTCTCCACCTGGTACCACGAGGGCGTCCCCGGCCACCACCTCCAGCTCGCGCAGTGGACGCACGTCGCGGACCAGCTGTCCCGCTACCAGGCCAGCGTGGGTCTCGTCAGCGCCAACGCCGAGGGCTGGGCGCTGTACGCGGAGCGCCTGATGGACGAACTGGGCTACCTCAAGGACGCCGAGCAGCGCCTGGGCTACCTGGACTGCCAGATGATGCGCGCGGCGCGGGTCATCGTGGACATCGGCATGCACCTGGGCCTGGAGATCCCGGCGGACTCACCGTTCCACCCGGGCGAGCGGTGGACGGTGGACCTGGCCCAGGAGTTCTTCGGCCTGCACAGCGGTCGGCCGGGCGACTTCATCGAGAGCGAGGTGACCCGCTACCTGTCGATGCCGGGGCAGGCCATCGGGTACAAGCTGGGCGAGCGCGCCTGGCTGCTGGGCCGCGACAACGCGCGGGCCGCGCGCGGCGAGTCCTTCGACCTGAAGGCCTGGCACATGGCAGCGCTGTCGCAGGGTTCGCTGGGTCTGGACGACCTGGTGGACGAGCTGTCCAAGCTCTGAGGCCATCGGGAACACGGACGGGCCGCTCATCTCCCCCCGGGGTGAGCGGCCCGTCCGCCTGCGCGGGACCCGGCCCGCACGGCGCACACGTCAGCAGCCGCAGTCGTCCGAGTCGGTGGGCGCGGTCAGCGGGTCGGCCTCGGCACGCTGCTGGTTGCCCTGCCAGGTCTCGACCTCGAAGCCCTCGCGGATCCAGTACTCGATGCCGCCGAGCATCTCCTTGACCTGGAAGCCGAGTTCGGCCAGGGCCAGGGCGGAGCGGGTGCCGCCGTTGCAGCCGGGGCCCCAGCAGTACGTCACCACGGGCACGTTCTTGTCCAGGAGCCGCTCGGCCTGCTCGGGGATGAGGGCGGTGGGCAGGTGGATGGCGCCGGGCACGTGGGCCTGGTCCCAGGACGGGGTGGAGCGGGAGTCGATCAGCTGGAAGCCGAGCTCGGCGCCCTGCTCGCGGTGGGCCTTGAAGGCCGCGGCGACGTCCGAGACGTCCGCGTGGAAGGCCAGGCTCGCGGCGAAGTACGCGGCGGCCGCGGCCGGGGAGGCCGGGGGCACCCGGAGCACGGGGTTGGCGGTGGCGGCGGGGGAAGTGGTGTTCTGCGTCGTCGTCATGACTGGAAATCTACGAGTTGTTGATCAACCTAGGAAGTGATTTTCCCCGGCCTTTGGCTTGTACTGCCGGGGAATCCCCTGCTAGATCTGCAACATGACCGAGTATTCCCCTGACGCCACCGACTGGCGGATCCTCGAAGCCCTCCAGCAGGACGGCCGCGCCAGCTTCACCGAACTCGCCCGCTCCGTGTCCATGTCCGCGAGCGCCGTCACGGAGCGGGTCCGCCGTCTGGAGGAGGTCGGGATCATCACCGGCTACACGGCGGTGGTCGATCCGGAGAAGCTGGGCAAGGCGATCCTCGCCCTGGTGCGGCTGCGCTATCCGCACGGCAACTACAAGCCGTTCCACGACTTCCTGGACGCCACTTCGGAGATCCTGGAGGCCCACCACGTCACGGGCGACGACTGCTTCGTACTGAAGGTCGCGGCCCGCTCGATGGCGCACCTGGAGGAGATCACGGGCCGGATCGCGGGCCTCGGGCCGGTGACGACGAGCATCGTGTACTCGTCCCCGCTCCCGAGGCGCCCGCTCAGTCCGTGAGGTCCGGGAGGTCCGGGAGGTCCGCGAGGTCCGCGAGGTCCGCGAGCGGATCCGCTCAGTCCGTGAGCGCCGCCGTCCGGTGGCGCACCACGGAGCCGCCGCGCTGCTTGACGACCTCCAGCTGGGTCTGGACCCGAGTCCGCAGGTCGGCGACGTGGCTGACGATGCCGACGCTGCGGTCCCGCTCGCGCAGCGAGTCCAGTACGTCGAGCACCTCGTCCAGCGCCTGGTCGTCGAGGCTGCCGAAGCCCTCGTCGATGAAGAGCGTGTCGAGGCGCATCCCGCCCGCCTCGTCGGTGACCACGTCGGCGAGGCCCAGCGCGAGCGAGAGCGAGGCGAAGAAGGTCTCGCCGCCCGACAGCGTGGCCGTGTCCCGCTCACTGCCGGTCCACGCGTCGAGGACGTGCAGGCCGAGCCCGGAACGCCCCCGTCCGCTCGCCCGCGCGTCGGAGTGCACCAGGGTGTACCGGCCGCCGGACATGCGCAGCAGCCGTACCGTCGCGGCGGCGGCCACCTGCTCCAGGCGGGCGGCCAGCACGTAGGCCTCCAGCCGCATCTTGCGCTCGTTGTCGGCCGAGGTGCCCGCGGTGAGTCCGGCCAGCCGGGCCACCCGGTCGTAGGCCTCGCGCAGCGGGCCCAGAGCGCGCAGTTCGTGCTCCGCCTGCCGGGAGAGGCGGTCCAGCTCCTCGCAGCGGACCCGGGCCGCGTCGAAGGCCGATCCTGCCGTACGAAGTTTCGCGGCGGCCCGCGCCGCGTAGGCCTCGGCCTCCATCGGTGCAGCCGGGGGCAGCTCTCCGGCCGCGGCGGTGTCGCTCTCGGCGAGGCGGTCCGCCAGCATGGCCTCCTCCGCCTGCCAGCCGTCCAGCCGGTGTTGGAGCGCGGAGCGTTCGTAGTCGGGCAGCACCGCGTCGGCCGCGTCCTCGATGGTGTCGAAGCCGGCCTTGAAGGCGGCGTCGGCGAGCTGGTCGTCGGCCTCCTTCAACCGGGCGGCGGTGGTTTCGGCGCGGCGCAGCGCTGCGGCGGCCCCCGAGACGATCCGGACCCGGTCCTCCAGGAGGCGGGCGCGGGCGGCGACGGTGGGCGCACCGTCCCGCACCTGTGCGAGCTCCGCCTCCAGCGAGGCCTGCTCCCGGTCCAGCGCCTCGCGGCGCGAGGCCCTGGCGGCGGCCCGGCGTTCGGCGTCGAGCCGGTCGGCACTGCGCGCGGCGTGCTCGCGTTCGGCGCGGGCGAGGCGCTCGCGGGCGGTGTGCAGTCCGGCGGCCGCCGCGTGGGCGGCGGCGTGACGGGAGCTCAGGTCGGAGGTCAGTTCGAGGAGTTCGGCGGCGGTGGCGTCCCCGGCGGCGGCCGCGGCCTCGGCGCGGGCCTGCCGGGCGGCGGCGAGGCGGCGTTCGACGGCGGCGCGTGCCTGTTCGGCGCGCTCGAAGAGGGCGTGGGCGGCGTCCTCGGCGGCACGGTCCACATGGCCCGGGGCGGGTCGGGCGGGTGCGGGGTGCTCGGCGCAGCCGCACACCGCGCAGGCCTCGCCCGCCACCAGCGCCTCGGCGAGTTCGGCGGCGATCCCGCGCAGCCGGGCTTCCTTCAGCTCCAGCCAGCGTTCCCTGGCGAGGGCGGACTCCTCGCGCAGGGTGAGGAGTTCGCGCTCGGTGCGCTCGGCCTCGGCGGCCAGCTCGTCGCGCCGGCGGGCGAAGTTCAGGTGCATGCGGGCGGGTTCCAGCTTGCCCGCGAGCTGCTCGGCGAGGGTCGCGGCCTGCTGGGCCGCGTCCGCCCGCTGCCGCAGCCCGGCCCGGGTGGCGTCCCAGCGCGCGAGCCACTCGGCCGATTCCAGGTGGGCTTCCTCCGCGGCCCGGGACTCCCGTTCCAGGTCGGCCCGTTCGCGGCCGATCTCGGCGCTGCGCTGCTCGTCCCGGCGGGCCGCTCCCAGTGCGCCGAGTGCCTCGCGCAGTTCCTGCTCGACCCCGGCCAGTTGCTCGGTGCCCGCCTCCCTGAACATCGGGGGGAGTTCGGACCGGGCGGCCGTCTCCGCGTGGGCGGCGGCGAGGTGCGCGGCCGAGGCCGCTCCGCGCAGTTCCAGCGCGGGGGCGACCAGGGCGCCGCGCCGGGCCCGGTCCAGGAGGGCGCGCACGCGCTCCCGCTCGGGCTCCGCCCCGGCGAGCAGGGCGGCCCGGCGGGTGGTCTCCGCGTGGCGGCGCTGCAGGCGGTCCAGCTCCCGGGCGTCCTCGGCGGCCCGCCGGGCCGCGGCGTGCCGGCCCTCGACAGCGGCGAGCGCGTACTCGGCCACCGCCAGCCGCTCCCGGGCGGAGCACCGGGCGACGGCCGCCCACGCGCGGACGGCTCCGGCGAGCCCGGGGTCGCCCGGCTGGTGCCCGGGCATGGGCCAGGCCCGCAGGTCGGCGCTGTCCCCGGCTGCCTGGGCGAGCCTCTGGGCGGTGTGCAGCACCTTCTCGTCGCCGGCCCGCACCTTGGCCTCGGCGGCCCGGCGGCGGTCTCCGAGCAGGGTCTCGACGGCGGCGAAGCGGCGGGTGTCAAAGAGCCGGCCGAGCAGGCGGCCGCGCGCGGCCTCGTCGGCGCGCAGGAACTTGGCGAACTCACCCTGCGGCAGCAGCACCACCTGGCAGAACTGCTCGCGGCTCATGCCGAGGAGCTGCTCGATCTCCTCGCCGATCTCCTGGTGGGAACGGCTCAGCGCCTCCCAGCCCTCGCCCGTGTGCTCGCGCAGCCAACTCTGCGCCTTGTCCTTGGTCGTGCCCGTGCCGCGCTTCTTGGGCCGGTCCTGCTCGGGGCGGCGGGTGATCTCCAGGCGCCGTCCGCCCGCGGTGAGTTCGAGGGTGACCTCGGTCGGGGTGTCGGGGGCGGCGTGGTCGCTGCGCAGACTGGTGCCGGGGGCCTGGCGGGGGCCGGGGACGGAGCCGTACAGCGCGTAGCAGACGGCGTCGAGGACGGAGGTCTTGCCGGCGCCGGTGGGCCCGTGCATCAGGAAGATCCCGGCGCCGGACAGGGCGTCGAAGTCGATCTCCTGGGGCTCGGCGAAGGGCCCGAAGGCGGTGACCGCCAGCCGGTGCAGCCTCATCGGTGGGTCTCCTGGCGGCTGTCGTCGGTCCGTACGTCGTCGAAGGCGCTGCGCAGCACGGCCCGTTCGGCCTCGTCCGCGTGCCCGCCTCCGCGTACGTGGGCCACGAAGTCCTCGGCGATCTCCTGGTCGCTGCGGCCGCGCAGCCGCTGGGCGTAGGAGGTGCCGGTCTCCTCCTCGCGGCCCTCGGGGTCGAAGGCGAGGCTGAGGGTGTGCGGGAAGCGGGTGACGAGCCGGGCCATGGGGTCGTCGGGCCGGACCGGGTCGGTGAGGGTCGCCTCGACCCAGGCGTCCTCGTGCGCCGTGTACGCCGGGTCCTCGAGCAGGGTCTCCAGCGGCCCTCGCAGCCGGGCGAGGGCCCGGGGCACGGGGGTGTCGATCCGCTCGGCTCCGGTGATCTCCCCTTCCGCGCCCAGTTCGACGAGCCACATCGTCTTGCGGTGGTCGGCCTCCGAGAACGAGTAGGCGAGCGGGGAACCGGAATACCGGACCCGTTCGTTGATCGTCTGGCAGCCGTGGAGGTGGCCGAGGGCCGCGTAGTCCACCCCGTCGAAGACGGAGGCGGGCACGGCCTCGACCCCGCCCACGGAGATGTCGCGCTCGCTGTCGCTGGCCTGCCCTCCGGTGACGAAGGCATGGGCGAGGACGACGGAGCGGGTGCCGGGCGCACGCCCGGAGAGATCGGCCCGGATCCGCTCCATGGCCGCGCCCAGCACGGCCTCGTGGCTGACCTTCTGCGTCGCGAACTCGTCCTTGACCAGGGCCGGTTCCAGGTAGGGCAGCCCGTAGAAGGCCACGTCTCCGTGTACGTCGGCCAGCACCACGGGGTCGGCGCAGCCGGCCGGGTCGGTCCTGAGGTGGATCCCGGCCCGGTCGATCAGCCCGGCCCCGACCCCGAGGCGTCGGGCGGAGTCGTGGTTCCCGGAGATCATGACGGTGGGCACGCCGAGCTCGGCGAGCCGGTGCAGGGCCTGGTCGTAGAGTTCGACGGCCGGCAGCGGGGGCACGGCCCGGTCGTAGACGTCTCCGGCGACCAGGACGGCGTCGACCTCGTACTCCCGGGCCGTCTCGACGAGGTGGTCGACGAAGGCCGCCTGGGCGGCGAGCAGGTTGACGCGGTGGAGGGACCGGCCGAGGTGCCAATCGGAGGTGTGCAGGAACTTCACTCGCCGGTCCCGCCGCACATGCCGTGTCCCCCTGATCGTCTTCCGCTCGCCTGACCCCTCTACGCTAACCCGTCCCGGGGGCGCTCAGGGCGCGTACGTCTCACCACCGAGCGTGAGGGTGGCACTGCCCGCCGTGCTGTCGGCGAGCCAGGCCTCGAAGCCGGGCAGGTCCGCCTCCGGCAGGGCGACCTCTATCTCCACCGCGGCCCCGTAGCGCAGGTCCACGACGGTGCGGCCGGTGGAGCGCAGGTCGTTCTGCGTCTTTCCGGCCCGCTGGTGGTCCACGGTCACGGTGGCCAGCCGGTAGCGGCGCCGGGTGACGGTGCCGAGCGCGTCGAGGGCCTCGCCGACGACACCGCCGTACGCCCTGATCAGACCGCCGGCGCCGAGCTTGACGCCGCCGTAGTAGCGGGTGACCACGGCGACGGCGTACCGGACGTCCCGGCGCATGAGCATCTGCAGCATCGGCACCCCGGCGGTGCCGCCGGGCTCGCCGTCGTCACTGGCCTTCTGCACGGCGGCGTCGGCGCCGATCACGTACGCGAAGCAGTTGTGCGAGGCGGTGGGGTGCTCCTTGCGGATCCGCGCGAGGAAGTCCTGCGCCTCCTGCTCGGTCGCGGCGGGCGCGAGCGAGCACAGGAAGCGCGAGCGGTTGATCTCGGACTCGTGCATGCCCTCTCGGGCCACCGTCACGTATTGGTCTGCCTTCACTTCTCCACCCTACGGGGAAGACGACGTGCGGTTTTTCCGTTGAGGAGTCGGGGTCCGGCAACGGTCGGACGGCCAGACCAGCAGGAGGCGGCACACGTGTACGGCGACCCGGCAACCATCCGCAAGATCCTCACCGAGCTCGGGGACACCTGGGCCGTCGTGGGCCTGTCCAACAACCAGGACCGGGCCGCGTACGGGGTGGCCCGCGTGCTCAAGCAGTTCGGCAAGCGCGTGGTGCCCGTGCACCCGAAGGCCGAGACGGTGCACGGCGAGCCCGGGTACGCCTCTCTGGAGGAGATCCCGTTCAAGGTGGACGTGGTGGACGTCTTCGTGAACAGCACCCTGGCCGGGGCGGTCGCCGACTCCGCGGTCGCCGCCGGCGCGGAGGCCGTCTGGTTCCAGCTGAACGTGGTCGACGAGGCGGCCTTCGCCCGCACCCGTGAGGCGGGGCTGGACATGGTGATGGACCGCTGCCCGGCGATCGAGATCCCGGCCCTCTAGGGCCTTCCCCCAGCCTCGGGCGGCCAGTCAGTTCCGGGGCTCGGCCACCCGGGCGGGCGGGGCCGCGTGCGCGGGGGCCGGCACCGGTGCCGACACCGGCGGGACCGACACCGCGAGCGTCATCTCCATCGGCACCGTGCCGTCGTTGCGGTAGGCGTGCGGGAGGTTGGCCTCGAAGGTGGCCGCGGCCCCGGCCGGTACGCGGAACTCCTCGTCGCCGACCACCAGCGTCAGGTCCCCCGCGGTGACGTGGAGCATCTCGATGGTGCCGGAGGGGTGCGGAGCCGATTCCGTCCCCTCGCCGGGCACGAGGTGCCAGGTCCACAGTTCCATCGGCCCGCGCTCGTCGGTGCCGATCAGCATCGTCGTCGAGCTGCCCGCCTCGCTGGACCAGATCCGCACCGTCTGGCCGGGCTCGACGATCCGCACCTGGGGACCCCTGTCGTAGTCGAGCAGCGTGGAGATGCTGACCCCGAGGGCGTCGGCCAGTTTCACCGTCGTGCCGACGCTCGGGTTCGTACGGGCCTGTTCGATCTGGATGATCATCCCCCGGCTGACTCCCGAGCGGGCGGCCAGCGAGTCCAGGGTGAATCCGCGCTCACCGCGCCAGCGCTTGAGGTTCCGGGCGAGTGCCTGGGTGAGCTCTTCGAGATCCGACACATTCCGTCCAATATTTTGGATGACGCAGTCCAGCACAATGAACTACCGTGCGGAGTGTTCGATGCTGCACCCCACCGTTCATCACACTGTACTGCGAGGCCCGCCATGACCGCCCTCTTCGCCCTGGCCACAGCCGTGCTGTGGGGCCTGGCCGACTTCGGCGGCGGGCTGCTGACCCGCCGGATCCCCGCGCTCACGGTGGTCGTGGTCTCGCAGATCGCCGCGGTGGCCGTGCTCGGCGCCGTGGTCCTCGGCACGGGTGCCTGGCGGGAGGCCGGCCCGCAGCTGTGGTTCGCGGTCGGCGCGGGCCTCGTCGGGCCGGTGGCCATGCTCAGCTTCTACAAGGCGCTGGCCCTCGGCCCCATGGGCGTGGTCTCCCCGCTCGGCTCCCTCGGCGTGGTCGTGCCCGTCGCCGCGGGGCTGCTGCTGGGCGAACGGCCCGGCCTCGGCCAGTTCGCGGGGATCGCGGTGGCCGTCGTCGGCATCGTCCTCGCGGGCGGCCCGGAACTGCGCGGCGCCCCCGTCCAGCGGCAGGCCGTGGTCCTCACCCTGGTCGCGGCCTTCGGGTTCGGCGCGGTGATGGCCCTGATCGCGCAGGCCTCCACCAGCGTGACCGGGCTGTTCCTCGCGCTGTTCGTGCAGCGGGTGACGAACGTCGCCGTCGGCGGCGCCGCCCTGTGGGCGCAGACCCGCCGCGGCATCCCGGCCCTGCCCGCGGGGACCGGTCCGCGGATCCTGTGGGGGCTGCTGCCGGCGCTCGCCTTCGTCGGACTCGCTGACGTCGCGGCGAACGGCACCTACTCCGTCGCCGCCCAGCACGGCCCCGTCACCGTGGCCGCGGTGCTCTCCTCGCTCTACCCGGTGATCACCGCGCTCGCCGCCTTCGCCGTACTCAAGGAACGGCTGCGCACCGTACAGGCGGCCGGCGCGGGCCTCGCCCTCGCCGGAACGGTTCTCCTCGCGGCCGGCTAGGACGGGTCACTTCGCCTGTTCGGCCTCCGCCAGCTGCGCCAGCCCGCGCAGTTGCTCCGGGGTCATCCCGTCCGGGATCGGCACGGGCGCCGGGGTCCGCAGCGGCGGCTGCCAACCGGTCTCGGGCTGCCACCTGCGTACGATGCGCGCGGGCGCCCCCGCCACCACCGCGTGGTCGGGCACCTCGCCCCGTACGACGGCCCCCGCGGCCACGACGACGTTGCGGCCGAGCCGGGCGCCCGGCAGGATCACCGCGCCCGTGCCGAGCCAGCACCCCGGACCGATCTCCACCGGGGCGCTGCGCGGCCACTGCCGGCCCACGGGCTCGTGCGGATCGTCGTAACTGTGGTTCGTGGACGTGATGTAGACCCCGGGGCCGCAGAAGGTGTTGGCCTCGATCGTGATCCGGGCGTCGGCGATGACATGGCTGCCCCGGCCCAGGACGACCCCGTCGCCGAGCACGAGCATCGGCTCCGCGCCCAGGTCCAGGTCCGGCATCATGCCGGCGGTGAGGGTGACCTGCTCGCCGATGATGCAGTGCTCCCCGAGGCGGATCCACTGCTCGCCGAAGACCGTGCCCTGCGGGAAGGCGAGCCGGGTGCCGTGCCCGATCGCGCCGAACCGCAGGCGTCCCGGGGTCTGCGCGGTGACGGCGCCGGCCTGCTGCATCCAGCGCCAGCCGGCGTGGACCGCGCGGTTCGCCAGCCGGCGGCGCAGGGCCGTCAGCGATGAGAACGTGTTCTGGTTCTTCGGCACCCGGCCACGGTAGTGCGCCGGGCGCCGGTCGTCGGGGCCACGATCCTGTGATCTTCACCCCATCGCGGGTGCGGGGACCCGCGTGCCCTACGGTGCTCTGAGCGCGGCAGCGGCATCCGGAGAGACGAAGGAAGAGAACATGACGCACCAGGGGCCCCAAGCACTCGTGGCGGGCGTCGGCGGCAAGAACCCCGACATCGACGCGACGGCCTTCACCGCGCCCACCTCGGTCGTGGTTGGGGAGGTCACCCTCGGCGCCGGCGCGAGCATCTGGTACTCGGCGGTGCTGCGCGCCGACTGCGGCCCGATCGCCCTCGGCGCCGACAGCAACGTGCAGGACAACTGCACGATCCACGTGGACCCGGGCTTCCCGGTCTCGATCGGCGAGCGCGTCTCCATCGGCCACAACGCCGTCGTGCACGGCTGCACCGTCGAGGACGACTGCCTGATCGGCATGGGTGCGACCGTCCTGAACGGCGCGGTGATCGGCGCGGGTTCGCTGGTGGCCGCGCAGGCGCTGGTGCCGCAGGGCATGGTGGTCCCGCCCGGCTCGCTGGTCGCGGGAGTCCCGGCCAAGGTGCGCCGCGAGCTGTCCGAGGAGGAGCGCGAGCACATCCGGATCAACGCCCAGATGTACGTGGAGCTCGCCAAGCAGCACCGCGCCTCGGTGACCCCGGAGGCGTAGGGCCCGTCCGGCGTATCAGGGTCGCCGGCGGATCAAGGTCTTACGGGCCGCGCCGTCCGTCCGGGCGGCGCGCTCCCCTACGGGCCCCGTACGCGCCGACCCGGCGGCCTCAGGTCCCGAGCGCGGCCCGGAGTGCGGCCACGACCCGCTCGTACGCCGGGATGCGGTGGCCCGAGTCCGGGGTGCGGGTCCTGAACCCCCGCCCCGACACCGCCTCCCGCACGGCCCGCTCCGTGACGGCGGCGCCGCGCGCGATCAGCTGCTCCACCACGGCCTGGTGGCCGAACCGGGCCGCCCATTCGAGCGCGGTGCGGTCCCGCATCCGCTCCTCGGGGTCGGCGCCCCGGTCCAGCAGCAGGTCCACGGTCGCCGGCGAGCCGCACTCCCCGTGCGTGGCGGCCAGGACCAGCGGTACGTAGCGCATCCGCCCGGCCGGGCCGCACGGATCGGCGCCCGCGTCGAGCAGGACCCGGGCGACGGCCGTGTGCCCGTTCATCGCCGCCAGGGCCATCGGCGTCGCCTCGTCGTACGGGCCCGCATCGCGCCCGGGGTCGGCGCCGGCCTCGACGAGCTGCCGCACGACCTCGGCCCACCCCGCGCACACGGCCAGGTCGAGGGCCCTGCGCCCGCCGGGGACCCAGGCGTCGGCCTCGGCTCCCCCGGCGAGGAGGCGTTCCACCATGGCCGCGTCGCCGGCCTCGGCCGCCCGCCCCAGCGCGTTCGCCAGTGGGTTGTACTCCTCCGACCGGCCCTCCGCCGACCACTCCCCCACCACCGGCTCCGGCATCAGTCGTTGGCCGGCACCCGTGCCGTCGACTGGGCGGGGACCCCGGCCTCGGCCGCGGCCGCCGCGGCCGCCTTCTTCATCCGGCTGCGCACCACCAGCGTCACCGCGAGCCCGAACAGCACCGCGAGCGCGAGGGCCGCCCAGGAGAACCGCTTCAGCCACGGCTCGGCGACGATGCCGACCGAGTAGATGACGGCCGTGGTCCCGCCGGCCCAGAGGATCCCGCCGAGGATGTTCGCGATCAGGAACCGCCAGTACGGCATGTGCAGCACGCCCGCCAGCGGCCCGGCGAAGATGCGCAGCAGTGCCACGAACCGCCCGAAGAAGACGGCCCACATGCCCCACTTCTCGAAGGAGCGTTCCGCCACGGCCACGTGCTCGGGCCCGAAGTGCTTGGGGAAGCGCCGGCCCAGTTTCTCCAGCAGCGGCTTGCCGCCGCGGCGTCCGATCGCGTAGCCGATCGAGTCGCCGACGATCGCGCCCGTGGTCGCGCAGACGCCCAGCACCACGGGGTTGATGTCCCCGTGCTGGGAGGCCAGCAGCGCCGAGCTGACCAGGATGATCTCTCCGGGCAGCGGGATGCCGAGGCTCTCCAGCCCGATGACCAGACCCACCAGGAGATAGATGCTGACCGCCGGAATCGTCTCCAGCCATTCCTGGATGTGCACCGGTACGTCCTCCCGTGTCGTCCCCGGCGCGCCCCCTGTGACACGCCGAACGGGCAGCCTATCGGCTCCTCACCACAGCCTTCGCCCTCAGTGGCAGTTCACGGGAGGAACGGCCCGCGAACACCTCACGACGGCCGGAACCGAGTACCCAGGCCCGCCGCTCCGGATCCCAGGACGACAGGGTGCGGGCGTCCACGTCGACGGTGACCCGCTGCTCCGCTCCCGGCGCGAGGGTGAGCCGCCGGTACCCGGCCAGCACGCGCACGGGCTGGTCGAGCTTCAGGTCCGGGGAGGGGCCGACGTACACCTGGGCCACCTCGGTGCCCTTGCGGCGGCCGGTGTTGCGGACGGTGAACTCCACGCGCAGGCCTCCCCGCTCGGGACGGACGGCCAGCTTCTCGTACTGCCAGGTGGTGTACGAGAGCCCGTGCCCGAAGGGGAACAGCGGGGCCACCTGCTGTGCGTCGTACCAGCGGTGGCCGACGTGGACGCCCTCGGTGTACTCCTGCCGGCCGCCGACCCCCGGGTAGCGGACCGGGTCCCCACCGACCGGGGTGGCCCGTTCGTCGGCCGGGAAGGTCTGGGTGAGCCGGCCGCCCGGGTCCACGTCCCCGAAGAGGACGTCGGCGGTGGCGGCGGCGCCCTCCTGGCCCGGGTAGTACATCTGGAGGACGGCCCCGGTGTGCGGGAGCCACGGCATGGTCGTACTGGACGAGGTGTTGAGCACGACGGCGGTGCGCGGGTTCGCGGCGGCGACGGCTTCGATCAGGGCGGCCTGTCCGCCCGGGAGGGCCAGGGAGGTGCGGTCGGTGCCCTCGGTGGCGTCCTCGTAGGCGAACAGGACCACGCTGCGGGCGCCCTTCGCCGCCCGTACCGCCTCGGCGAGATCGGCGGCCCGGGTGGCCTTCGTGGTGTGCCTGAGCCGGAAGCGCCGGCCCTTCGGCCCGCCCGGGGCCGTGACGGCGAGCCGGTGGGTGCCCGCCTTGAGGGCGAGGGTGCGGCGGCGCACGCTCATCCCGTCGGGTGCGGAGCCGAGCAGTCCGCCCGCGAACCGCTCGGCCGCGCCCTGGCGCACCGGGAACAGCTCCTCGCCGTCGAGGCGTACGCCCGGCCGCTGTCCGGTGTAGTGGACGACCAGGGTCCACTCGTCGTCCTCGGCCAGGCGGAACTCGCCCTCGTGGCTCCAGCTCTGCCCGGCCTCCACGCTCCGGTCGTCCAGGTCGGCGGCCGGGGTGAGCAGTTTCGGCGGGAGCGGGCGCCCGTACAGGTCCTCGCCGAGTGCGTGGCGGACGGCGGCGCCGCTGCCGGCGCGCTGCCTGATGGCGGCGAGCGGGGAGGCGGCCCGGTCGGGCACCACGTGCGAGCTGCCGCCGCCACCGACGAAGGGGACCTGGCCGGTGGGGCCGATCACCGCGATGGACCGGGCGGCGGCGCCGGTCAGCGGCAGGGTGCCGTGTTCGTTGCGCAGCAGCACGGCGCCCGCGGTCGCCACCTTGCGGGCCAGCCGGGCCCCGGCGGCGGCGTCGCGGGCGGGCCGGGCCTTGGGGCGGTCGGCGAGCAGCCCGAAGCGGTCCATGGTGGTGAGGATCCGGTGCACGGCGAGGTCCACGAAGGCCTCCGGCACGGAGCCGCCGCGCACGGCCTGCCTCAGCGGGCCGCCGAAGTGGGTGCCGCCCGGCATCTCCATGTCGAGCCCGGCGCCGATGGCGGCGACGGTGCTGCGGGTGGCGTCCCGGTCGGACATCACCCAGCCGTCGAACCCCCAGGTGTCGCGGAGCAGTTCGTCGAGCAGCGGTTTGCTCTCGCCGGCGTGGACCCCGTTGACCTTGTTGTACGCGGCCATCACGGCGCCCGCGCCGGCGGCCACGGCGGCCTCGAAGCCGCGCAGTTCGGTCTCGTGCAGGGTCCGGTCCGCGGCGATCATGTCGATGGTGTCGCGGCCGCGCTCCTGGTTCCCCAGGGCGAAGTGCTTGACGGTGGCGACGAGTCCCTCGTCCTGGATCCCGCGGACCAGCTCGCCGACCAGGTCCGCGGTCAGCCGGGGATCCTCGGCGAGGGTCTCGAAGTTCCGGCCGGCGTAGGGGGTGCGGATGAGGTTGACCATGGGCGCGAGCAGGACGTCCTGGCCGAGTGCCCGGCCCTCCCGGCCGAGGACCCTGCCGTACTCGCGGGCCAGCGCCGGGTCGAAGGCGGAGGCCAGCATCACCGGCGCCGGCAGGGCGGTGGCGGGCTTGGCGACCCGTACGCCGGCGGGGCCGTCGGCCAGGCGCAGCGCGGGGATGCGCAGGCGCGGTACGCCGGGCACGTAGCCGGCCTGGCCCAGTGGGGCGGGGTCCCGGGCGCCGTGCAGCAGGGTGGTCTTCTCTTCGAGGGTGAGCTGCTCCAGCAGGGCGTCGATCCTGGCGGCGGCGCCCTTTCCCGGGGCGGCGGGGGCGGGTGAGGGCGAGGCCCCGCGCGCGCCCGCGCCCGGCGGCACGGTGGCCGCGCAGCCGACCGCCCCGAGTGCGGCGCCGGCCGCGCCCGCCGCTCCGAGCAGCCGCATCGCCGTACGTCTGGACACGGCCTCGCTCATGGGCGCTCCCTGCAGGCTGGGGGCACCCCCGGACGGAGTCTGGGGGAGGGTCGGCGGGAGCGGCCCGCGCCGGACCGCTCCCCCGCCCACTGTGCGCCGGTCGCCGGCGGGGCCGGGCGAGACGCGCCACCGGGGGCGCCGGGTTTCAGCCCTGCGGCGGCGGGGGCAGGCTGTCGACGTCCCGCCGGGCCTCGTCCTGGAGCTGCACCCGGGCCTCGGTGCGGTGCCCGCGCGCGATGTAGTCCCGTACGACGGCCTCCACGGCGTCCTGCGGCGACCCGACCCCGGCGAGGACCATCACCTCCACCACGAGTTCTGCGTCGAGGCTGATGCTGACCTTTGCCACGGGCACTCCCTCCGTCGTCGTGCGAGGGACTCTAGCGGCAGCGGGCGCGCTACGCCGGGGTGTTGGGGCGCAGGGTCCAGACGACGATCATCTCGCCCGTCACGGCCTCGTCCTCGCGCTGGATGGCGATGGTGACGGGGAACTCGGGGCGGCCGCCCGCGTCGAGTTCGGCGACGACCTCCGCGGCGGGGCGGCCGAGGGTGGCGGTGGCGGTGACGACGCCCTTGGCGAGCTTCTTGTAGCCGATCTCGGCCTTCACCGCGAGGGGCACGGCGCGCGAGAGCTGGTCGCCGAAGGCCGCCAGGACGATGGCGCCGCTCGCCGACTCGGCGAGGGTGAACATGGCGCCGGCGTGCGGGCCGCCGACGTGGTTGTGGTAGTCGGGCTGGTCCGGGAGCCGGACGACCGCGCGCTCGGGGGTGGTCTCCAGGAACTGGAGGTTCAGGGTCCGGGCCATCGGCACCGTCGCGGCGAGCAGTTCGCCCACGTTCATCTGATCTGCGCTCATGAAAGGCGATGTTACCCACGAGTAGACACGATTGGCCAGACCCGGCACAGGGGGCGGCCGTGACCCGTGGAGGCCGCTCCCACTATCGTTACCGGCCATGTGGCCAGGACAGCAGCAGCCGCCCGGGGGCGATCAGAACCCTCAAGGCGCACAACAGAACCCGTACGCCCAGCAGCCGGGGCAGCCGAACCCCTATCAGCAGCAGCCCGGTTACGGATATCCGCAGCAGCCGGGGTACCCCCAGCCCCCGACCGTGGTCCCCGGCCAGCAGTGGGGACAGCCCCAGCAGCCCCCGCAGGCCCCCCAGGCGCCGCAGGGCCCGGGCGGCGGCGGGAGCCGCTACCAGACCAAGACCGTGGCGATCGTCGCGGCGGCCGCTGTCATCGTGGCGGCCGCCGCCACCGGAGCGTTCGTCCTCACACGGGACGACAAGAAGACGGACGAGGCCGACAACAAGCCCGTCGCGACCTCCTCCGCACCCGCTTCCAGCGAGCCCGCCCCGGCCGGCAGCAGCGCGAACCCGCGAGCCGACGGCGATGCCAAGCCGGTGATCCCGGGCTGGAAGGTCGTCGTCAACCCGACCCACGGCACCGCCTTCGACGTCCCGCCCGAGTGGAACGTGCTCGGCTCCGGCACCTCCATCGCCTTCGAGGACAAGGCGAAGGCGGACGGCTCCCCCTTCGTCGTGATGTCCGCACCGGCCTTGCTCAAGGAGGACTGGTGCAAGGTCGACTCCAACAAGGACGGCCGCGAGGAGACCACGTCGCTGGCCGGCACCGGCACCAAGGGCGGTCAGGGCGCGAAGGACACCGCTCAGCTCTCGCGCAACGCGGCCGGCAGCTGGGCGTACGCCGCGTACGGGCAGCCGAAGCCCCAGGAGGTCGTCAAGATCTCCGAGTCGAAGGAGTACACCACTCTTTCGGGACTCAAGGGCCACGTGGCCACGGCGACCGTGAGCGGCCTGCCGAAGGCGACCAAGTGCGACTCCGACGGCAAGAGCATCGCCTTCAGCTTCAGGAACGCCAAGGGTGACTTCGCCAGCTGGGTCCTCTACGGCGCCGCCGGCGTACCCGGCGAGGTCTCCCAGGAGACCTACGAGAAGATCCTGAGCTCGGTCCGCCTCAGCGGGAGCTGATCTTCCGTTCCCCGCCCCCGGGCCGACAATCCGTTTGGATTCCCGGCCCGGGGCGGACATAGTCCCGTGGTGAGCCCTTCCCGTACCGCCTCCTCCCGTACGCCCGCACGCCGCCGCCGGCCCGAGTGGGCGGGCCGCAACTACGCGCTGCTGACGAGCGCGGCGGTGGTCACGAACCTCGGCAGTCACGGAGCGCTCATCGCGGCCGCGTACGCGGTGATCGAGGCCGGCGGATCCACCGGGGACGTCGGCCTCGTCGCCGCCGCCCGTACGCTGCCGCTCGTCCTCTTCCTGCTCATCGGCGGCGCGATCGCCGACCGGCTGCCGCGCCACCGCGTGATGGTCGCGGCCAACGCCCTGAACGGCGTCTCGCAGGCCGTCTTCGCCTTCCTCGTCCTCACCGGGGAACCCCGGCTGTGGCAGATGATGCTGCTGACCGCCCTGTGCGGCACGGGCACCGCCTTCTTCAACCCGGCGGCCGAGGGCATGCTGCTGTCCACCGTCTCCGGCGAACACGCCAACCGCGCCTTCGCACTGTTCCGCATGGCGATGAACGGCGCGGGCATCGGTGGCGCGGCCCTCGGCGGGGCGATGATCGCCGCGCTCGGACCGGGCTGGGTCCTGGCGGTCGACGCGGTCGCCTTCGCCATCGCGGGCGCTCTGCGCGCCTTCCTGGACGTCGCGCCCAAGCCGGACCGGGCCCCCGGCGGCGGCATGCTGGCCGATCTGCGCGAGGGCTGGGTGGAGGTCCGCACCCGCCCCTGGCTGTGGAGCATCGTGCTCCAGTTCTCCGTGGTCGTGGCCGTCGTGGGCGCCGCGGAGGCGGTCTACGGTCCCCTGGTCGCCCGGGACCGGCTCGGCGGCCCGGCGCCGTGGGGCCTGGCACTGGCCTTGTTCGGGGTGGGGACCATCGCCGGGGCGGTCCTGATGATGACGTGGAAGCCGCGCAGGCTGCTGCTGACCGGCACCCTGTGCGTGTTCCCGCTGGCGCTGCCGTCGGCCGGGCTGGCCGTACCGCTGCCGGTGTGGGGGCTGTGCGCGGTGATGTTCGTGAGCGGCGCGGCCATCGAGGTGTTCGGCGTGAACTGGATGACGAGCCTGCACCAGGAGATCCCGGAGGAGAAGTTCTCCCGGGTCTCCGCCTACGACTGGTTCGGCTCGGTGTCGATGGTCCCGCTGGCCACCGCGCTCGCGGGCCCGGCCGAATCGGCCTTCGGCCGCACCCAGGCCCTGTGGGGCTGCGCGACCCTGGTCGTCCTGGCCACCGCCCTGGTCCTCCTGATCCCGGACGTCCGCCGGCTGACGCGCCGCCCGGCCCCACCCATCACGTCCCCGCCCCCATCGGCCGAACCCAGCCCGTCCGCGAACGACCCCGCCGCCGCCAACTCCAGCCCCGCCGGCGTTTGATGCGCGGGGGTCCGGGGGCAGCGGCGCGGCAGCCGCCCCCTCACCCCAGGCTGAACGCACCCTCCGGCGGCTGCGGCGAAGCCACCGCCTCCGCATCGGCCACCGGAACCGCCCCGCGCAGCAGGCGGGCCAGCCCGTCCCCGAACTCCACCCTGGCGGGAAACGCGTCGCCCGCGCACAGCCGCGCCACCGGGGCGATCGGAAGCTCCCCGTCCGAGGCCAACAGCACCGCGTTCCCGAACCGCCGCCCCCGCAGCACCGCCGGCTCCGCGATCAGCGCCAGTTCCGCGAAGGCCTCCCCGAAGTTGGCCAGTTGGGCCCGCAGGAAGTCGAACGGCGCCCCGTCCGCCAGGTTCGCCACGTACAGCCCCCCGGGCCTCAGCACCCGCGCCGCCTCCCGCGCGTACTCCACGGAGGTCAGCTGCGCGGGCACCCGCGAGCCGCCGAACACGTCGGCCACCACCACGTCCGCGCTCCGTGCCGGCGCGGCCTCCAGCCAGGCCCGGGCGTCGGCGGCGTGGACCGTGATCCCGGCCCCCTCCGGCAGCGGCAGGTGCTCCGCGACCAGGTCCACCAGGCCCTCGTCGAACTCGACGACCGTCTGCCGGGAGCCCGCCCGGGTGGCCGCCGCGTAGCGCGGCAGGGTCATCGCGCCGCCGCCGAGGTGCAGGAGGTCCAGCCCCTGCCCCGGCACCGCCGCGCAGTCCAGGACGTGCGCGAGGCGACGGACGTACTCGAATTCCAGGTGCAGCGGGTCGTCGAGGTCCACGTACGACTGCGGCGCCCCATCGACGGTCAGCAGCCAGGCCCGCTCCCGGTCCACGTCCGGCATCAGCTTGGCGGTGCCCTGGCCCACTTCCCGGATCACCGGGATCTGTTCGTCGCTCACCCCACCATTGTCGGGCCGGGCTCAGCCCGACCAGACCGCGGCGGCTTCGTCGACGTGCTCCGCGGCCTGCGCCAGCCCGGCCCGGGCCGCCGGGTCCCGACGGGCGGGGTCCAGTACGTTGCGCCCGAAGGTCTTGCGGGCCGCCGCCGACGGGGTGATGACCAGCACCCGAGCACCCGCCTTCCGCAGCCGCCCGGCCTGCGCCGCGGGCGAGGGGACGAGCCCGGAGCCGAGCGCGATCGGCGCGACGATCACCACGCGCGCGTAGCCGGCCGCGAGGTCGGCGTTGGTGGCGGAGCGGACGCCGCCGTCGATGAACCGGCGTCCGCCGACCGTCACCGGCGGCCACACCCCGGGCACGGCGCAGCTCGCCGAGACGGCGTCGACGAGCCCGGCTCCGCTCGCCCGGTCGAAGTCGGCCGGCTCCCCGGTGTGCGCGTCCACTGCGGTGACCACGAACCGCCGCTCGGGCCATTCGTGGGAGACCAGCCGGGCGGCGAGTACCTTGCGCCGCTCGGCCTCCGCCTCCGTGGCGGCGGCCAGGGCCATCGCGCCGATCCGCTGCCGGTAGGCCGTGGAGTCGCGCGAGCGCACCATGGCGAGGGCGAACCGCGCCAGCACGCCCGCCCCGAGCTTCGCGGCCCGCTCCCCGTCGGCGTCGCCGAGCTGGCGCTCGTACAACTCCTGCGCGGAGAGGAGTCCGGAGGTGAGCTGGGCTCCGACCACCGAACCCGCCGAGGTGCCCACGACGAGGTCGGCGGTGGTGAGGTCGACGCCCGCACGGGCGAGCCCGTAGAGGATGCCGCACTCCCATCCGATGCCGGTCAGTCCGCCGCCGCCCAGCACCAGTGCCGTGTCGCCGCCCATCGCCGCCCGTCCCTCCGCTCATGCCTGTGGTGACGGCAGTCTGACGCAGCAGGTCCGCCGTCACCACACAAGGGTCCGGTTCGGCCGGACCCGGTCAGCCGGGCAGGGTCACCCGAGCACGGCCGTCACGGTGCCCGCGCCGACCGTCCGCCCGCCCTCGCGGATCGCGAAGCCGAGCCCGGACTCCAGCGGGACGTCCCGCCCGAGCTCGACGGTCATCGTGACCGTCTCCCCCGGCCGGGCGAGGCCCGCCTCGCCCAGGTCCACGTTCCCCACCACGTCGGCGGTGCGGATGTAGAACTGCGGCCGGTAGCCGGTGGCGACCGGCGTCGTACGGCCTCCCTCGCGCCCGGAGAGCACGTACACCCGCGCGGTGAAGCGGCGCTTCGGCGTCACGCTGCCGGGAGCCGCCACCACGTGCCCGCGGCGCACCCCGTCGCGGTGCACCCCGCGCAGCAGCAGCGCGACGTTGTCGCCGGCCTCGGCGGACTCCATCGGCTTGCCGAAGGTCTCCAGGCCGGTGACCACCGTCTCCACCGGCTCGCCGTCGCCGCCGAGCACGCTCACCCGGTCGCCGGTCCGTACGGTCCCCCGCTCGACGGCGCCGGTCACGACGGTGCCGCGCCCGGTGATCGTCAGCACGTTCTCCACCGGCAGCAGGAACGGCGCCTCCGTGTAGCGCACCGGCGTCGGCACGTACGTGTCCACCGCGTCCAGCAGCGCCTGGATCGCCCCGGTCCAGTGCGGGTCGCCCTCCAGTGCCCCGAGCCCGGAGACCCGTACGACCGGGGTGCCGTCGCCGCCGTAGCCGTGCGCGGTGAGCAGCTCCCGGACCTCCAGCTCGACCAGGTCGGTCAGCTCGGGGTCCCCCGCGTCGGCCTTGTTGAGGGCCACCACGATGTGGTCGACGCCGACCTGTCGGGCCAGGAGCACGTGCTCGGCGGTTTGCGGCATGACCCCGTCGAGGGCGGAGACGACGAGGATCGCCCCGTCGAGCTGGGCGGCGCCCGTCACCATGTTCTTGATGTAGTCGGCGTGCCCGGGCATGTCGACGTGGGCGTAGTGACGGGTGTCGGTCTCGTACTCGACGTGGGTGAGGTTGATGGTGATCCCTCGCCGGGCCTCCTCCGGGGCCCGGTCGATGCGGTCGAAGGGCACGAAGGACGCGCCCCCGCGCTCGGCGAGGACCTTGGTGATGGCGGCGGTGAGGGTGGTCTTGCCGTGGTCGACGTGACCCATGGTGCCGATGTTGAGGTGCGGCTTGGTCCGCACGAAGGCCGTCTTGGCCATGATGTCTTCCCGTGCTCGAAGCTGGAACGGGACCCCTGAACCGAGCCGACCCTCCCCCTGCGGGGTCCGCCGGACGATCCGGGAAGGGTCAGCTTCGTGCGCCGTCGAATGCGGCGAAGGGAAATGCCTCTGCGGGAACGGCAGCCTTCGGCGCGTCCGCGACTGCGGACGGTGCGTTGAGGAAGGCGTACCGGGACATGCCCCAGATCCTGCCGGACGGACTGCCGCCCGTCGAATGAATTAACGGCACGATCTCCGGCGAAGTGCCGTGCGCTCAGAGGTTCTTCAGTGCCTCGCGCACGGACAGCGGTGACAGGGAGCCGCGTTCGGCCTCGACGAAGGCGCGCACCGCGGCGGGATCCGTCTTGGCGTACTCGCGCAGGGCCCAGCCGATCGCCTTGCGCAGGAAGAAGTCGGGGTGCCCGGCCCGGCGGCGGCAGTAGGCGAAGAGCCGTTCGGCGTCGGTGGCGTCCTTGTGGCGGAGCTGGTGCAGGAGGGCGGTGCGGGCGAGCCAGATGTCCTCGTCCCCGATCCACTCGTCCATGACGGCCGCGAGCGACGGGTCGGCGGCGACCAGCGGGCCGACGGTGTGCGCTGCCAGCAGGTCGACGGTGTCCCACCAGGGGACGGTGACGATCAGGTGCCGGACCACGGGCAGGAAGCCGGAGGAGCAGCGGGAGACGTTGCGGCGCAGGTAGTCGACGGCGAAGTAGTGGTACTCGCGCTCCGGGAGGCGCCAGCAGCCGAGGGCGAGCGCCGCGCAGTCGGACTCCGACGGCCCCGGGGTGCCCTTGGTCACCGCTTTCGACAGTTCGCGGCGCAGCGGGGTGGGGATGCCGAGGAAGGGCGCGACGTCCTTCATGTACGCCGTCATGGTCGCGGCCCGCACGGGGTCGGCGGCCTGCGCGTAGGCGCCGGTCAGCCGTTCCAGGAGGGTGTCCGCGAGGGCGCTGCGGGGAACCCTCGGAGGTCGCCGGTCGTTCGACAGCATGAGGCACAGATTACGGCGCGGCGCCCGGGTGGTCGGTTAGTCTCCCGGAATGTCCCTCCTCCTCACGCCGTGGGCCCGGCTGTCGCTGCTCGTCGTGCTGCTCGTGGCGGCCGGCGTGTGCGTGCTGCTGTACGAGCCTCAGCGCCTGCTCTCGGAGGGCTGGCCGCCGGGTCTCCCCGTGGCCACGGGGGTGGCGCTCTTCGCGGCCGCGTACGGGGTGTGCGCGGCGGCCTTCGTCCCGCGTCCCCTGCTGAACCTCGCCGCCGGAGCCGTCTTCGGCACCCAGGCGGGCCTGGTCGCGGCGGTCGCCGGCACGGTCCTCGGCGCGGGCATCGCCTTCGGCCTCGGCCGGGTGCTGGGCCAGGAGGCGCTGCGTCCGCTGCTGCGCGGGCGCTGGCTGCGGACGGCCGACGGCCAGCTCAGCCGGCACGGCTTCCGCTCGATGCTCGCCGTCCGGCTCTTCCCCGGGGTGCCCTTCGCGGTGGCCAACTACTGCGCGGCGGTCTCCCGCTGCGGCTGGACCCCGTTCCTCCTCGCAACGACGCTCGGGGTCGTCCCCAACACCGCGGCGTACGTGATCGCGGGCGCCAGCGCCTCCTCGCCCGGATCGCCCGCCTTCCTCGTCTCGTTCGGCTTCATCGTGGTCTCCGTGGTGGCCGCCGGAGCGGTCGCCTGGCGCAAGCGGCACCGTCTGGCACCGCCCCTGAGCGAGGGTGCGGCGTACGAGCCGGCGCCCCAGCACCCCCCAGTGGTCATGACCGCTCCACACGGGCCCTAGCATCGGGGGCGAACTGCCCGACGATCACAAGGACGAGCGCACCCCGACATGAGCTGGTTCGAATCACTAATCCTCGGTCTCGTCCAGGGGCTTACGGAGTTTCTCCCGATCTCCTCCAGCGCCCACCTGCGGCTGACCGCGGCGTTCGCCGGCTGGCACGACCCGGGAGCGGCCTTCACCGCCATCACGCAGATCGGCACCGAGGCCGCCGTACTGATCTACTTCCGCAAGGACATCGCGCGGATCGTCTCCACCTGGTTCCGCTCGCTCTACACCAAGTCGCTGCGCTCCGAGCAGGACGCCAAGATGGGCTGGCTGGTGATCGTCGGATCGATCCCGATCGGTGTCCTCGGCCTCGCCTTCAAGGACCAGATCGAGGGCCCGTTCCGCGACCTGCGGCTGACCGCCACCACCCTGATCGTGATGGGCATCGTCCTCGGCGTCGCGGACCGGCTGGCCGCGCGTGACGAGGAGGGCGGGCGGCACCGCGCCATCCGCGAGCGCAAGACGCTGCGGGAGCTCGGCGTCAAGGACGGCCTGATCTTCGGCCTCTGCCAGGCGATGGCCCTGATCCCGGGCGTCTCCCGCTCCGGTGCCACGCTCTCCGGCGGTCTGTTCCTGGGCTTCACCCGCGAGGCGGCGGCCCGTTACTCCTTCCTCCTCGCCATCCCGGCCGTGCTGGCCTCCGGTCTCTTCGAGATCAAGGACGTGATCGAGACCCCGGGCCACATCACCTGGGGCCCGACGATCTTCGCCACGGTCATCGCCTTCTTCGTCGGCTACGCGGTCATCGCATGGTTCATGAAGTTCATCTCGAACAAGAGCTTCATGCCCTTCGTGATCTACCGGGTCCTGCTGGGCATCGTCCTGTTCATCCTGGTCTGGGCCGGTGTACTGAGCCCGCACGCCGGCGAGTCCGCCGGATAGTCGTACCGGCAGGGGTGCCGCCGCGCACCCCGCCTCACCGCTTCGCGTGAACCGCAGGCCGCTCGGGAACGTTCCCGGGCGGCCTGCGCGTCGTTGTGCCTGGAGAGGCTCGAAGGCAAGCAGCAGGGGGTGTCCCATGGGTCGAGTGGTGCTGGAGCGGTTCCCGGCCGGAAGTCCGCGGGGGAGCTGGCCCGCGGAGGAGTACGCGGCGCAGCGCCTGCGGGAGGGGGTGCAGGCCGAGGTGGTGATGGACCTGGACAGCGATGCCTTCCTCGTCGTGGTCCGCCAGCGGGAGGCGCATTCCGGTCACTGATCGCCCGTCGCGGAGATCCCGTCGGCGCACGACCCTTGGCCTTGCGGCCCGCCGCCCCCACACTGTCCCGATGACTCAGCGTGTGGACCTCGCGACGGTGATGGACCGGTTGGCGATCGACGAGGTGGTCTCGGGGTACGCGGTGGCCGTCGACGACGGCGACTGGGAGGGGTACCGGGCCCTGTTCGCCCCGGCCGGGCGGGCGGACTACAGCTCGGCGGGCGGGATGGAGGGGCCTGCCGGGGAGGTGGCCGACTGGCTCGCGGAGACGATGAAGCTCTTCCCCGTGCGCCAGCACCTCATCGTGAACCGGCTGATCCGGCTGGAGGACTCGGGCGGTTCGCCCGGCGACAGCGCCGAGGTGCGCGCGGACTTCCTCAATCCGATGCGGCTCGCCGGGGAGGAGTTCGACGGGACGGTGACCGCGCCGAACTTCGTCGCCGCCGGGCGCTACACCTTCGCTCTCGCCCGCACCCACGACGGCTGGCGGCTGACCCGGGTCACCGTGCACGAGAAGTGGCGGCACATCTCCGCCTGACTGCCACACTGGAAGCGGAGGCGCCCCATGATCTCGGCACGGAACGGGTGGTCCCCCCGGTCTCTCCCCCGGTCGTTTCCGCGGTGGTCCTCCGGGTGGCGCGCGGCGGCCGCGGTCGGCGCCGGTGCGCTGCCCGCCCTCGCCTTCCCCGCCCCCGCGCTCTGGTGGTTCGCGTACGTCGCCCTGGTGCCCTGGATGCTGCTGCTGAGGTCGGCCCCCACCGGCCGGCGGGCGGCGCTGGAGGGCTGGTTCGGCGGCGCCGGGTTCATCGTGGCCGTCCACCACTGGCTGCTGCCCAGCCTGCACGTCTTCCTGGTGTTGATCGCGGTGCTGCTGGGCGTCCTGTGGATCCCCTGGGCGCTGCTGGTGCGGGAGTTGTTCGGCGGGCAGCCCGCGGCTGGGCGTGCGGCCGCGGGGCTGGTCCTCGTACCGGCCGGGTGGCTGCTGTCGGAGCTGGTCCGGTCCTGGCAGGGGCTGGGCGGGCCGTGGGGGCTGCTGGGGGCGAGCCAGTGGCAGGTGCCGCCCGCGCTGCGGTTGGCCTCGGTGGGCGGGGTGTGGCTGGTGAGCCTGCTGGTGGTGGCGGTGAACTGCGCGCTGGTGTTGCTGATCGCGGTGCCGGGGGCCCGGATCCCGGCGGTGGCCGGGGTGGCGGGGTGCGCGGTGCTGACGGGGGCGGTGTGGCTGTGGGTGCCGCGGCCCGAGGTGTCGGGCCGGCTGCGCGTGGCCGTCGTACAGCCCGGGCTGGTCCCGGACGGGCCGGACAGCGCCGAGCGGCGGTTCGCGGCCGGGGAGCGGCTCACGCGGACGACGGCCGGGCAGCGGCCGGACCTGGTGGTGTGGGGCGAGAGCAGCGTCGGCGCGGACCTGGCGGCCCGGCCCGACCTGGCCCGGCGGCTCGCGGCCCTCTCGGCGCAGGTCGGGGCTCCGCTGCTGGTCAATGTGGACGCGCGCGGGCAGGACCGGCCCGGCATCTACAAGTCCTCGGTGCTCGTGGGGCCCGAGGGGCCGACGGGCGCCCGCTACGACAAGATGCGGCTGGTCCCCTTCGGGGAGTACGTGCCCGCCCGCTCGCTGCTCGGCTGGGCCACCTCGGTGGGCCGGGCCGCCGGGGAGGACCGGATGCGCGGCCGGGCACCGGTGGTCATGGACCTTCCCGGGGGCGTCCGCGTCGGGCCGCTGGTGTGCTTCGAATCGGCCTTCCCCGACATGAGCCGGCGCCTCACCCTGGACGGGGCGTCCCTGCTCGTCGCCCAGTCGTCGACCTCCACCTTCCAGAACAGCTGGGCCCCGGCGCAGCACGCCTCGCTCGCCGCGCTGCGGGCCGCGGAGGACGGCCGCCCGATGGTGCACGCCACCCTCACCGGCATCAGCGTGGTCCACGGCCCCTCCGGTGAGCGGATCGGCCCGGCGCTGCCCACCTCGGCGAGCACGGCGCGGGTGTACGAGGTCCCGCTGGCCACGGGCACGACCCTGTACGTCCGCTTCGGGGACTGGGCGGTGTACGCGGCCGTCGCGGCGCTCGCGGCGTACTGCGCGGTGCTGGTCGCGCGTGCGTTCAGGAGGCCTGCTCCAGAGCCGAGTTCACCACCCGCTCGCACAGCTCGTGGGTGAGGAGCGCGTCGCGCGCGCTGAGCGTCCTCCCGGTCTCCACGGCCTCCAGGAAGTGGTCCACCACCTGCTCGATGCCGCGCTGGCGGGCGACGGACACCCAGTCCCCGCGGCGCCGGACGGTCGGCTGGCCCTTGTGGTCGATGACCTCCGCGAGGTTGACGACCTGGCGCTTGGTGTCCTGCCCCGACACTTCGAGGATCTCCTCGGTGGAACCGGAGAGCCGGTTCATGATCCCGAGCGCGGTGAACCCGGCGCCGGACATCTGGAGGACCACCTGGGACATCAGCCCCTCGCGCACCACGGCCCTGACGTCGACCCGGTCGGCCTCGCCGGGCAGCAGGAAGCGCAGGGTGTCGACGACGTGGATGAAGTCGTCCAGCACCATCGTGCGCGGGTCCTCGGGCAGCCCGACCCGGTTCTTCTGCATGACGATCAGATCGCGCGCGTGCTCGGCGCACAGGACGTAGCCGGGCGCGTGACGGCGGTTGAAGCCGACGGCCAGGGACACCCCGCGCTCCTCGGCCAGTTCCACGAGCCGTGCCGAATCGGCGAGTTCATAGGCGAGCGGCTTGTCGACGTAGGTCGCGACGCCCGCCTCCAGAAGGCGCTCGACGATCTCGGGGTGCGCGGTGGTCGGCGCGTGCACGAACGCCGCGTCGAGGCCCTCGGCGAGCAGCGCGTCGATGTCGGAGTGCCGGTGCGCGGCCGGGACGTGGTGGATCGCGCCGACCCGCTCCAGGGTCTCGGGGGTGCGCGTCTGCAGGTGCAGTTCGATTCCCGGGCGGGTGGTGAGCACGGGCAGGTACGCCTTCTGCGCGATGTCGCCGAGTCCGATGCAGCCGACCTTCACCGGGCGCCTCCTGGTGTGTTCCTTGTGGGATGCCTGCAGCTTAGGGCCTGCCCCGCGGGCCGGATGGGCCCGGGAGGAGGCGGGCCGGGAGAAGACGGGCCCGGATCCCTGGTGGCGGCGGGCCCGTTCACCGAGGATGTCCCCCATGCCGATCACCTCCGGATCCCATCGCGAAGAGCCCTCCACGACCGCCGACGAGCGGGAGACGCTGGACGGCTGGCTCGACTACCAGCGCTCCACCCTCGCCTGGAAGTGCGAGGGGCTCGACGAGGAGCAGTTGCGCAGTACTCCGCTCGCCCCGTCCGGACTGAGCCTGCTGGGTCTCGTACGGCATCTGGCCGAGGTGGAGCGGTACTGGTTCCGGGAGATCATGCTGGGCGAGGACCTCCCCGAGCTGTACGTCACCGAGGAGGACGCGGACGGCGACTTCCACTTCACCGGCGCGGACACCTGGGCCGAGGCCGAGCGGGTGTGGCGGACGGAGATCGGGCTGGCCCGAAAGGCCGCCGCGGGCCGCTCGCTCGACCTGCGCTCGCGGCCGGAGAGCCACCACCGCGGCGAGGTGTTCAGCCTGCGCTGGGTGTACACCCACATGATCGAGGAGTACGCGCGCCACAACGGCCACGCGGATCTGCTGCGCGAGCACATCGACGGCGCCACGGGCGAGTAGGCGCCTGCCGGCGGACCGGGGTCGGTTGGCCCGTGCCCCGTCACCCGTGCGGGGTGAATATGGCCTCCGGGTTTCCCAACACGGTGCCCGCCCGAGCAGAGTTGCGCGAGTGCATCCAACCCGAACCACGACAACGCTGCTGCTCGGAGTCGCCTGCGCCGTCTCGGCCGTCTCCGGCTGTGTGAAGGTGGGCCCCGCGCCCGTGACCCCGGCCGTCGGCCCCTCCGCGGGTCCGGCGCCGCACCACGAGCCGCGCGGCGGGCCCGGAGCCTCCCCGGTGGTCGTCCAGGCGCCCGCGCTGGAGGCGCTCAAGGCGGCCCCCGGGCCTGCCGCGCCGTCTGCGGCTTCCGCACCCGCCGGCGCCCCGGCGGCTCCGCAGCGGAGCGCCCAGGCGCCGCCGCCGGTCCCGGACATCCCCGAGCCGCGCAAGCCCGCCGAGGCCGCACGGGGGGACGGACACGGGGGCGGCGGGCACCCGGGGCCCGCGCGGTCCGACGCGAAGGCGGAACGGGAGCTGATGCGGGAACTGCCGGTGCGGCCGGCCGACGTGTGCGCGCTCGGCCGCCGGCACGGTCACTGGCGCCCGGACAGCCCGGAGTCCCGCATCTGCGAGGGCGTCCACGGCGGCTGAGGGCCCTGCGAGGAGGACTGGTCCACGGGGACGGTTCGGCGGGGACTGTTCGGTGGGGACTGTTCTACGGGGACTGTTCGGGGAACGGCCGGGGCCCTGCTCCCGGCTCCGCGGCCAGGCGCCGCTCCAGCCGGAGGATGGCGCCCCGTACGCCGTTCCCGTACCCGTCGTCGGGCAGCGCGGCGGCCGCCGCCCGGGCCCGGGCCAGGTGCACCCTGGCCGCCTCGGGCCGCCCGAGCTTCACGTAGTCGTCGGCGAGGCTCAGGTGCAGGGACGGGTAGAACCCCCGGGGCATCAGCGGCCCGTCCCCCAGCGCCTCGGCGGCGGACAGTGCCCTGAGGTCCCAGGCAAGCTCGTCCTCGGGATCGTCCTGGGCGTCGGCCATGTAGTGCGCGAGGGTGCACCGGTGGAGGGAATCGCCCTCGGCCCCGAGCTCGGCCCAGATGTCGCCGAGCCGGTTGCGGGCCTCCTCGCGGTCCCCGGCGTGCAGCAGGATGACCGCTTGGCCGATCCTCGTCATGACGGCGTCCTCCGACGCCTCCTGCTGCTCCGTCACCGCGGCCTCCGGCTCGCTCCGCCAGACCTGCTCCGGTCTGATCATCAAGAAGCTAGCCGGAGGCACCGGCAATGGCGCCGAGGCGCGGTGTGGCGTCAGCCGAGGTCCGGGATCCGCCAGTCGATCGGCTCATGGCCCTGGGCGGCGACGGCCTCGTTGATCTGCGTGAAGGGGCGGGATCCGAAGAACTTCTTCGCCGACAGCGGGGACGGGTGGGCCCCCTTGACGATCACGTGGCGCTCCTCGTCGATCAGCGGGATCTTCTTCTGGGCGTAGGCACCCCACAGCACGAAGACGGCCGGGTCCGGACGGTCCGACACCGCGCGGATCACCGCGTCGGTGAACTTCTCCCAACCCTTGCCCTTGTGCGAATTGGGCTCGGCCTCGCGGACCGTGAGCACCGCGTTGAGGAGCAGGACGCCCTGAGCGGCCCACGGCATGAGGTAACCGTTGTCGGGGACGGGGAGGCCGAGCTCCTCCTTCATCTCCTTGTAGATGTTGCGCAGCGAGGGCGGGGTCTTCACGCCGGGCTGCACGGAGAAGCACAGGCCGTGGCCCTGGCCGGCGCCGTGGTACGGGTCCTGGCCGAGGACCAGCACCTTCACCTGGTCGAAGGGGGTGGCGTCCAGGGCCGCGAGCACCTGCTCACGGGGCGGGTAGACCGGCCCGTTCGCCCGCTCCTTCTCGACGAACTCGGTGAGCTCTTTGAAGTAGGGCTGGTCCAGCTCCCCGCCGAGGACGGGAAGCCAGGACTCGGGCAGCATCTGGGTCACGGCACAACCTCCGGTACAAGTTCTTGCGACTGATCAAGAACCTACCGGGAGCCACTGACAACGCGTCGGCCGCCTCCCGGCGGCCGACGCGTGCGGCCTCGCTACCAGCTGGTCTTGCGGTAGAACTCCCACATCTGCATGACGGTCTGCGGGTCCAGGGCCCGCTCGGCGCCCGCGATGTCCTCGCGCGCGGCGACGTACAGCTTGCCCTGCCACAGGGGCAGCAGCCGGACGTCGTCGGCGAAGACCTGCTGCGCGAGTTCGAACTCGCGGACTCCGGCGGAGCGGTCGCCCTCGCGGCGGGACTTGGGCAGGAGTTCGTTCAGGATCTGGGCGGGCTCGTACGGGGTACCGACCGCGTTCTCCTTGCCGACGAACGGCGCGATGAAGTTGTCCGGGTCCGGGAAGTCGGGGAACCAGCCACGACCGAAGACGGGGTACTCCTGGTTCTTGTAGCCCGCCTGGAAGGCCTTCCAGGGCGCGCTGCGCAGGGTGACCCTGAAGAGCTGGCTCTCGTCCAGCTGGCGCTTGAGCTCGGTGAACTCGTCGGCGGTGGAGGAGCCGTAGCGGTCGGTGGTGTACCAGAAGGTCAGATCGACGGCCTGGGTGATCCCGGCGTCCCTGAGGATCTTCCTGGCCTTGTTCACGTCCGGCTGGCCGAACTTGTCGTAGAAGGGCGTCTTGTGGCCCACGACCCCCTTGGGGACCATCGAGTACAGCGGCTCGGCGGTGCCCTGGTAGACCTTGCCGACGAGCGCGCCGCGGTCGATCACCTGGGCGATGGCCTGGCGGACCGGGAGCTTGGCGATCGACGGGTCCTTGGGGTTGAAGACGAGGTAGCGGATCTCGGCGCCGACGTTCTCGACGACTCCCACGCCCTGCCCGTGCGAGGCGGGGCTCTGGAGGTCCAGGATCTCCGGGGCCGACAGGCCTCGGTAGATCACGTCGATCTCCTTCTCCTTGAGGGCGGAGATCATCTTCGGGGAGTCGGCGAAGTAGCGGATGGTCACGCCGGAGTTCTTGCGGTTGGCGAAGCCGTTGTAGTTCTCGTTGCCGTTGAGGACGGCCTCGCCGCCCTCCTTGTACGAGTCGAGCACGTACGGGCCGGAGCCGACGACCTTGCCGTCGTTGCGGACCTTGTCCGCGGGGTACTCCTTGGGCGCGACCAGCGACGCGGCGGGCGAGCCGAGGACGAACGGGAACGTGGCGTCCGAGGTGTTCAGGTGGAAGACGACCGTCAGCGGGTCCGGGGTCTCGATCTTGTCGAGCGTGCCGAAGAGGTCCTTGGGGCCGACGTCGGACGCGATGGTCCTGATCCGGTCCAGGGAGTACTTGACCGCCTTGGAGTCGAGCGGCTCGCCGTTGGAGAACTTCAGGCCCTTGCGCAGGGTGCACCGGTACGCCTGGTTGGCCGCGTCCGTGAACTCGCAGCCCTGGGCGGCGTCCGGCTGGGGCTTCGTGGAGCCCGTCGGGAAGGCCACCAGGGTCTGGTAGACGTTCCGGTAGAGCTCCCAGGAGCCGTCCCACGCCGCGGCGGGATCGAGGGTGCTGGGGGCGCTGGTAGTGCCGACGACGATGCGCTTGGCGTCGTCGCCCTTGTCGTCCGAGAGCAGGCCGCATCCGGCGAGCAGGGATATGGACGCAAGGGCCGCAGTGATCTGCAGACATCTGGTCCGGATGAACACGTGCACGCTCCTCGATCAGCCAGGGGTGCGGCAGACCCTACCGCAGTGCCCCACGATTCCAATGGACAGGTTTCGTGGGGCACATGACCGGTTCCGTGCGTATTCGTGACACATTCACCTCCCTTAAGGAAGGCCATGTGTCCGATTATCGATCAATGCACTCCGGCATTCAGGAACATTCCTCCATCCACGACGAGAGTTTGTCCCGTGATCCATTCCGCTTGTGCAGATGTAAGAAAGGCCGCGGCCCCTCCGATGTCCTCCGGAACCCCGAGCCGGCCCAGCGGATAGGCGGCCGCGGCCTCCTGCTCGCGGCCTTCGTAGAGCGCCTGCGCGAACTTGGTCTTGACCACGGCCGGCGCGATCGCGTTGACCCGGACCCCGGGGGCCATCTCGTGGGCGAGCTGGAGGGTCAGGTTGATCATCGCCGCCTTGCTCATCCCGTACGCCCCGATGAAGGGCGAGGCCGAGACGCCGGCGATGGAGGCGATGTTCACGATCGCCCCGCCGTTGTCCTTCTGCCAGGCGTGCCAGGTCCGCTGGGCGAAACCGAGCGCCGAGATCACGTTGGTCTCGAAGACCTTGCGCGCGACCCCGAGGTCCAGGTCCGCGATCGGGCCGAAGACCGGATTGGTGCCGGCGTTGTTGATCAGGAAGTCGACCCGGCCGAACGCCTCCATCGTCCGCTCGACGGCGAGGGCCTGGTGCTCCTCGTCGTGCGCCTTGCCCGCGACCCCGATGACCCGGTCGGCGCCGAGCCGCTCGACGGCCTCCTTGAGCGCGTCCTCGTTGCGCCCGGTGATGCACAGCCGGTCCCCGCGGGCCACCAGCGCCTCGGCGACGCCGTAGCCGATGCCCCGGCTCGCCCCGGTGATCAGCGCGACCTTGCCGCTGTCCGTTCCTTCGTACGTCATGTCGTACGCCCCTGCCTCTCGTCGACCGGTCAGTTGAGCGGGCCGCCGGCCACGTACAGGACCTGGCCGGAGACGAAGCCGGCCGCCTCGCCCGTGAAGAAGGCGATGGCGTTGGCGATGTCGTCGGGGGTGCCGACGCGCTGGACGGGGATCTGGGTGGCGGCCGCGGCCTTGAAGTCCTCGAAGCCCATGCCGACGCGGGCGGCGGTCTGCGCGGTCATCTCGGTGGCGATGAACCCGGGGGCGACGGCGTTGGCGGTGACGCCGAACTTGCCGAGCTCGATGGCCAGGGTCTTGGTGAAGCCCTGCAGACCCGCCTTGGCGGCGGAGTAGTTGGCCTGGCCGCGGTTGCCGAGGGCCGAGCTGCTGGAGAGGTTGACGATCCGGCCGAACTTCGCCTCGACCATGTACTTCTGACAGGCCTTCGACATCAGGAACGCGCCACGCAGGTGCACGTTCATGACGGTGTCCCAGTCGGACTCGCCCATCTTGAACAGCAGGTTGTCGCGCAGCACACCCGCGTTGTTGACCAGGACGGTCGGAGCGCCGAGCGTGCTCGCGACGCGCTCGACGGCCGCCTCCACCTGCGCGCCGTCCGAGACGTCGCAGCCGACGGCGAGGGCCGTGCCGCCGGCCGCCGTGATGGCCTCGACGGTGTCCTTGCAGGCGGCCTCGTCGAGGTCGAGTACGGCGACCGACCGACCCTCGGCGGCCAGGCGTACGGCGGTGGCGGCGCCGATGCCCCGGGCCGCCCCGGTCACGATCGCGACGCGCTGCTCGGTGGTGGACATGCTGGATCTCCTCGCCCTTGAGAGACGGCCGCCCAGAGGTGAGCAACCGCTTAGTAGCTTCAGCTGAGGAGACGCTAGGAGCCGCAGCGCCGCGCTGTCAACGGGAGCCCGCCGAGGGCGCGGGACCGCGTCCGACGCCGCCCCGGGCGCCACTCGACCCCGGGGAACTTCCGGCCCGCAGGGGACCGATCCAACCCCGAAGGTGACCGATCCGGCCCGGCCGGGGACAAATCCAGCCCGGCCGGCGTTCGAGGCGCGGGGGTTCGGGGGCGGAGCCCCCGCAACAGCGCCGCACCCGAAGGCCGGCGGGCCCTCCCCGGAGGGGTCAGCGCACCAGCAGGTCCAGCAGCCGCTCCACCTCCGCGGCCGGGTCGGCCGTGAGCCCCGTGTGAACGGGCCCGGGCTGCACGACGGTGCTCCGCGGCGCGATCAGCCACCGGAACCGCCGCCCGGCATCGTCACCGGCCGCCTGCCCCGCCGCGGTGCCCCCCGCGCACACCCCCTCCACGCCGCGCAGCGCGGCCCGCACCCCGGCCACATCGGCCCCGGGGTCCAGCGCGAGCAGCTTCGCCTCGTCGAGGTGGGTGCGCGCGGCGACGTACCCGTGCGCCCGGCAGTAGACGATCACGCCGGCGTTGAAGCACTCGCCCCTTTCCATCCGGGGCACCACACGCACCAGCGCGTACTCGAACACGTCCCGCTTGGTCACTCGTCGCCGCTCTTCTTCTTGGTCTTGTGGGGCCATTCCGCCAGGTGGTCGGTGAGCCAGCCCGGCGGCTTCCGCGGGGCCTTCACCTCGGCCTCCATCGAGATCCTCTCGTGGATCGTGGCCGCGCGCGGCAGCAGTGCCTCCACGTAGGCGCGCCGCAGCTCGTCCGTGGAGCCGAAGCCGGGCTCGTCGACCAGCCATTCGTCGGGGACGTCGGCCGCGACCTCGGTGAGCAGCTCCTCGGTGACCAGCGGCGCGAGCGCTGCCGCGGCGCTCGCGATGTCCGGGCCCACGGGGGCGAGGACGTGGTCGGAGGCGTTGTAGGGCTTGGCGGCCGCGGCCGCGGCGGTGGGCCAGTTGTGCTGCCAGATCATGGTGGCGCCGTGGTCGATGAGCCACAGGTCCCCGTGCCAGACCAGCATGTTGGGGTTGCGCCAGGACCGGTCGACGTTGTTGATCAGGGCGTCGAACCAGACCACGCGCCCCGCCTCGACCGGGTCCACCTCGTACGCGAGCGGGTCGAAGCCGATCGATCCGGGCAGGTAGTCCATGCCGAGGTTGAGTCCCCCGCTGGCCTTGAGCAGCTCCTGGACCTCCTGGTCGGGCTCGGCGAGCCCGATGACGGGGTCGAGCTGCATCTGCACCAGCCTCGGGACCCGCAGGCCCAGCCGCTGGGCGAGGCGCCCGCAGATGACCTCGGCGACCAGGGTCTTGCGGCCCTGGCCCGCGCCGGTGAACTTCATGACGTACGTGCCGAGGTCATCGGCCTCGACGATTCCTGGGAGCGAACCGCCCTCGCGCAGCGGCGTGACGTAACGGGTCGCGATCACTTCGGACAGCATCCGCCCAGGTTACGGGGGTCAGCTCGACGGAGCCCACTGCATAAGCAACGCTTCGGTCGTGGTGATGGCCGCGACCAGCCCGAGGGAGTTGCGGATCACCTCGGCCGTGCAGGAGGCGGGCACCCCGGCGATGGCGTCGGACGGGACGACCACCTGGTAGCCGAGGTTCACGGCGTCGAAGACGGTGTTGGGGATCGCGATGTTGGAGGAGACCCCGGTGACGACGAGGGTACGGACGCCGAGGTTGCGCAGCAGCGCGTCGAGGTCGGTTCCGGCCATCGGGGAGAGCCCGTGGAGCCTGCGGACCACCAGGTCCTGTTCGGCCACGGTGATGGGGGCGGCGACCTCCACGGCCGCGCTTCCCGTCAACTGGCGGACGGGGAGCTTCCCGGCCGCCCGGAACAGCCTCGCGTTGGTGTTCGCCCCGCGCCCGTCCGGCCGCCGCTCCGCCACCGCGTGCAGCACCTGTACGCCGGCCCGGCGCGCGGCGTCGGTCAGCGCCGCCACCCGATCCAGCATCCCGGAGTCCCGCGCCTCCTTGGCGAGTTCGGGCAGCGCGCTCTCCTCGCCGACCACCCCGTTCTGGCATTCGACGGTGAGCAGTGCGGTGGTGGCGGGATCGAGTTCCTGCATGGCTCCCCCTGGCGTGACGGCCCGACAGCCCGCATGATTCCTGACACATAGTCAGATGTGAAGGGGTGCGGGACGGATGGACGAGGCACGCTCGGCGACGGCACAGCGGCGGGGTCGCCGCATCATGATGAGCGACACGGAGGTGGACGCCTTCCTGCGCGAGCAGCGCACCTGTCGGGTGGCCACGGTCTCCCCGGACGGCCGCCCGCACGTGGGCGCCCTGTGGTTCGCCTGGGATGGCACCTCCCTGTGGCTGTACTCGATCACGCGCAGCCGGCGCTGGTCCGACCTGCGCAAGGACCCGCGGATCTCGGTGGTCGTGGACTCGGGCGAGGCGTACGACGAACTGCGCGGCGTGGAACTGTCCGGCACCGCCGTCTTCGTGGGCGAGGCCCCGCGCACCGGCGAGCCCTGCCCGGAGCTGGCGGAGGCCGAGCGGATCTTTCCGGCCAAGAACTTCGGCCTCGACGAGATGCCGCACGACGGCCGGCACGCCTGGATCCGCCTCACCCCGGAGTCGGTCGTCTCCTGGGACTTCCGCAAGCTGTAGGGGGCGCTACCCGATTCCGGCGGCCGCCTCCCGCAGGGCCTCCACGGCGGCCCGGATGGAGGGCCGCCGGTCGGCGTCCGCGCGCCAGACCGCGTACACGTGACGGCGTACGGTGTCGCAGACCGGCAGCAGCCGGACCCCGGGCGGCACCGGGCCGCGGCCCAGCTTGGGCGCCACGCACACGCCGAGCCCGGCCTCCACGAAGGCGAGCTGGGTGTGGTGCTCCTCGGCGATGTGCGCGATGCGCGGCTCGATCCCCGTACCGCGCAGGGTGAAGACGAGCCACTCGTGGCAGAACTGGCCCTCGTTCCAGGAGATCCAGTCGTCCTCGCCGAATTCGGCCAGGGAGATCCGGTCCCGGCCGGCCAGCCGGTGGCCCGCCGGGACGGCGATGTCGACGGAGTCGTCGAGCAGGTGGGCCCTGGTCAGCTCGGCGGGGACGGGCATGCGCTTGTTGTGCCAGTCGATGGCGAGGGCGAGGTCGAGGTCCCCGCGCACGACCGCCGCCATGCTCTCTTCCGGCTCCTGCTCGCGCACCCGGACCCGCAGCTCCGGATGGTCCGCGCGCAGGGCGGACAGCACCTGCGGCAGCAGCCCGCGCATGGCGGTCGGGAAGGCGCCGATCCGCAGCTCGCCCACCGCGCAGCCCCGCTGGGCCTCGACGTCGGCCTGGGCGAGTTCCACCTGGGAGATGATCCGTGCCGCGTGGTCGGCGAGCAGTCGCCCGGCGTCGGTGAGGCGGACCCCGCGGCCGTTCTTGGCGAGCAGCGGCTGGCCGATCTCGCGCTCCAGCTTGGCCATCTGCTGGGAGACGGCGGAGGTGGTGACGTGGAGCCCGTCGGCCGCGCCGCTGACCGAGCCGTGGCGGGCGAGGGCGTCGAGGGTGCGCAGGCGCTCCAGGTTCAACATGTAAGCGATGCTACGCCGTCACCCCCACGAAGTCTCGCTTGTCCTACGAAGTTGAGACGCGCACAGTAGGTGCCATGAGCGCACCCACAGCCCCGCGGCCCGACCTCCCGACCACCTCCCCCTCCGTCGCCGCCACCGCCACCGCCCCCGCTGCCGCCGCCGTCCGCCGGGTCCGACTCCTCGACTGGCGGGTCCGCTTCGCGATCCTCTCGGTCATCTGGGGCTTCAGCTTCCTCCTGATCAAGGTGGGCACGGAGGCCTACGCGCCCTTCCAGGTGGCGCTGGGCCGGGTCCTGTTCGGCGCGCTCGCCCTCCTCGCGGTCCTGCTGGTACGCCGCGAGCCGCTCCCCCGGGGGCTGCGCACCTGGGGTCACCTCTCCGTGGCGGCGCTCCTGCTCAACACGGCCCCCTTCTCGCTCTTCGCGTACGCGGAGCTGAACATCCCGTCGAGCCTGGCCGGCATCTGCAATGCCACCTCCCCGCTGTGGGGCATGGCGCTGTCGCTGGTCGCGCTGTCCGAGGACCGCCCGACGCGGCGCCGCTTCGCGGGGCTGGGGCTGGGCTTCCTGGGCGTCCTCACGGTCCTCGGAGCCTGGCAGGGCTTCTCGGGGGTCGACGCCAAGGGCACCGCGTTCGCCCTGCTCGCGTCGCTCTGCTACCCCATCGGCTGGATCTACGTCCGCCGCACCCTGGCCGGGACCCCGGGCTCACCGGTGGCACTGACCGGAGGCCAATTGATGCTCTCCACCCTCCAGCTCGCCCTGGTCAGCACCCTGTTCACCACCGCCCCGGCGTCCTTCCCGCTCTGGCCGACCCTCTCGGTGATCGCCCTGGGCGCCCTCGGGACGGGCATGGCCCTGCAGATGCAGTACGGACTGGTGACGGAGATCGGCCCGACCACCGCGCAGATGGTCACGTACTTCATCCCGGTCGTGGCCACGACGGCGGGCGTCCTGGTCCTCGGCGAACAGCTCCATTGGAACACCCCGGTCGGTGCCGCGATCATCCTGGCGGGCGCCGCGCTCACCCAGGCCCGTCCCGGCCGCCGCCGCCCCGCCTGACCCCTGATAACGTCCGGGCGATCATCACACCGCCTGGGGGGGCACCTCTTGAGCTTGGCCACCGTCCTTCTGTCCGCCGGACCCATCGCCCTCGTCGGCGGCGGCTGGGTCATGTTGAACATCCGCGGATCGGCCGCATCACTGGCCCGCAGGTCGGAGGCCAACGCCGAACTTCGCAGGCACTCCCAGGGCAACCTGGGCCCGGCGCCGCAAGTCGTTACGGCCGGGGTCTGGCGCTACCTGGCGGCATTCTTGGCCCTGGCCGGAGTGGTCTCCACCCTGGGTGGCCTCCTCGAACTCCAATGACCCCGTTGGCCCTGGGCCCGGCCCGGCGCGCCACGGCCAACCGGGCTCACGGCTCGTCCGCCCCCGGCCACGCCGGCGGTCCGACGCGCGGAAGCCGGGGCGGAGCCCCAGGGCGAGGCGGGGCGGAGACCATGGCCAGAGATCAGACCGAGCGACCGCCTCCCGACGGCCGGACCGCCGCGGCGACGGCGTCGGCCAGGGCCGGGATCTCGGCCGGCACGAGCGCCGAGACCGTCAGGCGGATGCCCGGGCCCGACTCCACCCGGTACCGGGACCCCGGCGCCACCGCCCAACCCGCGGCCAGCAGCCCCGCCACCACCGCCGTCTCGCCGACCCCGGGCAGCGGCACCCACACGTTCAGTCCGCTCCGCCCGTGTGCCCGCACCCCCCGCTCCCGCAGCGCCGCGATCACCGCGTCCCGCCGCTCGTCGTAGGCCCGGGACACCGCCGCGCGGTCCACCGCCCCCGAGGTCCACAGGTCCACCACCGCGTACTGGAGGAGCCGGCTCACCCACCCCGGGCCCAGCCGCTGCCTCCCGCGCACCCGGTCCAGCGTCACCGCGTCACCCGTGAGCACCGCCAGCCGCAGGTCCGGCCCGTACGCCTTCGCCGCGGACCGCGTCAGCGCCCAGTGCCGGGTCACTCCGCCCAGGGAGTGGAGCGGCAGGTCCACGATCCCGTGGCCGTGGTCGTCGTCGATCGTCAGCACCTGCGGGTGGCCCGCCAGCAGGGCCCGCAGCTCCGCCGCCCGCTCCGCGCTCAGCACCGCCCCGGTGGGGTTCTGCGCCCGCGGGGTGACCACCAGGGCCCGCGCCCCGGCCGCCAGCGCCCGCGCCACAGCGTCCACCTCGGGGCCGTCGTCGTCGACGGCGACCGGCAGCACCCGCAGCCCGAGGGCGGCGACCAGGTCCATCACGCTCCCCCAGCCCGGATCCTCGACCGCCACCGCGTCCCCCGGCCGCAGATGCGCGGCCAGGACCCGTTCGATCCCGTCCAGCGCGCCCGAGGTCACCGCCACCGGCCCCACTGGAACCCCGTCCGCGTCGAAGTCCGCCCGGGCCAGCCGATCGAGCTCCGGCAGCAGCGGATCGTCCCCGTAGAGGGTCGGTGCCTGCGCGTACCGCCGGGCGGCGAAGGCCAGGGCCCCGTCCAGAGCGGGGAGCAGCGACACGTCCGGGTTGCCCGAGCCGAGGTCCCGTACGCCGGCCGGCACCGCCATCGGGGCCGCGTCGCGGGGCGCGCTCGACGGGCGGGCCCGTACGCGGCTGCCGCGCCGCCCGTCGGTCTCGATGACCCCGCGCTCGCGCAGCGTGCGGTACGCGGCCGCGACCGTGTTCGGGTTCACGCCCAGCTCACCCGCCAGCTCCCGCATCGGCGGCAACAGCGCTCCGGGCGCGAGCGCGCCCGATCCCACGCCCGCTTCGACGCTGGCCGCGATATCCGATGCGCGGCGCCCTTCGATCCGATAATCTCCTAGCACAAAGCCAATTATGCACTAGTACAAGGAGTGCGCACGATGACCGCGACCCCCGCGACGGAGACGGCGTACGAGCCCACCGACCGCACCGTGCCCACCCGCTCCCGCGACCGGGCGCGCTACGACCGCGAGACGGTGCACTCGATACTCGACCAGGCCTACGTCTGCCACCTGGGATTCGTCCGCGACGGCGCCCCCGTGGTCCTGCCCACGCTCTTCGCCCGCGTCGGCGAGGTCCTCTACGTGCACGGTTCCACCGGCTCCCGCCCGCTGCTCGCGGCCGGCAAGGCTGACCCGGGCCTCGCCGTCTGCGTGACCGTGACCCACGTCGACGGCCTGGTACTGGCCCGCTCGGCCTTCCACCACTCGCTCAACTACCGCTCGATGGTGGCCCACGGCACCGCCTACCAGGTCACTGACGAGGCCGAGCGCCGGCTCGCCTTGGACGCCCTCGTCGACCACGTCGTACCGGGCCGCTCCGCCGACTCCCGGCCCGCGAACGCCAAGGAGCTCGCCGCGACGGCGGTGATCCGCCTGGATCTGGACGAGGTGTCCGCGAAGCTGCGCACCGGCGGACCGAACGACGACGCCGAGGACCTGGACCTGCCGTACTGGACGGGCGTGGTCCCCGTCGCACCGGCGTACGGAGCCCCCGTGCCCGCCGCGGACCTGGCCCCCGGCATCGCCGTCCCGGACTACATCACGGCACTCTGAGGACGCTCCCGCACGGCGTCGGGCCCGGCCGCCACCGGCGCGGGCCCGGCCGACGGACGGCGCGCTTCCGCCGCGATCAGCGCTCCCACCGCCGTCAGCAGCAGTACGGTCCCCAGCACCACGGCGCCGGTCAGCCGCTCCCCGAGCACCAGGACGGCGATAACCGCCGCGCTCACCGGCTCGATCAGCATGATCACGGACACGGTCGCGGCCCGTACCGCGGCGGCGCCGGTGAAGTAGAGCACGTACGCGAGCGCGGTCGGCACGAGGGCGACGTACACCAGCAGCCAGAGCACCCGCCCCGGTTCGGCGGTGTGCGGCAGCAGCCCCTCCGCCCAGGCGAGCGGCAGCAGGGCGACCGCCCCCACCGCGACCGACCAGGCGGTGGTGACCAGGGGGTCCCCGCTCGCCCCGCGCTGCCCGAGCAGGCGGGCCCGCAGGGTCATGGCCGCGTACCCGGCGGCGGACAGCAGCGCCCAGCCGACGCCGAGGGGCCGCACCTCGCCGCCCCCGCTGCCCAGCACGAGGACGACCAGCCCGGCCAGCGCCCCGCAGACCGCGGCCAGGCCGCCGCGGCCGAGCCGCTCGCCCATCCAGTACCGGGCCCCGAGGGCGATGAGCACGGGCCCGGCGCCGAGGGTGACGACGGTGCCGACCGCGAGTCCGGTCTCGCGCACGGCGGCGAAGTAGGCGGCCTGGAAGAGGGTGAACAGCAGCCCGGTCCCGATCAGGGAGGCCTTCGACGGCCGCGCCCGCCCGTCGTCCGCCCGGCGGCGCCCGCGCAGGGCGAGCACCGCGAGCAGCACCACGAGCCCGCCCGCGCACCGCCAGAAGGACAGGGCGAGCGGGCCGAGGTCACTGGCCAGGAAGAGGAGGGATGCGGCCGCACCGGCGGTGCCCCAGGCGGCTCCGGCGATGACGAGGTACAGCAGACTGCGCCCGGCGGCGGGCGATTGGTTCGACACGTGGTTCTCCGCGCATGCGTGAAGGATGAGGAAGGCAGGTCATCGCTTCGCGGGCAGCGCGCATCGGCCCGGGAACCCCCGGGCACTCGGTTCGTGAAGGTGCCGCCCGCGCCTAGGCGGCGGGAGGCGGAAGCACGGTCGAAGGCATGCGCGTAACCCTAGGCCTTCGCGGTCTCGCGGTCCAGGAACACCGCGTCGGCCGGCTCCTCCGGCGGGGCCGGCCGCGAGGACTGCGCGATGAACGCACCGCCCAGCACCAGCCCGCCGCCGACGATCTGCCAGGTGGAGAGGTGCTCGCCGAGCAGGATCCACGCCAGCACGGTGGCGACGACGGCCTCCAGGAAGGCCACGACGCCCGCGATCTGCGGCGAGAGCTTGCGCACGGAGACGACGCCGGTCAGGTACGCGAAGACGGTCGCGATCAGTACCACCCAGCCGAGCAGTACCCCGGCGGGCACCATGACGTCGCCCAGGGCCGCCTCCCCGCCCAGCACCTGCCAGTCGATCTCCCACGGGCGGGCGATCACGGTCATGACGAGGGCGCCCACGACCAGGCCGTGCGCGGTGACGCCGAGCGGGTCCGGGGCGTCGTCCCCGTCGGAACCCTGGTCGGCGAAGATGAAGTAGGAGGCCTGGCACAGGGCCGCGCAGAGGCCGAAGACCACGCCGAGCAGGTCGAGCCGCAGCCCGGCCCAGATCTCGACCACGCAGGCCAGCCCCACGACGGCCACGGCCGCACCGGCGGCGGCGCCCCGCGTCACGGGCTTGCGCTGGACGAAGCGGATGTAGCCGAGCAGCAGCGCCGGGCCCAGGTATTCCAGGAGCAGGGCCACGCCGACGGGAATCCGGGACAGCGAGGCGAAGTAGAAGGCCTGTACGCCCGCGACGGCGACCAGCCCGAAGCCCGCGAGCAGCGCGGGCTTGCGCCGCACGAGACCGCGGTGGCGCCAGGCCAGCGGGGACAGCACGAGCGCTGCCCCGGCCACCCTGAGCCAGACCATCTGGAGGGGGTCCAGACCCGCCTCGATCAGCGGCTTCGCCGCCACTCCGGAACCACCGAACGCAACCGCCGAGACGAGGGCGAGGCCCAGTCCGGCGTTCTTCCCTGACGCTTGCATCGGGCCATCATGACAGGGCCGGTCAGGACCGTCACGGCCATGACACCTGTTGAGACGTACACGACACCCCGACCGCCACTCCCGACGCCCGCCCCGCCGATTTCTGACAGGTCGTCAGTATTGAATGTTCCGCCCGCCGGGGCTACGTTCCGCCGCACGTACCCGACGAGAAGGGGTGGTCGCATGGCTGAAGTCACCGCGGAATCACGCATCGAGGCGTCCGCCGCGAGGGTCTGGTCCCAGCTGACGGACTGGGACGCGTACGGCCAGTGGAGCATGACCCACACGAACTTCCCGAAGGGCGGACCCGAGACCCTCGCGGTCGGCTCCACCTTCGCCGAGAACATGAAGATGATGGGCTTCCCGGCCGAGGTCGTCTGGACCGTCTCCGAGCTGGAGGACGAGCGCGTCTTCGCCATCACCGGCAAGGGCCCGATGGGCGTGGCGGTGCTCACCCGCTACACGCTGACCCCGGACGGCGGGGCCACCACCGTCCGCATCGACGGCGAGTTCACGGGCGCCGCGGTCTCCCTGATGGCGGGCAAGCTCAAGGACTCGGCGACCGCCGCGCTGAACGAATCCCTGCGCAAGCTGGCCGGTCTGGTCGTCTGACCTCCACGCAACGACGGAGCGCCCCGCGAGAGGACTCGCGGGGCGCTCGGTCGTTCGGGGCCAAGGGCCCGAGGTCAGGGACCAGGGGCCAGGGGCCCGAGGCCAGGGGCCCGAGGCCAGGGGCCAGGCCGGATCAGTGCTCGTCGGCCAGGATCAGGTAGAGCTTCTTGCGGGCGTCGTTGATGACGGCGAGGGCCTTCTCCCGCTGTTCGGGCGAGCCGGTCTTGAAGACCTGCCCGAAGGCCTCCATCAGGCCGACTCCGGCCGTCCGGATCTCCTGCATCGCCTCGAAGTCGAAGCCCCGCCCGGCATCCGCCCAAGGGGCGTCGGGCCCGGACTCGGCCTCGGCGCGACCGGCGTCGGTGAGCGTGAACAGCTTCTTGCCGCCCTCGCTCTCACTGACGATCAGGCCCTCGTCCTCCAGCAGCTGGAGGGTCGGGTAGACCGAGCCGGGGCTGGGCTTCCACGCCCCGCCGCTGCGCTCGCCGATCTCCTGGATCATCTCGTAGCCGTGCATCGGCCGGTCGGCGAGCAGCGCCAGGATCGAGGCGCGTACGTCACCGCGCCGAGCCCTGCCGCGCGGTCCGCCCCGACCACCGCGCCCGCCGAAGGGTCCGCCGCCGAAGGGAGGCCCGAACGGGCCGAAGGCGGCGCGCAGCCCCCTGAACTCCTCCCGACGATCGGGCCCGCAGTGGCCATGACCCCGTCCGTGCTCGTGTCCGTGACCGTGGCCGTGTTCGTGCTGTCCGCGTGAACGCATGACTGCGCTCCTTCCGTCACTTCGTAGTGGTTCGTCTCGGTTCATCGGTTTTCCGATGTCTCCACTATCGATGACCGATCGCGATGCGTCAACGATATATCGGAAACTTCTTCGCCGAAGAGGTGTAGGGTCCACGTCAATTGAACGCGTTCAATTGACGTGGAGGGGGCTCTCACCATGGCGAACCACATGGACACCACCGGACGGCAGCGCACCGACAGCTGGAGCGGAATCGCCCCGGGCGCCGAGACCGTGGCAGGGACCGTGCTGCTCTGCTCGGCGCTCTACGCGCAAATCACCTCATTCGTGGGAGAGCCCTACGGCCGGGGCTACGGCGGCGGCATCGCCGTGCTCTTCTGGCTCTTCGTCATGTGCGTCCCAGGTCCGTTCATCGCGGTCGGGCTGGGTTTCCTGCACAGCCTGCTCTTCACCACGCCGGCGATGGTGGCTTCGAACCTCGCGGGTCTGCGCACCCGCATCTCCGCGCCCTACTGGGCAGTGCCGGCCGTCATCGTGCTCGCGGCCGGGTACGCCGCACCGCTCTCGCTGCTCGCCGACACCTCGTACGCCGCCACGTTCTGCTGGATCGCGGCCACCGGGGCGCCGCCCGTGGCGGTGGCGGTGTTCGCGCGGATGCGGCAGGTGCCGAGGAGGAAGGTCCGGCTCTGGGCAGTGGCGCCGTCCGTGGTCGCGGTGATCGCCACCTTCTGCATCGGAGCCGCTGCGCCGGCGTACCGGGCGCCCGTCCTCGAGCGCGCCGACTACATCGGCGAATGGGCCGGCGACCACGTCCGCCTGGAACTCGGCCCCGAGGGCGAGGCGGTGGTGCACCAGCTGCCGGTGCACGACGGGTTCGACGTCGTGAGCCACTGTTCGGGCAACGGGACGTGGGAATCCGGAGAGGCGACGTACGGCGAGCGGGCGGGCATATCCCTGACCATCCCCGGCTGCGAGCGCGCGGAGCGGGTCTGGCTGGTGGCCGGGACAGCCGAGCACCCGGAACTGTTCGTACTCATGGGTGACCCGGACGACGGGGAGATGGCCGTCGTACGCAAGCAGGCCGGGTAGGGGTCTCCGGCGGATCCCGCCCGTCAAGCCCGCGTCGTCCGGCGCCTCGGGGTCTCACCGGGCCCGCAGGGCCGGGGCAGCGCCGCGAGGCGCGGAGACCGGTGCCGGGCGGCACGCCGGGAAGGATCCGCGAGCGCCTGCCGGGGCGGACCCGCGCGACACCAGGCCAGTCACCCCGCATTGGCCTTTGTCGGTGATCAAGGATCCGTCCTACCGTCTGGGCATGCGCATCCGAATCGTCGACGCCTTCACCGACCGTCCCTTCCACGGGAACCCCGCTGGAGTCCTGATCCTCGACGGCGGGTTCCCGCCGGACGCCTGGCTCCAGCAGGTCGCCTCCGAGATGAACCTCTCCGAGACCGCCTTCGCCCACCCCCTGCCGCCGGGTGGCGACGCCGACTGGGCGCTGCGCTGGTTCACCCCGGCCGCCGAGGTCGACATGTGCGGGCACGCCACGCTCGCCACGGCACACGTACTGGCCACGAACGGGCTCGCCAAGGGGCTGATCCGCTTCACCGCGCGCTGCGGCGTCCTCACCGCCGAGACCGCCGAGGACGGCACCATCACCCTGGACTTCCCGACGTCCTCCCTGACCCCCGTCCCGGCGCCGACCGCCGTCGACCACGCGCTCGGGGGCGCGCCGATCCTCTCCGTGCACGACACCGCCTCGCACATCGGGGACCTGCTGATCGAGCTCGCCGACGAGCAGACCGTGCGCGAGCTGGAGCCGGACCACGCCGCCCTGCGGGCCTTCGCCAAGCGCGGGGTGATCGTCACCGCGCCCGCCGAGGACCCCTCCCGCGGGTACGACTTCGTCTCGCGGGGCTTCTTCCCCGCCTTCGGGATCGACGAGGACCCGGTCACGGGCAGCGCGCACACCGCGCTCGCCCCGTTCTGGGCACAGCGCCTGGGCCGGGACGAGCTGACCGGCCTCCAGGGCGGTGCCCGCCAGGGGCTGGTCAAGGTCACGCTGGCGGGTGAGCGCACGCTGCTGACCGGGCACGCGGTCACCGTCCTCGACGGGGAGCTCCTCACGGCCCCGCCCACGGAGCCCGGGGCCGAACGCGCGGAGTGACGACGGGGCACTGACCCGGGCCGGCCCTTCCCGGCCCGGTCAGCCCTTCGAGCGCGACTTCGCCTTCGCCTTCGCCTCCGCCTTCGCGCGAGCTGCTCTGCGCCGCTCGTCCTCGTGCTCCGTCCAGGCGGCCGAGTCGATCCGCTTGCGGTAGACCTGTGCCGGCTCCGCCGCGCCCAGGTGCACCGTCCACACCCACAGGGCGGCCGACACGGCGAAGAAGACGCCCGCGACCCCCAGGTAGGCGGCGATTTCGTCGGACTCGGCGGCCCCCTCCTGGTGGGCGAAGCCCGGTACTCCGGTGACGAGCGCGTTCACGTACCACGCGAGCGCCCCGTTGAACAGGATGAGCGAGATCCAGTAGACGACCCGCATGTTCTTCGCCGGGCCGCTCAGCTCCCCCAGCAGCAGGAGCCGCCGCAGCGAGACCGGCCCCGTCCGGTGGCGGCCCCCCGTGTTCTCCTTGGCCCGCCGCACCGACGCGTAGCACTCGTCCAGCCACTGCCCCGGCTCCGGGTCCGGTGCCGGCGAGTCGGTCGGCGCCAGCTCCTTGGCCTGGATCCAGCCGTTGAGGAACTGGATCTCCAGCTGGGCCTTCTCCAGTCGCCTGCGGTAGTGGTGGTCGCTGGTGCGCGCCTCGCGGCGGTCGCGGATGAGGAGGCTGATCCCGCCCACCAGGCCGGTGACCACCGGCACGAAGAACGGTGCGAACGGCACCAGGGAGTCCATGACAGCCACCGCGCGCGCCTCCTCGCTCCCCCTTCAGCCTCGCACTGCCTCCGCGCCCGCCACCGCCCGGCGGGGCCGATCGGGTGGCCGCGTGGCCGCGCCCCGGCTCAGGGCGTCGGCAGCCATCCCACCTTGCCCGCGAGGAGCGCGTACCCGCCGAAGGCCACGATGTCGAGCAGCGCGTGAGCGACGACGAGCGGCCCCACCCGCCCCCAGCGGCGATAGGCGAGCACGAAGACGACGCCCATCACCATGTTGCCGATGAAGCCGCCGATGCCCTGGTAGAGGTGGTACGAACCGCGCAGCACCGAACTGGCGAGCAGCGCGGCCATCGGCGACCAGCCCAGCTGGCCGAGTCTGCGCAGCAGGTAGGCCAGCACGATGACCTCCTCCACCACGGCGTTCTGCACCGCGGAGAGGATCAGCACGGGGAACTTCCACCACACGTCGGGCAGCGCCTCCGGCACCACCGTGAGGTTGGCCCCGCTCGCCCGCGCGGCCAGGTAGAAGGCGAGCCCCGCGCTGCCGATCCCGGCCGCGACGAGCGCGCCCCGGCCCAGGTCCCACCAGGGCCGGGTGCGGTCGAAGCCGAGCACCCGCAACCCGGGCGCCCCCTCGCGCGTCAGGAAGTGGGCGACGAGCAGTACGGGGACCAGTGCGGTCGCGATCCCGAAGAGCTGCCAGGCCAGGTCCAGCCAGGGCCGGCCCGGGGCGTGCGAGGCGTTGAGCGTGGCGGCCTGGTCCTTGAGCCCGCCCGGTTTGGTGAGCGAGCCGATGAAGCTGATCAGCGAGGAGAAGGCGCTCGCCCCCAGGGACAGCGCGAGGACGAGCAGCGTCTCCGTCCGCAGCAGGCCGCGCCGCCCCTCCCCGCGCAGTTCCACGTCCACCGGTTCCGGCTCCACCCGCACGCCCGACTCCTGTCCCTGCCACCCAGCCACCCTGTCCCGACCACCCCATACTGCCTCCTCGGCGGCGGAACGGGATCACGGAACCCGGGGGCGGGCGGCCGGTCAGGCCGGGTCCGCACCCCCCAACCCCACGGGCCAGGTGTGCACGGGATCGCCCTTGTGCATCAGCTCGCTGTAGCGCCGGGTGGTCGCGGCCAGCGCCTCGTCCCGCTCCAGCCCGGCCGCGAGGGCCTGGTGGTAGGTGTCCACCTGCCAGGTCGCCCCGTTCACCCTCCGTCGGCAGCGCTCCTCGATGATGCCGAGGTAGTGGTCGCGGTCCGCGGGTTCGATGCCCCAGGCGTCCAGCCCGGCCGCCGCCATCGGCAGCAGTTCGTCCAGCACCAGCCGCACCGCCGGTACGCTCACCAGTCCCCCGGCCCGGCCCCGGCGCGGCCACCGCACGCGCGCCTCGATCCCGTACCGGCAGGCCGCGTCGAAGTTGGCCTCCGCCTCGGCGAAGGGCAGCCTGGTCCACACCGGGCGCGGCTCGTCCGCGAGGGTGCGTACGAGCCCGTAGTAGAAGGCGGCGTTGGCGACGACGTCGGCGACGGTGGGCCCGGCCGGCAGCACCCGGTTCTCCACCCTCAGGTGCGGCGCCCCGTCGGCGACCCCGTACACGGGCCGGTTCCAGCGGTAGACCGTGCCGTTGTGCAGGACGAGTTCCTGCAGCCGGGGCACCCCGCCCTCGTCCAGCACCCGCAGCGGCTCCTCCTCGTCGCAGATCGGCAGCAGGGAGGGGAAGTAGCGGACGTTCTCGGCGAAGAGCTCGTACGCGGAGTCCACCCACCGCTCCCCGAACCAGGTGCGCGGGCGCACCCCCTGCGCCTGGAGCTCGACCGGCCGGGTGTCGGTGGCCTGCGTGAACAGCGGCGGCCGCGACTCCCGCCACAGCTCGCGCCCGAACAGGAAGGGCGAGTTCGCGCCGACGGCTATCTGGACGGCCGCCACCGCCTGCGCGGCGTTCCACACGTCCGAGAAGCGGGCCGGCGTGACCTGGAGGTGCAGTTGTACGGAGGTGCAGGCGGCTTCCGGCACGATCGACCCGGAGGTCCAGGTCAGCCGCTCGACACCCTCGATGTCGAGAGTGAAGTCCTCGCCGCGCATCATCAGGATCTGCTCGTTCAGCAGCGAGTACCGGTCCACCGCCGACAGGTTGGCGGCGACCAGGTCGCCGCGCGAGATCGTCGGCAGAATTCCGATCATCACCACCCCGGCGTCGATCTCCACGGCCTGCCGGTGGGCGTAGCCCAGCCCCGCGCTGAGTTCCTCGGCGAGCCGGTCGAATACGCGACCGCCGAGCCTGTGCGGGAGGACGTTCACCTCCAGGTTGAACATTCCCAGTTCGGTCTGGAAATCCGTACTCGCAATCCGCTCCAGCACCTCCGCATTCACCATTCTCGGCAGCCCGTCGGCACCGGCGAGATTCAACTCGATCTCCAGTCCCATCATGTTCTTCGGGCGATCGAACCTCCCCTCCGCCAGAAGTCGCTCCAGTCCCTCCAGACACTCGTGGAGCTTCCTTCGATACCTCTGCCGATCGGACAGGTCGAATCCGCCCGCCACGACCTTCTCCCCCATCGAAGCGTCCCTCCTCGACTGGGCCTGGCCCTGGGCACCCAGGCGCGCGTTACGGTCGATGATGCCCCGACAGCGTGATCCATAACGCCCGGGGGGCGTGCACTGCGCGGAGCGCGCGCCGGTTTGGCCGAAGGGCGCTCCGGCACATTCACCTGGCAAGCCGACTCGTGCAAATTCCGCCTCGCCTTTGCCCGTTCTGGATAACCGACGCTTTTCAGCCGGGCCCCCGTCCGGTAACCTCCGAGGTCAGCGCGACATGTTCGCGCCCATCCGGCATGAATGCCATGTCAGCGGGACCGGTAAGCGCCTTGTCGGCAATAGGCGGGACAGCTAGCCGAAACACTGCGTGAACACATGTCGTATAAACTCCGCAAACGAGGCAGAGAGTTGGCGCGCGGCCATTGCCCCTCAGCCCCCCTCTGGCCCCAGAATGCGACAGCGCCGTCCGCACCTCCCCCTTCCACAGGTCTCCCAAGTGAGAGGCGACCCACCATGCCGCTGCACGTCCCTCCGGCTCCCGCGTCCGCCCTGCGCAGTGTCCTCGCGGCTCTCGGTTCCCCCACCGCGGTCAACGAGGCGCACACTCCCGCCCTGCGCGCACTCCAAGGGCCGGTGACCGCCGAACTCCCCCTCCCGGTCCACGTCCTCGACCGGCTGGGCATGTCCAATCTGGCGGCCGGCGGCAGGCCGCCGCGCACCCGGCTCACCGGCTGGCGGTTCCTCATCCGCAGCGGCGACCGGTTCGTCGCCGCGGCCGATACGCGTCTGACGCCGGACGGCTGGACCTTCTCCCACTTCTTCGAGGGCCCGTACGTCGCGGCCACCGAACGCGCCCTGCGCCAGGCGGAGTCGCTCGGCAAGGGGTACCAGCCTCGGCTGCTGTCCGTACCGGAGCTGTACATGCTGACGCTGTGGCTGCACGGGGCGGTCGGCGCCGATCCCTCCGCCGGCCTGCCCGCGGGCGAGGACCTGCTGGTGCCCCTGGCTCCGGCCCCGCCCGGCATCGCCGCGTACCGGCCGCATCCGGTCTCCGAGCTGCTGCCCGTGATGACCCACCGGCTCACCCCCGCGACCCCGCCGATCCCGCCCTCCCTGGCCGCTCCGGCCGCCTGACCCGATTGGCCCATTCGGGTTAGTCCGCCCGGGCCACCGCCGAACCATCCGAAATGACAGGGGAGTTGGCCTGAACCGCCCGCACGAGTGATGCGTCATCAATCTGTGAGGACAGCCGGCGGGAAATCCCTGCGAAGCGGCTGTCCTGGGGGAAGACTGAGGACACGCTCCCCGCGGGTGCGGGGATGATCCAGGGGGACGGCCATGAATCACGCATCGAGCCGTAGCACACAGACCACGTCGCAGCGAAAGAACGCATCCATGTGCCAGCACCAGCCAGCCTGCCCGTCAGCCGAATCCGCCGACCGGGAGGCGGCCCGCCCGGTGGCCAACCACCCGGAGCAGGGCTGGAGCCTGCTGTGCAACGGCGTCCTGCTCTTCGAGGACACCGGCGAACTGCTTCCGGACGGCCAGATCATCGCCCCGCACCGGCCGCTCGCGGTGGCATAGGACGGATCGGGAACGACGAAGGGGCCGGCCCGGGAGAACCTCCCGGACCGGCCCCTTCGTCATCGGTCAGTTGTCGTACTCGTCCAGCGGCGGGCAGGAGCACACCAGGTTCCGGTCACCGAACGCACCGTCGATGCGGCGCACCGGCGGCCAGTACTTCTCGGCGGCCGTGACCCCGCCCGGGAACACGGCCTCGTCACGGGTGTACGGGTGGTTCCACTCGCCGCCCAGCGCCGCGGCGGTGTGCGGGGCGTTGGCCAGCGGGTTGTCGTCGACCGGCCACTCGCCGCCCGCGACCCGCTCGATCTCGCCGCGGATGGCGATCATCGCGTCGCAGAAGCGGTCGATCTCGGCGAGGTCCTCGGACTCCGTCGGCTCGATCATCAGCGTGCCGGCGACCGGGAACGACATGGTCGGCGCGTGGAAGCCGTAGTCGATCAGGCGCTTGGCGATGTCGTCGACGCTGACGCCCGTCTCCTTCGACAGCGGACGCAGGTCGATGATGCACTCGTGCGCGACCAGGTCACCCGGGCCCGTGTAGAGCACCGGGTAGTGCGGCTCCAGGCGCTTGGCGATGTAGTTGGCGCCGAGCACCGCGACCTGGGTGGCGCGCTTGAGGCCCTCGCCGCCCATGAGGCGCACGTACGACCAGGAGATCGGCAGGATGCCGGCGGAGCCCCACGGCGCGGCCGAGATCGGGCCGACGCCGGTCTCCGGACCGGCGGTCGGCTGGAGCGGGTGGTTGGGCAGGTACGGGGCCAGGTGCGCCCGGACACCGACCGGACCGACGCCCGGACCGCCGCCGCCGTGCGGGATGCAGAAGGTCTTGTGCAGGTTCAGGTGCGAGACGTCGCCGCCGAAGTGACCCGGCTTGGCCAGACCCACCAGGGCGTTGAGGTTCGCGCCGTCCACGTAGACCTGGCCGCCGGCCTCGTGCACCTGGGCGCAGATGTCGGCGACGTGCTCCTCGAACACGCCGTGCGTGGACGGGTAGGTGATCATCAGCACGGAGAGCTCGTCGCGGTACTGCTCGATCTTGGCGCGCAGGTCGTCCGCGTCCACCTCGCCGTCGTCGGCGGTCTTGACGACGACGACCTTCATGCCGGCCATCACGGCGCTGGCGGCGTTGGTGCCGTGCGCGGAGGACGGGATGAGGCAGACGGTGCGCTGCTCGTCGCCGTTCGCACGGTGGTAGGCGCGTACGGCCAGCAGACCGGCGAGCTCACCCTGCGAACCGGCGTTCGGCTGGATGGAGACCTTGTCGTAGCCGGTGACCTCGGAGAGACGTTCCTCCAGCTCGTTGATGAGCGTGAGGTAGCCCTCGGCCTGCTCCACCGGGGCGAAGGGGTGCAGCTGGCCGAATTCGGGCCAGGTCACCGGCTCCATCTCGGTGGTCGCGTTGAGCTTCATCGTGCAGGAGCCCAGCGGGATCATGCCGCGGTCGAGCGCGTAGTCCTTGTCCGAGAGCTTGCGCAGGTAGCGCAGCATCGCGGTCTCGGAGCGGTGCTGGTGGAAGACCGGGTGCGTCAGGTAGGCGTCCGAGCGCAGCAGGCCCTCGGGGAGGGTGTCCGCCGAGGTCTCGTCCAGCGCCTCGATGTCGGCGCTGACACCGAAGGCGGCCCAGACGGCCTCGATGTCGGCGCGCAGGGTGGTCTCGTCGCAGGCGATGGAGACGTGGTCCGCGTCGGCCTGGTGCAGGTTGACCCCGCCCTCGCGGGCGGCGGCCACGACCTCGGCGGCGCGGCCCGGGACGCGGGCGGTGATCGTGTCGAAGTACGCGCCGTGCACGATCTCCACGCCGCCGGCCGTCAGACCCGCGGCGAGCAGGGTCGCGTAGCGGTGGGTGCGGCGGGCGATCGTCCGCAGGCCGTCCGGGCCGTGGTAGACCGCGTACATGGCGGCCATGACGGCGAGCAGCACCTGCGCGGTACAGATGTTGCTGGTGGCCTTCTCGCGGCGGATGTGCTGCTCGCGGGTCTGCAGCGCCAGACGGTACGCCTTGTTGCCGTCCGCGTCCACGGAGACGCCGACGAGGCGGCCCGGCAGGGAGCGGGCGTGCTTGGCCTGGACGGCCATGTAGCCGGCGTGCGGTCCGCCGAAGCCCATCGGGACGCCGAAGCGCTGCGTGGTGCCGACGGCGATGTCCGCGCCCAGCTCGCCCGGGGAGGTCAGCAGCGTCAGGGCGAGCAGGTCGGCCGAGACGGTGACGATCGCACCGAGCTCGTGCGCCTGGTCGATGACCGGCTTGATCTCCCGCACGGCGCCGGAGGCACCCGGGTACTGGAGCAGCACGCCGAAGACGCCGCGCTCGGCGATCTCGGCGGGGATGCCGTCGCTCAGGTCGGCGACGACCACCTCGACACCGGTCGGCTCGGCGCGGGTCTCGATCACCGCGATGGTCTGCGGCAGGGCGTCGGCGTCGATCAGGAAGACGCCGCCCTTGACCTTGCCCACGCGGCGGGCCAGCGACATGGCCTCGGCGGCCGCGGTGCCCTCGTCGAGCAGCGAGGCACCCGAGGTCGGCAGGCCGGTGAGGTCCGCGACGAGGGTCTGGAAGTTCAGGAGCGCCTCGAGGCGGCCCTGCGAGATCTCCGGCTGGTACGGCGTGTACGCCGTGTACCAGGCCGGGTTCTCCATGACGTTGCGGAGGATCACCGGAGGCGTGAAGGTCCCGTAGTAACCGAGACCGATCATCGACGACAGGACCTGGTTGCGGTCGGCGAGCGAACGCAGCTCGGCCAGCACCTCGGCCTCGGTCCGCGCCTCGGGCAGGTTCAGCGCCTCGGCGGTCTTGATCACATCCGGTACCGCGGCGGCGGTCAGTTCGTCCAGCGAGCCGTAACCCACCTGAGCGAGCATCTTCGCCTGCGCCTCGGCGTCCGGACCGATGTGGCGCTGCTCGAAGGGGATGCCTCGCTCCAGCTGGGAGAGCGGAATGCGGTTGGCGGTCATGTACGGAGGCCTCCTGGTCGTACGACCTGCGAGGGGCACCACGGCGCGGGCACCCGGACGGCCTCCCCCTCTGTCATCTCAACCTGAGAGTTTCACCGGTCGCTAGAGGGTCGCTCGAGCCACCGGCTTTCACCGTCGGTGAGGAGGGGAACCGGCACTGCGCGCCCGGCACCCACCCCTGCTTTCCAGAGTGGCCTCGTCCGTGCGGTACGTATGCCTGAGAGATTCCGGGGAGGATTTGCTCCTTCGGCGCCTCCGTCGTTCTCACTCGGAGGACTCTCCCGCACAGGGTCGACAGCCGGCACCCAGCCTACCAGCGAGGATCCGGACCCTCCCCGAGTGGCCTCTTCTTGGGATATGCACTTCTGTAGTCATTACGGAGGAGTTGCGACCATTTGGAGGGACCGTGCAGACCGACATCGATCCGCGCAGCCTGATCGGCCGCAAGGCGTTCGACCGCAATGGCACCAAGATCGGCACCGTGGACGAGGTCTACCTCGACGATGCCACGGGCGTCCCGGAATGGGCCGCCGTCCGTACGGGCCTGTTCAGCCGGGACGCGTTCGTTCCGCTGGAGCCGAGCGAGCTGGTGGACGACGCCCTGCGGGTGCCCTTCGACCGCTCCCTGATCAAGGACGCCCCCGACTTCGGCGTCGGCCGCCACCTCTCCCCCGAACAGGAGCTCCAGCTCTACCACCACTACGGCCTGGACGTGACGCTCCCCACGGACTTCCAACGCGACTTCGGCCACCTGGCGGGCGACGACGACTGAACCGGACCCAGCCTCGCCGCGCACCCACCCGGCCCCGCGGCGTGCCGGTGTGCTCCGCGCGGCCGGGTCGGGCGCGCGGCGGGGCGGCCCGTGCTCCCGCGCCGGCGGGGTCGGGTGTGCGGTGGGGCGCCCCCGCAGGGCGTCGAACGCGGCCACGTCGTACTTGTCCGCTGCCCCTGCACGTTCGACGCCCGACGAGGTGCCCCGGCGCGCGCCCGGCCCCGACGGCCGTTAGGCGCGGCCCGGACCGGGGTGCCGCTGCGCGGAGCCGTCCCCTACCCGCCCTTCCACCGTTCCCCGGGGCTCCGCCCGGACCCTCCCCCAGCTACCGCTGGGAGGTACCCCCGGCCTCAAACGCCGGACGGGCTGTAAAGCCCCCAGGGTTCCGCCCGGACCCGTCCTGGGGCTCCGGCCCCAGACCCCGCGCCTCAAACGCCGGCGAGGCTGAAAGGGCCGTCACCCGCCCGCGGTACCCGCATTCGCGGCCCCCACCAGCGGCAGTGGGTCGGACGGCTCCAGCTCCGGATCGTCCACCCGGAAGGTCCGGACCCGCCCCGGCTCCGATCCCGGCTGCTCGAACCGCACCGTCACCCGCCCCACCCCGCTGCCCTGCACCCACCCCGGCCCGTACACCGAATGGAGTACGTCGACCCCGGCCATCCACCGACGCTCCGCAGCGGGCTCGGGCTCCGCCCCCGGCGCCGCGGACCACGGGTCCAAGGACGCCTCGGGCCCGGCGGCCGGTGCGGCCTCGTCCGGCGGCTCGGCGGCCCCCTCGGCCCCCTCCGCCTCCTCGGCACGGCCCACCGCCGCCTGCGCGAAGAGGTCCTCCTGCGTGTAGTCCGCCAGCCCCGTCACGCCCACCCCCAGCAGCCGCACCCCGCCCGTGGTGTCCACGCCCTCCAGGAGCCGCGCGGCGGCCTCGCGCACCACTGCGGGGTCGTCCGTGGGGCCCCGCAGCGTCTCGGAGCGCGTCAGCGTCGAGAAGTCGTACCGCCGCACCTTCAGCACGATCGTGCGCCCGGAGTGCCCCGATTCGCGCAGCCTCCGCACGCACCGGTCCGCCAGCCTCTGCACCTCGCCCCGGATCCGGACCCGGTCGTGCAGGTCCACGTCGAAGGTGTCCTCGACCGAGACCGACTTCGCGTCCCTCTCGGCGACCACCGGCCGGTCGTCCAGCCCCAGCGCCATCCGGTACAGGCCCACGCCGTGCGCGCGCCCGACCATCCGGACCAGCTCGTCCTCCCCGGCCTCCGCCAGCTCCCCCACGGTGGTGATCCCGGCCCGCCGCAGGTGCTCCCCGGTGGCCGGTCCGACGCCCGGCAGGGTCCGCACCGACATCGGCGCGAGGAGCTCCCGTTCCGTCCCCGGCTCGATCAGCAGCAGCCCGTTCGGCTTGGCCTCCTCGGACGCCACCTTGGCCAGCATCTTCGACCCGGCCAGCCCCACCGACCCGCTGAGCCCCGTAACGCCCCGGATGTCCGCCCGCAGCCGCTCCCCCGTCGCCAGGGCGCTCGCCGAGTCGAAGGCGACCCCGCCCGCCTCCAGGTCCACGAAGGCCTCGTCGAGGCTCAGCGGCTCCACCAGTGGCGACAGTGCCCGCAGAAGCGCCATCACCTGGTCGCTGACCTCGCGGTAGAGGCTGAAGCGCGGGATGAGGTAGGCACCGTTCGGGCAGAGCCGCCTCGCCTGCGCGGTCGGCATCGCGGAGTGCACCCCGAACCGCCTGGCTTCGTACGAGGCGGTCGCGACGACCCCCCGCGGACCGAGGCCGCCGACGATGACGGCCTTGCCCCGCAGGCTCGGCTTCGACGCCTGCTCCACCGAGGCGTAGAAGGCGTCCATGTCCAGATGGAGGATGGTCGGCGCGGCTCTCACAGCCCCGATGCTGCCCTACGCCTCTGACATTTCCATGCCGGATTTCCGGGGGCCGCCCCCGCGCTCAGACGGCGCGGTTGCGGCGCGCCGCGAGCTCGTCCGCCGGGTTGTGCCCGACCAGGGTCTCGCCGGTGTCCACGCGCTCCCCGTGCAGCTGCGACAGCGCGCTCTCGACGTCGCGCCACACGACGCCCACGGCGATGCCGAAGACGCCCTGTCCGCCCTGGAGCAGGCTCACGACCTGGTCCGGGGAGGTGCACTCGTACACGGTGGCGCCGTCGCTCATCAGCGTCATGCGCTCCAGGTCGCGGAACCCGCGGTCCCGCAGGTGCTGCACGGCCGTGCGGATGTTCTGCAGCGCCACCCCGGTGTCCAGGAAGCGCTTGACGATCTTGAGGACCACCACGTCCCGGAAGCTGTAGAGACGCTGGGTGCCCGACCCGTACGCGGGCCGCACGCTCGGCTCCACGAGCCCGGTGCGCGCCCAGTAGTCGAGCTGCCGATAGGTGATGCCGGCCGCGGCGCACGCCGTCGGCCCCCGGTATCCGATCTGCGCGGGCGTCTGGTCGCCGCCCACCTGTCCGACCGGCGTCGAATCCGGCTGACGGCGCGCGGAACCGACCGCACTGCCGTGCAGCGGGTACGGTCCCCCGTCACTCCGCGCGGGGGTGCCCCCGGTCGTACCGTCGCCCGTGATCCTCACGCCGACCCTCCGTCCTTGACCTGCCACCTTGAAGGTAGGCAGTCACCAGGGGTGCGTCAACGATCGCCACACTCGGCACGCCGAGTGATAATCACCCTGAGAGTGGTTTCCCGTATCCCCTTGCGGGGAAAGGCTACTCGAATGGGCTGAAAGTTCCCGGCGGTCCGGGCCGATGGGCGGCCCGGACGGCGCTCACTGCGGGCCGGTACCGAAGTCCTCGGGCGAGATCTGGTCGAGGAACTCGCGGAACTTCTCCACCTCGTCCTCCTGCTCGTCCGGAATGGCGATTCCGGCGTCGTCGAGGACGCCGTCACTGCCGTAGATCGGCGTCCCCGTCCGCAGGGCCAGCGCTATGGCGTCGGAGGGCCTCGCGCTCACCTCGACCCCGCTGGCGAAGACGAGCTCCGCGTAGAAGACGCCCTCCCGCAGATCCGTGATCCGGACCTCGGAGAGCTCCTCGCCGATCGCTTCCAGCACGTCCTTGAACAGGTCGTGCGTCAGCGGCCGCGCAGGGGCCATGCCCTGCTGCGCGAAGGCGATCGCGGTCGCCTCCCCTGGTCCGATCCAGATGGGGAGGTACCGGTCGCCTCCCACTTCACGCAGGAGCACGATCGGTTGGTTGGAGGGCATTTCCACCCGGACACCCACAACGTCGAGCTCGTTCACACAGCAACCCTAGGACCTGCTCGGCAGGTTTGGGTAGTCGGGGCCCCACTCGGGCCGTCCGGCTCACCTCAGACGGACCCCGAGAGCCGTCTGTACGAGGGCCTCGTGGAGCCTTACGGACAGCCCCGCGAGTTCCTTCATCGTGGCTTCGGCGTGCGCCCTGGTCTGCGGATTGCGGTGGCGGCGCAGCGGTGCCACGACCTGCTCCACCAGACCCGCCTCGCGGTCCGCGGCGGCCTTCATGGCGCGCAGGTGTCTCGGCTCCAGTCCGAAGCGCCCCAGATCGGCCACGAGCCGGGCCACCGTGACGGCCTCGGCGTCGAATCCGCCGCCCGGAGCCTCCGCGAGCAGCCCGTACGACTCCCATTCGACCAGCTGCACCTCGTCCACCTCAGCGGCCGCCAGCAGCTCCGCACGGCCCACCCGGGCCACCGTGGGCCTCTCCCGGCCCACCTCGCCGTAGAGGGCCACGGGGCTGCCGGGATCGACCGTGCCGTCCGAGTCCGTGTGTGCCGTGGGCGCCGGGATGCGGATCTGCTCGCCTCGGGCGAGCGCGTCGAGCTGCTCGCGGATGACCTTCAGCGGGAGGTAGTGATCACGCTGCAACCGCAGGATGTGCGCGAGGCGCTCCACGTCCTCGGTGCTGAACTTGCGGTACCCCGAAGGCGTGCGCCGGGGCTCGACGAGCCCTTCCGCCTCCAGGAAACGGATCTTCGAGATCGTGACTTCGGGGAACTCGTCACGCAGCGTGGTGAGCACGGTGCCGATGCTCACCAGCCGCCCGGCGGCGCCGGCGGTGCCGTTGTTGGAGGCACCGCCGGTCGGGGTACGCAGCATGAGACCTTCCCAGATCGGGTCAGACGCCCCGCAGGCTCGCGTAGAAGACCAGCCGGTACTTGCCGATCTGCACCTCGTCGCCGTTGTGCAGGGCGACGGAGTCGATCGGTTCCCGGTTCACGTACGTGCCGTTGAGGCTGCCGACGTCGGAGACGGTGAATCCGCCGTCCTGGCCCCTGCGGAAGTCGACATGGCGCCGGGAGACGGTGACGTCGTCCAGGAAGATGTCGCTCTGCGGGTGCCGGCCCGCCGTGGTCAGTTCGCCGTCCAGCAGGAAGCGGCTACCGGAGTTGGGACCGCGCCGCACGATGAGCAGGGCGGAACCGGGCGGCAGTGCCTCCACCGCGGCCTGGGCCTCGGGGGACAGCGAGGACGACACGTGCGTCTGTCCCGACACCTCGGCCTCGTAGGCCTCGAGGCCCGAGATCGAGATGGTGGACGTGGTCTCCGAGGCGCGCTCCGGCGTCAGACCCGCCCGCAGCGGCGCCCCGCAGTTGGAGCAGAACCGACTGGCCGCATCGCTGCGGTGTCCGCACCTGCTGCAAATCTGCTCGGCCGACATGGACGGCTCCTCGCGCCGCGGCTGCCCCGCGGAGGCATTGGTGGCGTACGGGTCGGAGGCAAACCCTCCACCCGTAGTTGAGGTTGATGGTTCACCGAAACCTATGCGTCCGGTACCAGCAGGGTCAACAGTCGACGCGCCGGAAGCGCCCGAATTGTCACCCGCGCCGGCCACCTCGTCGCGGAAGAGCGGCCGGTCGCCCTGCCCTTCCACGTCACCCTGCCCGGCACGGTGACGTGCCGAGCCGCTCTCTTCGCGGTTCTTCTTGCCGAACAACTTCTCAAACAACTTCACGGGCGATTCCCCTTGACCGAAACAGACCCGCCCGTGGGGCAGGACGAACTCCGAATGCAGACACCTGCCGACCCGGACATTCTCACAACGTCCGTAACCACCAGACAGTTTCCACCACACACCGCGACTTCGGTGCGTCGACCCCCCGCAGGCATCAGCCCGCGTGAGCCGGCCCACTCTCCGCTCCGCATCATCACGATGACGACCGAGCGTAGTCAGGCTGCTTCGCAGCCCGCAAGGCATCCACGACGATCTTCGCCGACCGTGTGACGGCGACGGTGGCCTGCTCCTTCTCCAGCGTCTGGACGACACCGCCGGGGATGTTGAGCGCGGGCTCCAGATCCTGGGCCTTGCCGATCACCCTGAACTCGTAAGGCTGTGTGATCTTCTTACCGTCGATCGCGACCCCACCGTCCTCATCGGAGAAGTACGAGCCTGCCACGATGCGCACGCCGTTGATCTGGATCGCCTCGGCCCCGGCCGCCCGCAGCTCCTGGAGCGCGTCCAGCAGTTGGTCGGACCGCACCTTGCCCGTGGGATCTGTGATCTTCAACGTGATGCCCGGCCCCTGCGCTGCCACCGTACCGGCCAGGATGCCGAGTTGGCGCTCCTTCTCCACGGTCTGCTTGCGCGCCTCCTCGGCCTGGTTGGAGCTGCTCTCCAGCTCCTTGCGCTGCGCCTCCAGGCGCTGCTTCTCGTCCTCGAGGCGCTTGGTCCGCCCGTCGAGCTCGTCGAGGATCCGTACGAGGTCCTCCTGGCGGGCTCCGCGCAGCGCGCTGGACTCGCTGTTCGACCGCACCTGGATGGCCAGCCCCAGGCCCAGCACGAACAGCAGCAGGGCGACGATCAGTTGGGCACGGCTCACCCGCGGCGGCCACAGCCCGGCCGCCAGCCGCTGCCGGCCCGTCTGTTCGGCGGGCTCCGGCACGTCCTTGGCCGGCTCCGGCACGTCCTTCCGCGGCTCCGGGGTGTTCTCCGGCGGCTGCTGCGCGGCCCCCGGCTGCTCGGGGGTGTCGTCCGTACTCATCGGCCTCACGCCCGGAACACGTGCCGACGGATGGCCGCGGCGTTGGAGAAGATGCGGATGCCGAGGACGACGACGACACCCGTGGAAAGCTGCGATCCGACGCCGAGCTTGTCGCCGAGGAAGACGATCAGGGCGGCCACGACCACGTTCGACAGGAACGACACCACGAAGACCTTGTCCACGAAGATGCCGTCCAGCATCGCGCGCAAGCCGCCGAACACGGCGTCCAGCGCCGCCACCACGGCGATCGGCAGATAAGGCTCCACCACGGCCGGCACTTCGGGCCGGACCAGAAGTCCGGCCACCACTCCGACCAAGAGGCCCAGTACCGCGATCACGATGCACCCTTCTGCTGCTCTGCTGCTGTAGCTGTACGTACGGTCACGCTCGGCGCGGCCGGCAGCCGCACCTCGTCCGCCGCGGACAGGGTGTAGCGGATCCCGTAGCTCTCCTGCAGCACGTGCAGGTACTGGCCGTCCGCCGAATCCTGGAAGGCCGTGCCGAGCCGCTTCTTGTCCCCCACCGCCAGCACTTCGTAGGGCGGCACCAGCGGCCTGTTGTCGACCAGTATCGCGTCACCCGCGGCCCTGATCGCCGAGAGCGCCGTCAGCCGCTGCCCGTTGATGGAGACGGCCTCCGCCCCGGACTGCCACAGCCCGTTGACGATCTTCTGCATGTCGCGGTCGCGCACCCGGCCGGTGTCCGAGAACCCGGCGCTCTCGCGCGGTCCGCCGCCGCCCCCGTCGGAGGCGCCCTTGGCGTCGTCGACGACCAGCTTGATCCCGGGGCCCCGCACTTCCGTGGCACCCGACAGCAGCGCCACGAGATCGCCCTGTCCCCCGCCGGGCTGCTTGAGCGCCGCACGCTGGCGGTCCGCGACATCGGTCCGGAGCCGCTCGATGTCCCGCTCCAGGCCGTCCGCGCGGTTGTCCGCGCGCTCCACGCGGTCGATCAGCTCCTGACGCTCCTTGGCCAGCACCGGCGCGGACACCTGCGCCTGGGCGGCGCCGAGCGTGACGACCAGCGCCGCGAGCACGAGTCCGGCGGCGAGCCCCAGCTTGGCCTTGAGGGTGCGGGGCAGACCCGACGTGCCCTCCGCCTCACGGCGGGCCGACGCCTCCGCGTAGCCCTCGTCGAGGCTGTGGTCCATCACGTGCGTCAGCAGCGACATGGAAGCGTCCGGGCGCGGAGGCACCGGGAACGCCGAACTCCGATTGTGGGGCGGCTGCGACATGCCGCACATCGTCGCATGTCGGCGCCGTACACACCGAATGCGCCCGTCCGGCGGTACGGGCGAGGGCCTTCCCCCCGCCCGTACCTCCGGACTTCGATCCTCCGTGGATCAGTGCCCGGCGCTCAGTGCCCGGCCCCGTCCACCACGCCCGCCCACTCGTCGAGCAGCGCCTGCGCCGAGGCGTCGTCGGGACCTTCGGCCCACAGGTGCGTGACCGCCTCCGCCGGGTCGGGCAGGACCAGGACCCACCGCCCGTCGGCCTCGACCACCCGCACCCCGTCGGTGGTGTCCACCTGCCGGTCTCCGGCCGCTTCCACGACCCGCCGCATCACGAGCCCCTTCACCGCCCACGGGGTCGGCACGTCCCGCTTGAGGACGTGGGCGCGCGGGATCCGGGCGTCGATCTGGCTCAGCGTGAGCTGCGTCCTCGCCACCAGCCCGAGCAGCTGGACGAAGGCGGCCGAGCCGTCGAAGACACTGCTGAACTCGGGAACGATGAACCCTCCGCGGCCGTCTCCACCGAAGATGGTGTTCTCGGCCCGGCCCACCCGGGTCAGGTCGTCGGGTGAGGTCGTCGTCCACTCCACCTGGGTGCCGTGGTAGGCCGCGACCTGCTCGGCGACGCGCGTCGTGGTCACCGGCAGCGCGACCTTGCCGCTGCGCTTCTCCGCGGCCACCAGGTCGAGCAGTACCAGCAGCGCCCGGTCGTCCTCGATGATCCGCCCGCGCTCGTCCACCAGGGAGATCCGCTCGCCGACCGGGTCGAACCGCACTCCGAAGGCAGCCCGCGCCGAGGCCACGATCTCCCCGAGCCGCACCAGCCCGGCCCGGCGGGACTCCGCGGTCTCCGTCGGCCTGGACTCGTCGAGCCCCGGATTGATCGTGAGGGCGTCGACCCCGAGACGCCCGAGCAGGCTGGGCAGGACGAGACCGGCGCTGCCGTTCGAGGCGTCCACGACCACCTTGAGCCCGGCGTCACCGATCCCGGTGGTGTCCACCTGTCTCAGCAGCGATCCGGTGTACGAGTCGAAGACGCTCGACGGGAAGTGCAGGTCGCCGATCTCTCCGGGGAAGGCGCGCCGGTACTCCTGGCGTGCGTAGACCCGGTCGAGCTTGCGCTGCTGCGCCTGCGAGAGGTCCGCCCCCCGCTCGTCCAGGAACATGATGTCCACGGAGTCCGGCACACCGGGCGAGGTCCTCAGCATGATCCCGCCGGCGCTGCCCCGCGCGGTCTGCTGCCGGGCGACCGGCAGCGGGACGTTCTCCAGGTCACGCACCTCGATGGCGCTGGCCTGGAGCGCCGAGATCACCGCGCGCTTCAGCGCCCGGGCGCCTCGGGAGTGGTCTCGGGCGGTGGTGACGATCGCCCCCTTCTTGAGGGTGGTCGCGTAGGCACCGGCGAGCCGGACCACCACCTCGGGGGTGATTTCCACGTTCAGGATGCCGGAGACGCCGCGTGCGCCGAACAGGTGCGCCTGGCCGCGGGACTCCCAGATCACCGAGGTGTTGACGAAGGCACCCGCCTCGATCGTCTTGAAGGGGTACACGCGCACGTTCCCCTGGACGATCGATTCCTCGCCGACGAGACACTCGTCGCCGATGACGGCCCCGTCCTCGATCCTCGCGGAGCGCATGATGTCGGTGTTCTTGCCGATCACGCAGCCGCGGAGGTTGCTGTGGGGCCCGATGTACACGTTGTCGTGGACGACGGCCTTGTGCAGGAAGGCCCCGCTCTTGACGACGACGTTCGACCCGACGACGGTGTGCTCGCGGATCTCCACACCGGCTTCGACCTTCGCGTAGTCCCCGATGTACAGCGGCCCGCGCAGCACCGCGTCCGGGCTCACCTCGGCCCCTTCGGCGATCCACACGCCCGGCGAGATCTCGAAGCCGTCCATCTCGACCTGGACCTTGCCCTCGAGCACGTCGGCCTGCGCCTTGACGTAGCTCTCGTGCGTGCCCACGTCCTCCCAGTAGCCCTCGGCCACGTAGCCGAAGATCGGCCGGCCTTCCTTCATCAGCTGTGGGAAGACGTCCCCGGACCAGTCGACCGAGACGTCCGGGTCGACGTAGTTGAAGACTTCCGGCTCCATCACGTAGATGCCGGTGTTCACGGTGTCGGAGAACACCTGGCCCCAGGTCGGCTTCTCCAGGAACCGTTCGACCTTGCCCTCCTCGTCCACGATCGTGATGCCGAATTCCAGCGGGTTCGGCACCCGGGTCAGGCACACCGTGACGAGTGCGCCCTTCTCCTTGTGGAAGCGGATCAGGTCGGTGAGGTCGAAGTCGGTCAGCGCGTCGCCGGAAATGACGAGGAACGCGTCGTCCTTCAGGGCCTCTTCGGCATTCTTGACGCTGCCGGCGGTGCCGAGTGGCTTCTCCTCGTTGGCATAGGTGAGCTCCATACCGAGCTCTTCGCCGTCCCCGAAGTAATTCTTGACGAGCGACGCCAGGAACTGCACGGTGACCACGGTCTCACTGAGCCCATGCCGCTTGAGGAGCCTGAGCACATGCTCCATGATCGGCCGGTTCGCCACCGGCAGGAGCGGCTTGGGCATGCTCGAGGTCATGGGGCGAAGACGTGTGCCTTCACCACCGGCCATCACGACGGCCTTCATGTCGGAAGAATCCTCCTTGAGAGACGACGGTCGTGCCGACCTCACCCGTCTCGGACGGTGACTCCCCGACTCCACCGTGGCTTCCGGTCGGGCGGGCTCAATCGGCGGTGGCGTCCGCCTTCACGAGACGGCGGACTTGAACCACGTACAGGATTCCTGCCCACCAGTAGAGCGTTGTACCCCATCCCGCGAACGCCCATCCGAAAACTGACCCCATCCAGGCCAACCAACCCGTCCCGTCACTGAGCAGCAACAAGGGGAACGCGTACATCAGGTTGAAGGTGGCGGCCTTCCCGAGGAAGTTGACCTGCGGCGGCGGATAGCCGTGTCGGCGCAGGATCCACACGTTGACCAGCAGCATCAGATCGCGGGCGAGCAACGCCACGGTCAGCCACAGGGGAAGAATCTCGCGATAGGTCAGACCGAAGAGCGTCGACAGGATGTACAGCCGGTCGGCGGCGGGATCCAGCAGCCGGCCGAGGTTGCTGATCTGATTCCAGCGCCGTGCGAGCTTCCCGTCGAGGTAGTCACTGATCCCGCTGAGCATGAGTACGGCCAGGGCCCACCCGTCGTACTCGGCGAGGATCAGCCACAGGAACACGGGCACGCCGGCCAGGCGAGCCATGCTCAGGATGTTCGGAATGGTGAAAATTCGGTCGGTCTGAACCCGAGTCTCCTGGACCTCCACCCGGGGGCCTCCACTGTGACGGTAGAAAGGTTGAACGATGCCCCTTGACCCTACAGGAGTCCGCACAGGCACCCGGAACGCAGAAAAGCCCCGCACCGAACCCTGAAGGGCTGGTGCGGGGCTTTCCCACAATGATTGTTCGGCGGCGTCCTACTCTCCCACAGGGTCCCC
>NZ_JBIWFI010000007.1:0-241764 GCF_044762985.1 Streptomyces sp. NPDC096339 | reverse complement strand
TTGATCGTGGTGCCGCCCAGTTCCTTCTGGATCAGACCCTCCTGCAGACCGACCAGCGCGGTCGCGTGCGTCAGGTTCGGGAAGTACCCGATCCGCACCTCGGAGGCCGACAGCTTCTTGGCGTCGGTCGCGGCGGCGGCCGGCTTGTCCTCGTCCTTCTTCGCCTCGGAACCGTAGCCGCAAGCGGTGAGCAGGAGGGGAAGGGCGGCGGTGACGGCGATGGCGCGGAGGGCGGTGAGCGGTCTTGCGGCAGACACGGAGGTGTCCTTTCACGGGATGGGGTGTTGGGGAAGGTACGGGGGCACGCGGCCGGGGCCTGCGGCACGCACGGCACCCACACCTGGCGGCGGTCGGTGACGGGACCGGCGTCGCAGGCGGAGCAGTGGTGGGGTGTCGTGGATGCCGCGGGATCCGATGCCGAGCCGCGTACGTCGCACGCCGCGCTCGGAGGTGACCCGAGGCGTGCGGGGCCGGCGGAAGGGGCCGCCGGGCCCGGAGAGCGGGGTGGCAGGGCCGGGGCGCGCAGCGGTGATCGGCGCGCGGAACCGGGGCCCGGGTCAGGCGGGCTGACAGATGGCGCTGGACGTACGGACCAGGTCGATGTGCCGGCGGGTGGTGAGGACGGGCAGAAGAATGGCTGATTCATGCATTGCTCGCACGGCCACCTCACCTCATTCCTAGTTTTCCTACCGGGCTGGTAGGCATCTTGGCAGACGTCGAGACTCACCCCAAGGGGTCGTCCGCATGGTGGACGGACTCATCTCGATGAATGAGAACAAGCAGGTCAGCGAGGTGGGCCGACCGCTCAGGGATTGGTCCAGGCCTCGGGAGTGCTCGTCAGTGCGGATACGTCGGCGGGCAGGTCGGCCGCGGCGACGTCGGCGAGCGTCACGCCGTCGAGGATCTCGCGCACATTGGCGCGAAGGGCGATCCACAGGGGCAGCAGTGACGTGGCCGGACCGGTGTACGAGAGGTCCGGCGGGCGGACTCCGCGCACCGAGACGAGAGGGCCGTCCACGATGCGGATGACGTCCGCGATGGTGATGGACCAGGCGGGCTTGGCCAGCCGGTAGCCGCCGTTGCCGCCGCGCTGGCTGAGCACGAGTCCGCCCCGGCGCATGTCGTTCAGGATGCCCTCGAGGAACTTGTGCGGGATGTCCTGCGCGTCGGCGATGGCCTCGGCCTTCACCGGCCCGTCGTCCTCCGACGACGCGAGCTGCAGTGCGGCACGTACCGCGTAGTCCGCCCTGGCTGAGATCCGCATGCGCTCATTATCGCGTACGGGGCCGCGCCCGCGTCCGCCGCGGGCGCGGCCCCGTACGGGGTGCCCCGCGTCAGCGGAAGACGGCCGCCGGCACGCGGTGGGGGGCGTTGAGGTAGTGCTCGCCGATGGAGCGCAGACGGTGTGCGGCGGGGTGGTGGGCCGTCAGTACGCGGGCGTTGCGCCAGAAGCGGTCCAGGCCGGGGGCGTCGGCGAGTTCCAGCACCCGGGCGGTGATGTGCAGGGCGGCCCTGGAGGTCACGGTCTCGGCCGTGGCGACCAGTGCGGCGACGTCCGCGGGTTCCTCGGCATCGAGGTGCGTCCCCGTGTCCAGGGCCCGCGCCATCGCCTCCGTCGCCCGGTCGACCACGGCGGTGGCCGTCTGGGCGGCGGAGGCGAGTTCCCCGTACGTCAGCAAGAGGTCCGGGTCCTCACCGGGCAGCCGATAGGCGCGACCACGCCTGTTCAGGTCGCGGGCTTCGGTGAGGGCGCCCTCGGCGATGCCGAGGCCGACGTGACACAGGGCGAGCCGGAGCGCCGGCTCCGCGAGCGCGGTGAAGGGCGCGGTCGACTCCTCGTCGTGCGGCCGGCGTCCGAGCACCTGCTCGGGCGTGACGGCGACCCCCTCGAAGACGACGTCGCCCGCGCCGGCGACGCGCTGTCCGAGACGCTCGTGGGCGGGTTCGACGGTGACGCCCTGCGCGCCCGGCGGGATCCGTACGACCAGGAGGTCGCCGGTGCCGGCGCAGACGGCGTCCAGCACGATCTGGTCGGCGACGGCCGCCGCCGTGTGCACGGACCGGCGCCCGTTCAGTACGTAGCCCGTGCCGCGCGGCCTCAGTGCGAGGTCGGGGCCGGCGGAGTCGTCGTCGGGTGCGGGATTGCGGACCGCGCCGGTCCACAGCCACTGCTCGCGCGCCGACGCCTCCTCCAGGGCGGCCGCCTGGTGGCGGCCGGCGTAGAAGCGCGCGCTCCAGGCGTGCGCGTAGTGCCGGGCGAGCGCCTCGCCGACGGAGCCGTCCGCCGCGGAGACCTCCCGTATGACGGCGCATCCGGTACGCCAGTCCGCCCCGCGGTCCGGCCGGGGCGGGGTGAGTGCTGCCAGCAGACCGGCCTCGCGCAGCCGCGCCGTCTCGTCGAGCGGCGGCTTGCCGGCCTGGTCACGGGCGATGGCGTCCGTGGCGAGGTCGTCCGCCACGTCGCGAGCGGTACGCAGGAGTGCGTGGCGCTGCTCGTCGGCAGGCCGGACGGCGGTGGTCATGTGGGCTACTCCGGAGCGTCGTCGGGTGGTCTGGGCCGGGTGCCGGATGGTGTGGAGCCGAATCCCACCTTCCCTATCGGATTGATAGGGATACTCGCGGAACAGGCCTGACTCGGCAAGACCATGGTCGAATGGTGGACACAGCCGTCTTGGAAGAAGAGACGGTCGCGGGGGCCGTGTCCCACCTCACGGTCCGACATGCGCCAACCCGCCCCCACTTCCGGCGCGGTCGGCCTACTGTGGGCCACGCAGCTGGTTCGCCCCCGTCCTCCCCCATGGCCTGAACGGCATGGGGGGACCCCCTTGGCGGGACGCGTCGCAAGAGGGAACCCGGTGGGAATCCGGGACTGCCCCGCAGCGGTGAGCGGGAACGACCGCCGTCATACGCACTGGGACCTGAACCGGTCCTGGGAAGCGACGGCCTGTAGGTGCCCGCCGGGAGACCGGCAGGCGTGCCCGTGAGTCCGAAGACCTGCCCGTTGCCCGTGCGCGATCGACCGCGCACGGTTTCTCGGTGACCTCGTGGGCGGGTCGGCGTGCACCTCGGACGGAACCTTCCCGTCGCGTACCCCGACGTACGCGGACCGGACGGTCTGCCCGTCCCGGCACCCTTCGCGCCCTCGGCCCCACCGGGTCCATGGAGACACGCTCGCGAAGGAGAGTTCCGTGACCACCAAGTCCGCAGCCGCGGCAGTACGGGCCACCGTCCACGGCTACCCCCGGCAAGGGCCGGACCGCCGGCTGAAGAAGGCCGTCGAGGGCTACTGGAAGGGCCGCACGAGCGCCGAAGCCCTCCGGGAGACCGCCCGCGACCTGCGCCGGGCCAACTGGGCGCAGCTGACCGGGGCGGGCATCACCGAGGTCCCGACCGGCGACTTCTCGTACTACGACCACGTCCTGGACACCAGCGTCATGGTCGGCGCGATCCCCGCCCGCCACCGCGCCGCCGTCGAGGCCGACGCCCTCGACGGGTACTTCGCGATGGCGCGCGGCACGCAGGACGTGGCGCCCCTGGAGATGACCAAGTGGTTCGACACGAACTACCACTACCTGGTCCCCGAACTCGGGCCCGACACCGTCTTCACCGCCGACCCCGCCAAGCAGGTCGCCGAGTTGAAGGAGGCCCTGGCCCTCGGCCACACCGCCCGCCCCGTCCTGGTCGGCCCGGTGACGTACCTGCTCCTCGCCAAGCCCGCACCCGGCGTCGCCGCCGGCTTCCGGCCGCTCACCCTGCTCGACCGGCTGCTGCCCGTCTACGCCGAGGTCCTCGCCGAACTGCGCGCCGCGGGAGCCGAATGGGTCCAGCTCGACGAGCCGGCCCTGGTCCAGGACCGCACCCCGGCCGAACTGAACGCCGTCGCCCGCGCCTACCGGGAACTCGGGGGCCCCACGGAGCGCCCCCGGATCCTCGTCGCCTCCTACTTCGACCGGCTCGGCGAGGCCCTGCCCGTCCTGGCCAAGGCGCCGGTGGAGGGTCTCGCCCTCGACTTCACCGACGCCGCCGAGGCGAACCTCCGCGACCTCGCCAAGGCCGGCGGCCTGCCCGGCAAGCGCCTGGTCGCGGGCGTGGTCAACGGCCGCAACGTCTGGATCAACGACTACGCGAAGTCGCTGACCACCCTCGGCACCCTCCTCGGGCTCGCCGACCGCGTCGACGTCGCGGCCTCCTGCTCCCTCCTGCACGTACCGCTGGACGCCGACGCCGAGCACGACATCGCCCCCCGGATCCGTCGCTGGCTCGCCTTCGCCCGCCAGAAGACCACCGAGATCGCCACACTGGCGCGCGGACTCGCCCAGGGCACCGACACGATCACGGCCGAACTCGCCGCCAACCGGGCCGACCTGGCCTCCCGTGCCACCTCCCCGATCACCCACGACCCCGCCGTCCGGGCCCGCACCGCGGGGGTCACCGACGCGGACGCCCGCCGCTCCCGGCCCTACGCCGAGCGCGCCGCCGCCCAGCACGCCCGCCTGGGCCTGCCGCTGCTGCCCACCACGACCATCGGCTCCTTCCCGCAGACCGCAGAACTGCGCGTGGCCCGCGCGGACCTGCGCGCCGGCCGCATCGACACCGCCGCCTACGAGGAGCGCATCGAGGACGAGATCCGCGAGGTGCTCTCCTTCCAGGAGAAGACCGGGATCGACGTCCTCGTGCACGGTGAGCCCGAACGGGGCGACATGGTCCAGTACTTCGCCGAGCGGCTCACCGGATACCTCGCCACCCAGCACGGCTGGGTCCAGTCCTACGGCACGCGCTACGTGCGGCCGCCGGTCCTGGCCGGGGACATCTCGCGCCCGGAGCCGATGACGGTGCGCTGGACGACGTACGCGCAGTCGCAGACCACCAAGCCGGTCAAGGGCATGCTCACCGGCCCGGTCACCATGCTCGCCTGGTCCTTCGTACGCGACGACCAGCCGCTCGGCGAGACCGCGCGACAGGTCGGACTCGCCCTGCGCGACGAGGTCGACGACCTGGAAGCGGCCGGGACCCCGGTCATCCAGGTCGACGAACCCGCCCTGCGCGAAACGCTGCCGCTGCGCGCCGACGGCCACGCCGCGTACCTGGCGTGGGCCACGGAATCCTTCCGCCTCACCACCGGCGGCGTCCGGCCGGACACGCAGATCCACACGCACATGTGCTACGCGGAGTTCGGCGACATCCTCCGGGCCATCGACGACCTCGACGCCGACGTCATCAGCCTGGAAGCGGCCCGCTCCCACATGCAGGTCGCCGACGAGCTCGCCGGCGCCGGCTACCCCCGCGAGGTCGGCCCCGGCGTCTGGGACATCCACTCGCCGCGCGTCCCCTCCGCGCAGGAGGCCGCTGCCCTCCTGCGCAAGGGCCTCCGGGCCATCCCGGCCGAACGGCTCTGGGTCAACCCCGACTGCGGCCTGAAGACCCGCGGCTGGAGCGAGACCCGCGCCTCGCTGGAGAACCTCGTCGCAGCGGCCCGCGAGGTCCGTGCGGAGACCGGTACCGCCTCCACCTGATCCGGGTCCGGGTCCGGGGCGGGCCCCGCGCCCACCCCGGACCCGCCGCGCGGCCGTACGCCGATGCCCCGCATCCGTCCGGGCCGGATGCCCCGCATCCGTCCGGGCCGCCGGGGCAGAAGAACCAGCGTGACGCCCCCGCGAGGAACGGAGCACCCCATGGCGACCAGCCCCCGGAACCCGTCCGGATCAGCGCCCGGCCGCACCCTGTGCCTGGTGACCGGCGCCAGCGGCTACATCGGCGGCCGGCTCGTCCCCGAACTGCTCGCCGCCGGCCACCACGTGCGCTGCCTCGCCCGCACCCCGGCCCACCTGCGGGACCACCCCTGGGCGGACCGGGTCGAGGTGGCCAGGGGGGACGTCACCGACGCGGAGAGCCTGCGCCCCGCGCTCCGCGACGTGGGCGTCGCCTACTACCTGGTGCACTCGCTGGGCGCCGGCCGAGACTTCGAGGAGACCGACCGGAACGCCGCCCGGACCTTCGCCGCGGAGGCCCGCGCGGCGGGCGTACGCCGCATCGTCTACCTCGGCGGCCTCACCCCGGCGGACATCCCCGAGCAGGAGCTCTCCCCGCACCTGCGCTCACGTGCCGAGGTCGGCCGGATCCTGCTCGACTCCGGAGTCCCCACGACCGTGCTGCGGGCCGCCGTCGTCATCGGCTCCGGCTCCGCCTCCTTCGAGATGCTGCGCTACCTCACCGAACGGCTCCCCGTGATGGTCACGCCGAGCTGGGTCGGAACCCGCGTCCAGCCCATCGGCGTCGGCGACGTACTGCGCTACCTCGTCGGCAGCGCGACCATGCCGCGGGAGGTCAACCGCACCTTCGACATCGGCGGCCCGGACGTCCTCACCTACCACGACATGATGATCCGGTACGCGTCCGTCGCCGGGCTCCCGAGGCGGCTCATCGTGCCCGTCCCGATGCTCACCCCGGGCCTGTCCAGCCACTGGATCGGCCTGGTCACCCCCGTGCCCGCCGCCCTCGCCCGGCCGCTCGCCGAGTCCCTGCGGTACGAGGTCGTCTGCGCGGAGCACGACATCGCCGAATACGTGCCCGGCCCGCCCGGCACCCCGGCCCCCTTCGACCGCGCCCTCGCGCTCGCCCTCCGACGTGTCCAGGAGGCCCGGGTCACCACCCGCTGGTCCTCCGCCCTGCTGCCCGGAGCCCCCAGCGACCCCCTGCCCACCGACCCCGACTGGGCGGGCGGCAGCCTCTACACCGACGAACGCGAACGCACCGTCGACGCCGACCCGCACGCCCTGTGGCAGGTCATCGAAGGCATCGGCGGCGAGAACGGCTGGTACTCCTTCCCACTGGCCTGGGCCGTACGGGGCTGGTTCGACCGGCTCGCCGGCGGTGCGGGGCTGCGCCGCGGGCGGCGCGACGCCCAACGGCTCCGCGTCGGCGACGCCCTCGACTTCTGGCGGGTCGAGGAGATCGAGCGGGGCATCCTGCTGCGGCTGCGCGCCGAGATGCGGCTCCCGGGCCTCGCGTGGCTGGAGATGCGCGCCGAACGGGACGACACGGGCCGCACCCGCTACCGCCAGCGCGCCCTCTTCCACCCGCGCGGCCTCGCGGGCCAGGTGTACTGGTGGAGCGTGGCCCCGTTCCACGCCGTGGTCTTCGGCGGCATGGCCCGGAACATCGCGCGCACCGCGGAGCGGGCCGTCGCCGACCGGACCGGCCAGGCATGACGGGGTGACGTGCCGGCATCCGCCCGCATGCGCCCGCATCCACGACGCCCCGGAGCACGGAAGGGGAGTGCAGCACAGCACACCAGCACAGCAGCCCGCCGTCCGCGCCCCCAGCGGCCCGCCCGGCGGCCGATCCCCGGGAGTGGCGCCATGACCGTCTCCGTCGTCCTCTTCACCTCCGACCTCCGCCTGCACGACCACCCACCGCTGCGCGCCGCCGTGGACGCGGCCCGCGAGACCGTGCCGCTGTTCGTCCGGGACCCGGCCGTGGACCGGGCCGGCTTCGCGGCGCCCAACCGGCTCGCCTTCCTCGCCGACTGCCTCACCGACCTCGACGCCGGACTGCGGGAGCGCGGCGGGCGGCTCTTCGTGCGCGGCGGCGACACCGTGGCCGAAGTGTGCGCCGTGGTAAGGCAGTCCGAGGCCGACGAGGTCCACATGGCCGCGGACCACTCGGCGTTCGCCCGCGCCCGGGAGGAACGCCTGCGCCAGGCCCTGGAGTCCGAGGGGCGCCGCCTGTACGTGCACGACGCCGTCACCACCGTGGTGCCGCCCGGCGACGTGACCCCGCAGGGTTCCGACCACTTCGCCGTCTTCACCCCGTACTTCAGGCGCTGGTCCGCCGAACCCCTCCGGACGCCGCTCGCCGCGCCCAGGACCGTACGGGTACCGCACGGGCTGCGCTCCGAGCGGCTGCCGACGAGTGCCTCCGTGGCGGACGTCTCCGACGGTCTGGCCACCGGCGGGGAGACCGAGGGCCGCCGGAGGCTCGGGGCCTGGATGTCCCGGCACGCCGACGCCTACGAGGAGCGCCACGACGACCTCGCGGGCGACGCGACCTCGCGCCTCTCCCCGTACCTGCACTTCGGCGCGGTGTCGCCGACCGAGGCCGTGCACCGGGCGCGGTCCCGTGGCGGCGCGGGCGCCGAGGCCTTCGTACGGCAGCTGTGCTGGCGGGACTTCCACCGCCAGGTGCTCGCCGCCCGCCCGGCCACGGCCACCCGGGACTACCGGCCCCGGCACGACCACTGGCGCCGGGGTGCGGACGCCGAGGCGGACCTGCGGGCGTGGCGCGAGGGCCGGACCGGCTATCCCGTGGTGGACGCCGCCCTGCGCCAACTCGCCCACGAGGGCTGGATGCACAACCGCGGACGGCTGCTCGCGGCCTCCTTCCTCAGCAAGACGCTCTACGTGGACTGGCGGGAGGGCGCCCGGCACTTCCTCGACCTGCTCGTGGACGGCGACGTCGCCAACAACCAGCTCAACTGGCAGTGGGTGGCCGGTACGGGCACCGACACCAGGCCCCACCGGGTCCTCAACCCCGTTCTCCAGGGCAGGCGTTACGACCCGCACGGCGCCTACGTCCGCCGCTGGGTCCCGGAACTCGCGGAGCTTCCCGGCGCCTCGATCCACGAACCCTGGAAGCTGAAGGGCCTGGATCGGGCCTCGTACGACTACCCCGACCCGATCGTGGACCTCGCCGACGGCCTCGCCCGCTTCCGGCACGCCCGGGGCAGGGACTGAGACCGGGAGGCGTCGAATACGACGCACGAACGATGCGGGTTGAGCGGCCTCCCCCGGTGGCCGGACGCTGGTGAGTCAGGGAGCACCGGCACCGGCAGGAGGAGCGCACATGACCACGGCAGAGCGCGAAGCGCCCGGCGCGGGGCCCGGCGCTGTGCCCGGCAGGGTGTCCGGGGTGGTTTCGGACGAGGAGATCGGCCGGGGGCTCGCCGAGGGTGACGAACGCTGCCTGGCCCTCGCGCACCGTCGCTGGGGGCGGCTCGTGTACACCCTGGCGGCCCGCGCCCTGGGCGACCCGCGCGAGGCCGAGGACGTCACCCAGCAGGTCTTCCTCGCGGCCTGGCGGGGCCGCGCCGGATACCGTCCCGAGCGCGGGCCGGTGCCCGCGTGGCTGGTCGGCATCACCCGGCGCAAGACCGCCGACGCCCTCACCGACCGGACGCGCCGGCTCGACCTCGTCGCCGCCGCGGGCGCGGCTCTGCCGCCGCCCGACGGCACGGGGGAGGGCCCCGAGCACGTCCTCGACCGGGTCGTGGTCATCCGCGAACTCGCGCGCCTGCCGCGCGTACAGCGCGATGTGCTGACCCTCGCGTACTTCGGGGACCTGACACAGGCGCAGATCGCGCACCGCACGGGACTGCCCCTGGGCACGGTCAAGAGCCATGCCCGCCGGGGCCTCCTGCGGATGCGCCGCAGTCTCGTGGCCGGTGCCGGGCCGACCGCGTCGATCAGCGGGGCGCAGCCCGCGCCGTGCTGATGCCGCGGCCGGTCGGCGGCTCCGCGTAGCAGCGCGCGAGGACGTCGAGCGCCTCCCGCAGGCCCCCCGGGCGGAGCATGCCCGCCTCCACGGTGCGGCCCGCCCAGCCCGGTCCCGCGAGCAGCACCCGGGGGTGCGTCCGCGCCCCCTTGACGCCGAAGGAGCGTCCGGCGACGTGGCGGGCGAGGGCGTGGTTCGCCGTGGAGCGCGCCTGGGACCAGAGCACGACGGTGGCGGGGCCGAGCCGCCGCACGGCGGCGTCGAGCGCTTCGGCGGGGACGGCCGCGCCGAACATCCGGGCGGGCAGCCCGCGTTCGGCGAGCCCCGCGGCCAGCGCCTCCAGGGGAAGGGTGTGCTCCTCGGCCGGTACGCAGGCCAGGACCACCGGGGGAGCGGCGGGCACGGACCCGTCCGCGGCGGGCGTGACCTGCCGGAGCGCGGTCGACACGTGCCAGGACAGCAGGTGCTCCACCTCGACGTACTGGTCCCCGGAGGACTCCCACTTGCGGCCCACCGCGTGCAGGGTCGGGACCATCACGTCCTCCCAGGCCGCGACCAGGCCGTGGCCCGCCACGACGTCACGGAGCAGGGAGTCGAGGGCGGGGCCGTCGAGCCGGACGGCGGCGCGGGCGAGCCCCCGGCGCGCGTCCGCGGCCGGCAGCCCGCCGTCCGGTCCCCGCTGAGGGGAGCGGGGGGCCGCCGGTACGGGACCCGGGCGCCCGCGGCCGGTCCTGGCGGTCCGCGCCGCTTCGGCGGGCGGCACGCCGGAGGCGGTGAGTCGGCACATCTCGTCCAGCACGGCCACGTCCCCGGGCGTCCAGCGCCGGTGCCGCCCGTCCTCCCGGACCGCGGGGCCGATGCCGTACCGCTGGTCCCACGAGCGCAGCGTGGTCGGCGACACCCCGAGGTGCCGGGCCACCGCCCCGGTCGTGAGGCCGTGTGCCGTATCGGACATGGCACCAGCTTACGACGCACGAACGCTGCGAGCGCGGCCGTGTTGCCGGGAGCCGTGCGGCCGGCTGTGGGAGCGTGGTGGCATGGCGATGTGGATCCGTGCGCATGACGAAGACCGGGGCCTTTGGCAGTACTTCGAGGGGGACGACGAAGGGTGGGTCCTGCGGCAGGTGGAGCTGCGGGACGATGACGGCGCGCCGGTGACGGCTGCCTCCCTGGAAGAGGTCCTGCACTACCAGGAGCGCGCGGACATCGCCACGATGAGCCGGTACGAGCAGCGGTACGGCCTCGTCGCCGAAGGAAGGCTCACGGGATGGGAGGACGCGCCGCGCGCGGGGGCGATCCCGGCCGAAGAGTTCGAGCGGGTCTGGCTGGATGCGCGGCGGACCCTGGGAGCCGCCGCACCGCCTCCGGAAGGCCGGCAGGCCTGATCCGACAACTCCGTTTGCCTGGAACACAACTGATGGAACGTCGGGTCAGTCGGAACGCGTGCGGACAACGGCTCGCGCCATCGCGGTCGTAGCCGCGGCCGGTCCCGCCACGTCAGGCACCGCGACCCCGTTCGTGAGCCCCCTCGCCACGGCGGCCGCACCGGCCGGATGGGCCGCACGCGAACCCGGCGCTCCGGGCGCGGGGCGGCCCGGTGGGCGGTCGTTCGGCGGTGCGGACGGCGCGAAACCCCGGTGTCCGCCGCAGATGACCTGGTGCGGACGGCCTCAGGAGGGCCGTAGAGCGTCCGTTCGGGTGGCGTCATCCGTTCGCCGACGGCAAGTGCCGCTGGAAGCGCGTCGGTCCGTGCTGTGCTGTGGCCTCGACCCGAACGGGGGTCGAACGCGGGCCCGCCCGCTGTCGTGGCAGGCTCGCCCCAACAGCGAAGGAGGACTGATGTCGCGCAACGGGAAGGACTGGAGAAGTCGGAGCGTGATCGGCCAACTGCTGGCCTCTGTCGTCTTGTTGATCGTGTCCTTGCTGGACGTCTCCGGTGCCCATGCCGCCGCCGTCCACTCCAAACCCAACACCGACTGGGACGCCATCGCCCGCTGTGAATCGAGCGGGAACTGGCGGGCGAACACCGGCAACGGTCATTACGGCGGCCTGCAGTTCACCCAGTCGAGCTGGAACGCGGCAGGAGGCCGCAAGTACGCACCCCGCGCCGACCTCGCCACGAAGGCGCAGCAGATCGCGACCGCGAGGAGGCTCGCCAAGATCCAGAGCATGGGGGCCTGGACCTGCGCACGACGCCGCTGAAGGAGGACGCTCCGACAGGGCGCCCGGGCCGCCCTGTCGGAGCGTCCGCGACCGGACGCGCCTGTGGCGGGCGGTCGTTGCGGGCCACCTCCGACCTTCCGCCCGTCGTCGACCGAAGGACAAGCCCGGATGCCGCGGAGCCGGTTCCCGCGAAGGATCGGCACCTGGCCGGCCGTGGGGCTCACGGTGGCCGTTCTCGTCGCCGCCAACCTCGTCATGCACCGCTGGAGCGGCCTGTTCGGCCTGGTGACGGCCGTCGTGGCCGGCGTCCTGCTGCTCGGGGTGCTCCACTGGGCCGGCGGGACCCGCGCGGACGCGGGACTGGCCCCCGGCACACTGGCCCGAGGTGCCCGTTGGGCGCTGGCCCTGGCCGGCCTCGTCGCCCTCGTCTATCTGGCCGGGGCCCTGCTGCCGCCCACCAGAGGGCTGTTCGAGGACCGGCGGTACGAAGGGATGGGCGCGGACGGGCTGCTGCTGCGCGTCCTCGTGACGGTCCCCGTCGGCACGGTCCTGGTGGAGGAGGTGGCCTTCCGAGGCGTGCTCTACGGCCTGGTGGACCGCGCCCGCGGAGCGGTCTGGGCGACCACCGTGTCGAGCCTGCTGTTCGGGCTGTGGCACGTCCTGCCGTCCCTGCACCTGGCGACGGAGAAACCCGCCCTGACCCCGGTCTTCGGCGACTCCGCGGCGGGCGCGGCGTCGGCGGTCGTGGCGGCCGTGCTGTTCACGGCGGCGGCCGGCGTCCTCTTCTGCGAACTGCGCCGCCGCAGCGGCAGCCTGCTGGCCCCCATGGGGCTGCACTGGGCGGTCAACGCGTTCGGCTACGTCGCCGGGTTCCTGCTGCGCTGACCGCGCGGCGGCCGGGGCCCGTCCGGTTCAGCCCTGCGGCTGGATGATCTCCCTCAACCGGTCCAGGTCCTGCGCCGTGAATCCGGAGGGCCGCATGACGGCGTTCCAGCCGTCGACGTACGCGGCCTTGTAGGTGTGGCCGTGGCCGTCCGGTACGCCGGTGGAGAACGGCAGGTCGGCGGTGACCTGCCAGAAGGTCACGAAGGGCATCCAGACCATGGAGCCGAGCACGTCCGTGCCGGGCTTCTCGCCGATCCAGTCGGGTTCGGAGAGGGCGAGGCTCGGGCTCCACCACACGATCGGGTCGGACGGGTGCATGAGGTAGAGCACGCGCGTACCGTCCCACGGCCGGTCCGCCGGCGGGAACCCGGTCGTGGGGTCGTCGGTGAACCGTACGGTCCGCCCGTCCTTGTAGACGGGCTCGATCTCGGGGCTCCCCGGCTCGCGGTCATCGCTGAACTCGCGGAACAGGGTGTTGAAGTTCGGCGGACCGGCGAACAGGGTGCCCGCGGTGCGGTTGCGCAGGTCGGCCTCCCCGCTGAAGGCCGTCTCGCCGCCGAACGACCCCAGGCTCTCCCCGGCCACGAACAAACGTGGCCGCCGGTCCTGGGGCAGCTTGGACCAGACGTCGTAGACCGCGTCGAAGAGGTCCCGGCCCGCCTCGCGCGCCTTGGACTGGTCGACGAGGTAGGACAGCCACGACGGCAGGTACGAGTACTGCAGCGCCACCGTGGCGGAGTCGCCGTTGCCGAGGTACTCGAACGAGTCCACGGCGGCGGGATCGACCCAGCCGCTCCCGGTCGTCGTCATCACGAGCAGGTTCCCGCGCGCGAAGCCGCCCGCCCGTTCGAGGTCCGCGACGGCCCGCTCCGCCCGGGCCTCGGTGCTGTCGGCGGTCTCCAGCCCCGCGTAGGCCCGGATCGGCTCCCGCGCCGAGTGGTGCGTGAACGCGCCGATCTGCGCGGCCGTCGGTCCGCTGCCGGTGAAGGCCCGGCCCTGCCGGCCCAGCGAGTCCCACGGAACGAGGGAGCCGGGCCCGCCCGAGCGCAGGGTGGACGTGGGCTGTTGCACGCCCTCCGGCGTCTGCGTGTCGCGCACCGAGAACGCCTCGTTGGCCGCGTTCACGAAGCCGCCCAGCAGCACCCCGCTGAACACGGACCACGCCACGCCCACGACCAGGATCCAGCCGACCACCCTCGCCGCCCGCGGGCCGATCCGGCGCCCGAGCAGCCGGGCCGCCCAGTGGTACACGCGCCGCAGCCCCCGCCCGGCCAGCAGGAGGAGCCAGAAGACGAGCGCGGCGATGAACGGGCACAGGACGGCGGTGAGGACGTTGTAGTCGGTGACCCCCATCAGCCCGCGGATCCGGTGCTGCCAGTACTGCCCGAATCCGAACGCGAGGCCGAACAGCACGACCGCGCCGATCAGCAGCACGTGCCACGACCGTCGCGAGGCGGGCCGTGCGTCCCGGTCGGCGAAAGCGCGCCACACATGGGCCGCGACCACGCCGAGCCCGTATCCGATGGCCGCGCTGATCCCGCAGATCAGCCCCTGGAGCACGCCCCCGCGCGGCAGCAGCGACGGAGTGAAGGACAGGCACGCCAGTACGAGCGCGCCCCAGCAGCCGGGCAGCGTGAGCCGGGGCAGCAGGCGCCGTTTCCCGGATCCGGGTGGCGGCTCGACGTGCCCGGCCTCGATCCGGGTGCCGTCCCGGCGCGACGGCGGCCCGTCCGGCGGGGGCGGCGGAGGGACCGACGTGTCATTGGCCATGGCTGACCTCCAGGGAAATGGTCCCGCCGCCCGGCCGGTCCTGCCATCCGGCCCGTACCGGCCGCCATGACGGACGTGCCGCACGCAGTGGCCGCTCTTACCCTGAGGTGAACGCCTGCGCCGGAGTGGTGGGAGGTTGCCCCATGAGTACGCGATGGGCCGCGCGTCTGGCCCTGGCGGCGGGCACGGCGGCGATCGTGGTCCTGGTGCTCTTCGGCGGGCTGCGGAGCCTGCTGCTCATGGGCGTGGGCTGGGCCGGGTTCCTCCTCACGGTGGCGGGCGCCTGGTGGATGCTCACCCACACCGGCTGGATCAGGGCCGCGGCCGTGCTGCTCATGGTGGCCGCGCCGGTCACCGTACTGGTCCTGTACTCGACGGCCGGGCTGGTGTGGGTCGTACTGGTCTCCCTCGCCCTGTGGATGCTGGCCGTGTACTGGGGCAGGTCCGCGCTGGTGGAAGACCGCCCGCCGGGCATGCCGGAGCGCCCCGCAGGCCGGGCCGGGCACCCGTTCCTGATCATGAACCCGCGTTCGGGCGGAGGGAAGGTCGAGAGGTTCCGCCTGGCGGAGCGGGCCAGGGCCCTGGGAGCCGAAGTCCACGTCCTGGATCCCGAGAGCCACGAGGACGTGGAGGAGCTCGCGCGGCGGGCCGTGCGGCGCGGGGCCGACCTGCTCGGCGTCGCGGGTGGTGACGGCACGCAGGCCCTGGTCGCCGGTGTGGCCGCGGAACACGACCTCCCCTTCATGGTGATCAGCGCCGGCACCCGCAACCACTTCGCCATGGACCTCGGGCTCGACCGGCAGGACCCGTCCACCTGTCTGGAGGCGCTGACCGACGGGGTCGAGCAGCGCATCGACATCGGCTACCTCCACACGGGAGGGGCGGGGGAGGAGAGCCCGGGGCGCGTCTTCATCAACAACGCCTCGTTCGGCGTCTACGCGGAGGTCGTCCAGAGCCCCGCCTACCGCGACGACAAGGCCCGCACCATCCTGGAGATGCTGCCGGACCTCCTGGCCCACAACACCGGCGCCCGGCTCGGCGTGCGTGCCGGTTCGCTGGCCCTGGAGGGCCCCCAGGCCGTCCTGGTGAGCAACAACCCCTACCAGAGGGGCGACTCGGCGGGCCTGGGACGCCGGGAGCGGCTGGACTCCGGCACGCTGGGGGTGCTGTGCGTCCACGTCGGCGGCGCCGCCGAGGCGACGGAACTCCTGCTGCAGAGCGGACAGGGCCGCGGGCTGACCGAGGCCACCGCCCGCGAGGTCGTCGTGGACGCCGACGCCGCCGTCATCCCGGTCGGTGTCGACGGCGAGGCCCTGTCACTGCCCACTCCGGTGCGCTGCCGTCTGGAGCCCCGCGCCCTGCGCGTGTGGGTGCCCCGGAACCGGCCCGGCGTGCCGCGCGCCACCCCGCCGATGAACTGGCGCCGGGTACGGCGTCTGGCGCTGACGATGGGGCGCGCCGCCACGGGGCACGAGGCGGCCGGCTGACCGGCGGTCACCGCTCGCCGGCGGGAGGCTCCGGCAACTCGGGCGGCTCGGACGGGGTGTGGGGCGTCCACTGGGCCCCGGTGCGCCGGCGGAAGGCCTCGACGGCCGCCTCCACGGTGGGGAAGAAGTGATCGGGGTTGATGGTGCGGGTGAGTCCGTACCGTTCGATCTTGCGCCGCACGGGGTCCTTCAACTCGGCGAACACGAGGTGGACGTCGTCCGCGTTGAGCGCTTCGTCGAGGTCCTCCAGCACATCGGCGGCTGTGGTGTCCACATCGGTCATGGGCTCCGCCGCGACCACGATCCAGCTCGGCCTCGGGTCCGCGGCAGCCAGCCGCCTGACCTCGTCGCGGAAGGTCTTGGCGTTGGCGAAGACGAGCGGCGCGTCGAACCGGTAGATCACCAGGCCCGGCAGCAGGCCGGCCTGCGGGTAGGAGCGCATGTCGTGGTAGCCCTCCAGGTCCTGTACGCGCCCCAGCACGGTGTTGTACGGCCACCACACGCGCCGGAAGACGTCGAGGACGGACAGGCCCACGGCGACGCCGATCCCCGGCAGCACACCGAGCAGGGCCACGCCGACGAAGGCCGCGACGCACAGCAGGAAGTCCGCCCGGCGCTGCCGCCACAGCCGGACCGTGCCCGGGACGTCGGCCAGGGACAGCGAAGCGGTGATGACGACGGCGGCGAGGGCCGGTTGGGGCAGATTGCGGAACAGGCCCGGCGCCAGCACGAGCATGAGGACGATGAGCACCGCTCCGACGACTCCGGTGAGCTGGCTCTTGGCTCCCGCGCGCTCCGCCACCGCCGTACGGGACCCGCTCGTGCTGACCGGGAAGCCCTGGAAGAGACCGGCCGCCAGGTTCGCCGCACCGACGCCCGCCATCTCCTGGTTGCCGCGGACCTCCTGCCCCGTGCGGGCCGCGAAGGCCGACGCGTTGGAGATCGTGTCGGCCAGGGACACCAGGGCGATGCCCACGGCGCCGCCGAGCAGCGGCGCGAGGTCGGAGAGCCGTATGTCGGGGACGGTGAACGGCGGGAAGCCCTCAGGCAGTTCCCCGACCAGGCCGACGCCGTGCTCGCCCAGGTCGAGGGCGGTGGTCACGGCGATCGCCAGGACCACCATCACGAGCACCGCGGGGACCTTCGGCAGGAAGCGCTGGAGGAGCAGGATCAGGGCGATCCCGCCGCAGCCGACCGCCGCCGCGGCCGGGACCGCGGCGCCGTCGGCGAGTTGCTCCACGAACCCCACCGCTTCGCCGATCAGGCTGTCCGCGTCGACCTTGAAACCGAGCAGCTTGGGGAGTTGACCGATCAGGATGGTCAGGGCCAGGCCGTTCATGTAACCGATCATGGTCGGTTTGGAGATCAGGTCGGCGATGAAGCCGAGCTTCGCGACCGAGGCCAGGATCATGATGGCCGCCACCATGATCGCGAGCATGGACCCCAGTGCGACCGCCCGCCCGGGGTCCCCACCCGTCGCCACCAGCGGCAGCACGGTCGCGGCGATCATCGGCCCCAGTGAGGAATCCGGGCCCAGCACCAGGATCCGGGAGGGCCCGAACACCGCGTAGGCGAGCAGGCAGAGGATCGTCGTGTACAGGCCGGTGATGGCCGGCAGGCCCGCCAGCTCGGCGTACGCCATGCCCTGCGGCACCAGCAGCGTGGTCAGGACGACCCCCGCCACCAGGTCCTTGACCAGCCACTCCCGCCGGTAGGACGACACCGCGCGGACCCCGGGAACGGCCCGCAGCCGGGGTAGGAGCCCGCGGCCCTCGTGCCGGGTGGTCACCGCCCTTCCTTCCCCCATCAGGTGCGTCGCGACCGACGGGCCAGGAGCTTGCCCAGCTCCCACAGGACGAGGAGGACGACGGCGGCGAGCAGCGCCCAGCCGAACTGTCGGGCGTCGATCTCGGTCGTCCCGAGGAGCCGGCGGAAGCCGTCCATCTGTGTCACCAGCACGGCGAGGACGAACTGGGCCAGTGCCACCCAGTTCATCTGCTTGCTGTCGAAGGTGGTCGTGGTCAGCACCGAATCCGTCTCGCTGCGGCATTCGAACGCCGCCACGATCAGGCAGAGGGCGAAGGCGGTGAAGGCGATCGACTGGCCCGTCGCGACGCTGTCGTAGTGGGCCTTGCCGAGCCCGATCAGCCCGAGCAGGACGACGGTGATCGCCAGCCCGCCCAGTCCGACCGTGACCAGCACGGGCCGGGTGAGCACCGATTCCCCGCGCGGTCGTGGCCTGCGGCGCATGAGCCCGGGGCTCTCCCGGTCGAATCCCAGCGCGAAGCCGAAGGAGGCGTTGACCACGAAGTGGATCCACAGCACCTGCGGCGGCGTGAAGGGCTCACCGGCGGCGATGTCGAAGACGGTGGCGCCGAGGAAGGTCAGCACGAAGGTGACCAGCAGGAGCAGGACGAACCGGATGTACTTGGTGAGGTTGTCGTAGATCCGCCGGCCCTGTTCCACGGCGTAGACGATGGTGGCGAAGTTGTCGTCGGAGAGGATCATGCGTCCGGCGTTCTTCGCCACGTCCGTGCCGCTGCCCATGGCGATCCCGATGTCGGCGGCCTTGATGGCGGGCGCGTCGTTGACGCCGTCCCCGGTCATCGCCACCACGTCGCCCTTCTTCTTGAGCGTGTTGGCGAGCAGCACCTTGTGCTCCGGCGCGACGCGCCCCACCACGCCGATCCCGTCGATGCGGGCGAGCTGTTCCTCCTCGCTCATGGCCGCGAAATCGGCACCGAGGACCGCCTCGCCCGGGATGCCCAGCTGCCGGGCGATCGCCGCACCGGTGACGACGTCGTCGCCGGTCACCATGCGGACCCGGATGTGCCCCGCCTGGGCCCCGGCCACGGCGGCCTTGGCCTCCTCGCGGGGCGGGTCGACCATGCCGACGAGGCTGCTCATCCGCAGCCCGGTGACGTACGCGAGCAGGTCGCCCTCCGGATCGAAGTCGCCCGGGTCGAGTTCACGGGTGGCCGCGGCCATCACCCGCAGTCCCTCCCCGCCCATCCGCCGGGTCTGGTCCTCGGCACGCCCGGCCAGTTCCGCGTCCCACGGGATGCTCTCGCCCGCCGCGAGCGCGGTGGCGGCCCGCGCCACCACCGCCGGGACCGCGCCCTTGACGAAGCAGCGCACGACCTGCCGGCCCGAAGAGTCGACCGCCGAATGGAAGGTGGCCATCAGCTTGTACCCCGGGTCGAACGGCAGCGTGGCGAGCCGGGGGTAGGCCTGTCTCGTGGCGTCGACGTCCAGCCCGGCCTTGTGCGCGAGCACCAGCAGCGCTCCCTCGGTGGGATCGCCCACCACCTTGCCGTCCACCAGCTTCGCGTCGCTGGCCACCACGTAGGGCAGGATCGCGTCCTCGATGCCCGCCGAGGACCCGGCGGCGTGGTGGACCTTCCCGTCGAGCCCGTAGCCCGTACCCGAGACGGTGTACCGGTCGGTGGGACTGAGCACTTCGACGGCGGTCACCTCGTTCATCGTCAGCGTGCCGGTCTTGTCCGAGTTGATCGCCGAGGTGAAGGCGAGCGTCTCGACCGACGGCAGTTCCTTCACGATCGCGTTCCGCTCCGCCAGGTTGAGGCTGCCGACGGACAGGATCGCCTGGGTCACGGTCGGCAGCGCCTCGGGGATCGCGGCGATGGCCAGGGAGACCGCGCTGACGAACAGGACGTCCCAGGCCTGGTCCCGCTGCCGCCCCAGGGCGAACATCACGATCATGGTCAGGCCCGCCGCCGCGGTGATCCACAGCGTCAGGGTGTCGAGCTCCTTGGTGAGCGGCGGCACCTCCTTCTCCGTGGCCGACAGCATCCCGGAGATCTTGCCGACCTCGGTGGCGGCCCCGGTCGCGGTGACGACCAGTACCCCGCTGCCGTGGGTGACCGGGGTGTTCATGAACGCCATGCAGGTCCGGTCACCGGGCGCGGGCAGGGGGCCCGGGAGCGTGCCGGCGTCCTTCGCGGCGGGCACGCTCTCGCCGGTGAGCGCCGACTCGTCGATCTGCAGGGCGCTGGCCTCGACGATGCGCCCGTCCGCCGCCACCTGGTCCCCCGCGGTGATGAGCACGATGTCGCCGACGACCAGCCGATCGGCGGGGATCTCCGCCTCCGTCCCGTCCCTGCGCACCCGCGCCGAGGCCTTCATCATCGACTGGAGCGCGTTCATCGCGCTCTCCGCCTTGCCCTCCTGGCGCAGGCCGATCACCGCGTTCAGCAGGGTCAGCACGATCAGCAGGATCGCGGTGGTCCATTCCTGGATAAGCAGCGAGACGGCAGCCGCGGCCAGCAGGACCAGCTGCATGTAACTGCGGTACTGCCTGAGGAACCGCTGCCAGGTCGGCGTCCGCTTCTCCTCCGGCAGCGCGTTAGGGCCGTGCGCGGCCAGCAGCTCCGCGGCCCGGGCCGAGGAGAGACCGACCGCCGGATCGACGGAGAACGCCGCCGCGACCTCGTCGGGATCACGCGTGTACCAGGCGTCCTCCACAGCCCGCGGCTGCTCACCCGGGGAAACCGACCGCACGGTCATCGTTCCGCCTCCGATCCGTGGCCGCGGACGGGTCCGGGCCGGTACGACAGGTCCTGGCTCCTGGGCCGTCTAGCCGTGCTTCCCGCCCTTCCTCCCCTTCTTCCCGCCCTTCTTCCCCGGGTGTCCGGCGGCGTACGGGTCCGCCTCGGCCCCGGCCGGCGCCTCCTTCTCCAGCGCCCGTCTGGTCACGAGCAGGTCCTTGCGCGCCTCTTCCCCCACGTCGGGGAACCGCGGGTCGATGTCCATCAGGGTGTGCGCGAGGACCGCCGCCGCGCAGATCCGCGCGAACCACTTCCGGTCCGCCGGCACGACGTACCAGGGCGCCCACTTCGTACTCGTGGCCGACAGCATTTCGGAGAACGCCTGCTGGTAGTCGTCCCAGCGGCGCCGCTCCCGGACGTCCGCCGCGGAGAACTTCCAGTTCTTCTCCGGCAGGTCGATCCGCTTCAGGAAGCGGATGCGCTGCTCCTCCTTGGACAGGTTCAGGAAGACCTTCACCACTTTGAAGCCGTTGTCCGTGAGGTAGTGCTCCCAGCGGTTGATCTGCCGGAAGCGCCGCTCCCACAGATCCGGCCCGACCGAGTCCTCCGGCAGGTTCTGACGGACGAGGACCTCGGGATGGACCCGTACGACCAGGACTTCCTCGTAGTGGGAGCGGTTGAAGATGGCGATCTCGCCCCGCGAGGGCAGCCGCTGGGCGTAACGCCACAGGTAGTCGTGGTCGAGTTCCTCCACGGAGGGCACCTTGAAGCTGCTGACCCGTACGCCCTGGGGATTGACGCCGCTCATCACGTGGCGGATCGTCCCGTCCTTGCCCCCGGCGTCGAGAGCCTGGAGGCACAGGACCACCCCGTAGGTGTTCTGGGCGGCCAGCCGCTCCTGGTACTCGGCCAGCAACGACACCCCGGTCCGCAGCAACTCGATCCCGTCCCGCTTCTTCAGGCCGGCCTTGTAACGCGGGTCGAAGTCCCGGGAAAGGCGCACCTCGGAACCCGGTTCCACCCGCAGCGGCCGGATGAAGTCCGCGATGCGTTCGGCTCTCTCGTCGAACATCACCGATCAGTCCTTGTCTGCTCCGAGGCGGCGCCGAGCGCCCTGCGGGAACGCCGTTCGACCAGGATCGGGATGAAGGCCCTGATCCTGGCCTCGCGGAACGAGTCGTATTCGGTCCTGACCGTCGCCTCGACGGTCGCCCGGTCCACCGACGGGTAGGCGGCGCCCAGCCGCGCCACCATGTCCCGGATCGTCACCGACTCCTCGTACGAGCCGGGCGCGGACGGGGTCGGCTCGGCCGCGGGATCATCCCGCTCCACCGGCCGGGGAGGGGCGGTGGGGGCGGTGGGGCCCTCGGCGGGAAGGCACACGTCGACCCGATGGGTCTGCCCCTCGACCGTCATGGCGGTGCCGATCCCATGTTCCACGACCTCCAGACCGCAGAACCGCCCATCTCGCCATCGCCACGAGAAGGTCCTTGCCGCTCATTGTCTGCTCACCCGGACAAGATCGCCCTCCGGGGGAGAGCGGGGCGACCTAACATGAAGGACGAGGTCTTCTCGATCCCGCACCCGCCCGCAGCGAGACGGCAGGGAGGACGGCATGGAGTTCGGGACCGTATCCGGGGGAGTGGACGGCACGCGCTATCCGCCGATCTCCGAGCACGGCCTGATCGGTGATCTCCGCACCGCCGCGCTCGTCGGCACCAACGGCACGATCGACTGGTACTGCTGCCCGCGCTTCGACGCACCCAGCGTGTTCGCCGCCATCCTCGACGCCGACCGGGGCGGATCGTGGGAGCTGGCCGCCGACGTGCCCGCGCGGACCCGGCAGTTCTACTTCCCGGACACCAACGTGCTGATCACGCGGTTCTACGCCGCCGACGGCGTGGCCGAGATCCAGGACTTCATGCCGGTCGTCGACGAATCGCGGGAGGCGGTGCGGCACCGGCTGATCCGGCGGGTGATCTGCGTGCGGGGCACCCTTCCCTTCAGAGCGCGGATAGCCCCCCGCTTCGGTTACGGCACCGAGGCGCACACCGTGCGCGCGCAGGCCCACGAGGCCGTGTTCGAGGCCCCGTCGATCTCACTGGCACTGACCTCCACGACGCCGCTCGAAAGCGACGGCAAGGACGTGTGGTCGCACTTCAAGCTCCTCGAAGGCGAGTCCGCGGTGTTCGCCCTCGACAAGATCAGCGACGGCGTCCGACCCCGGGGCTGTCCGCGCGCCGAGGCGCAGGAGCAGTTCGAGGCGACGGTCCGGTTCTGGAGCCACTGGCTGAGCCGCTCGCGCTACCGCGGCCGCTGGCGGGAGATGGTGAACCGCTCCGCGCTGACGCTGAAACTGCTCACCTACGCGCCGACCGGTGCGATCGTCGCCGCGCCGACGACCAGCCTGCCCGAACGGGTCGGCGGCGAGCGCAACTGGGACTACCGCTACGTGTGGGTCCGCGACGCCGCCTTCTGCGTCTACGCCATGCTCCGCCTGGGCTTCACCTCGGAGGCCGAGGCGTTCATGGGCTTCCTGTCCGACCGGTGCATCGAGCCGGGAGCCGGCCCCACCGGTCCGCTGCAGATCATGTACGGCATCGACGGCCGCACCGACCTGCCCGAATCCGAGCTGCTCCACCTCGAAGGGCACCGGGGATCGAGCCCGGTGCGGGTGGGGAACGCCGCCACCAAACAGCTCCAACTGGACATCTACGGAGCCATGATCGACTCCGTGTACCTCTACGACAAGTGGGGGAAGCCCATCAGCAGCGCCCACTGGGACGAGGTCGGTACCGTGGTCGACTGGCTCTGCGACCACTGGGACCAGCCCGACGAGGGCGTCTGGGAGACCCGGGGCGGCCGGAGGAACTTCGTCTACTCGCGGCTGATGTGCTGGGTGGCGATCGAACGGGCCATCCGGATGGCCAACCGGCGCGGCCTGCCGGCCGATCTGCCCCGCTGGCAGCAGAGCCGGGACGCGATCTACCGGCAGATCATGCGGCAGGGCTGGTCGGCGGAACGCGGGGCGTTCACCCAAGGCCTCGGCGACGACGTGCTCGACGCCTCCGTACTGATGATGCCGATGGCCAAGTTCATCTCGCCCACCGACCCCAAGTGGCTCTCGACCCTGGACGCCCTGACCGCGGATCTGGTCTCCGACTCGCTGGTCTACCGCTACGACCCGGAGGCCAGCCCGGACGGCCTGCGCGGCTCCGAGGGCACCTTCTCGATCTGCTCGTTCTGGTACGTCGAGGCGCTCACCCGCGCCGGACGCCTGGAGGAAGCCCGGTTGGCCTTCGAGAAGATGCTCACCTACGGCAACCACCTCGGTCTCTACGCCGAGGAGATCGGCCGGAGCGGAGAACAACTCGGCAACTTCCCCCAGGCGTTCACCCACCTCGCGCTGATCAGCGCGGCATTCAACCTCGACCGCGCCCTCGGCTGACCGCGCCCTCGGCTGACCGCGCCGGGTCGGTGGGGGCGGCGGCCCTGAGCGGCGTACACGAGACAGGACGCGGCCAGGAAGTCGGGTGGGCCATCACGCGCCGGGGCGGTTCCGGTCGTCATGGCGGCGGGGACTCCTCGGGGTTCAGGTGGTCGGGGCGCCGACCGAGGCGGGCCGGTAGGTGTGGACGTCACCGCAGAACCCGGCGCGGTGCGGCACCGTGCCGGGGGTGGTGAGGCGGGTCAGCGCGGCGTCGGCCAGGTGCGCGGGGTCACCGGCCGCGGCCGCCGACGCGCGCTCGGCGAGCCGCTGTACGGCACGGGCCGGACCGTGCGCGACCAGATCCGGCCAGCCGGCGGCCCGTGGCCGGACCAGGGCGGCGGCGCGGTCGTAGAAGGAGAGGAGGGCGGCGCGCCCCTGGTCCGGATCCTGCTGCCAGGCGGAGACCAGGGCGGTGAAGCCCGTCACGGCGCGGTCCCGCCGCGCCAGCACGGCGGCGGGGCCGGCGGCGGTGGCCAGGGCCTCGTAGCGCCGCGCGTCGGCCAGGTCCTCGGGCGGGAAGACGAAGACCACGTCGCCCTGCTCGTTGAGGTGGCCGTTCTCCATGATCACGAGGATCGTGAGGTCCCTGCCGGGGTCGGGGACCAACCGGTGCAGGGTTCCCGGCGCGAACGTGACGGCGGTGTGCGGGCGGAGCTCGACGCGCTCGAACCCGGCGGGAGTGAGGAACTCGGCGGCACCGCTGCCCTCCAGCGCCACGTACATCTCGGTGCAGACGAGGTGGACGTGCGGGGTGCCCCCGCACTGCCCGTCGGGGGCCTGGCTGGAATGGACGCGCACGTGCGACACGCCCACTCCGGCGGGCCGGCCGGGCGGGCGTCCGACTCCGACGGAGGGTCCGATCGTGCGGGCGGGGACGGCTGCGGTCATGTCGGGACTCCCAGGCACAGGGGCTGACGGGTCGTGGGCGAGGGCGCCGGGGCGGGACGACCGCTCCAGGCATGCAGCAGGGCCAACTGGTCGAGAGCCTCCCCGGGCGGGGCCGGGTTGGGGCCGAGGCCCTGGAAGTGGGCGAGGGTGCGGGCGAGATGACGGCCGAGGCTGTCGTCCCGTACGGCATCCCGTACGACGTGCCGTTCGGCTGCGGCCGGCTGCCCCGGGGGCCGCACGGTGACCGTGCCGTGGTTGCGGGGCAGGCCCGGGACGGGCTCGAAGGCGCCCGTGACCTGCCAGGGGCGGCCCTGCGGATCGACCCCCTCGACGCGCACCGCCCGGTACCGGGTGTCGGAGCCGGGGCCGATGCCCGAAGACGCGAGGGCCGGTCCGTCGGGGCGCAGACCGGGGTGGCCGATTCGCCCGGTCATCGAGCTGTACAGCGACACCTCGCAGTGCGAACCCGGCGCGCGAGTGCGGTAGCGCACCTCGACGCCGTCCTGGGTCGGACCGGCGCCGTCCGCGGCTCCGTGGAACTCGACCGCGACCGTGCCCTCCGGCACCGGATCGAGGCCGAGGCGGCGGCCCAGTGAGTCCACGACGGCCACCAGATGAGGCCCTTCGTAGCCGAGCGCCCCCAAGTCCCGGTCCTGGAAACGACCTTGGCTGACATCACGCCCGCGGTGCTTGCTCATCTCCACCGTCACGCGGCGCGGCACCAGGCCCAGCCGGTCCGTGGCCTCGGCCACGCGCTCCAGCACGGCGGACGACAGGTAGTGCTCCCCGACCACGACCCGGCCGCGGTGGGCGGCGAGCAACCCGCGCACCACCGGTACGTCGCCCGGGGCGCACAAGGGCTTCTCGACGATGACGTGCGCCCGGGCGTCGCCGCCGCAGACCTCGGCCAGGACGGCGGCGTGGGCCGCGGTCGGGACGCAGATGTCCCACAGATCCGGGCGCAAGCGGGCCGCCCCGGCCGGCGAGATGACGGGCAGGCCGGCCGAAGCCCGGGCCGACCCGGACAGCCGGGAGTCGACGACGCCCACCACCCGTACGCCGAGTCCCGTCAGCTTCGCGTGGTGCAGGGCGCCCATCCGGCCGTAACCGACCAGTACGCAACGGAGAGTCACGGACGGTGACCCTAGCGATCCTTCCGGCGCCTCCCGGACCGGGCGCGCCGCCGTTCCGGCGCGGGTGCACAAGATCGGCCACGCCCGCGAGCGCGCCACGGGACGGCCTCCCTCGCGACGGTCCCGATTCGAGGGCCGCGCGTACGGCGCGGCCCGTGTCGATGTGGCCGAATCCCCTTCCCCCGTTCGTGTGCCGGGTGACGTACGGCTCGACCGAACCGACCGGGTACCTTATTGCAAGTTATGTGCAACAACAATCTTCATGCGAAAGGGGCCGGTGTGGGCGCTCCGGTGGTGCTGGGCATCGAGTCGTCGTGCGACGAGACCGGGGCCGGGATCGTCTCCGGCGGGCGGCTGCTCGCGCACGTCGTGGCGTCGAGCATGGACGAGCACGCCCGGTTCGGCGGGGTCGTGCCGGAAATCGCGGCCCGTGCCCACCTCCAGGCGTTCGACCCCGTGGTCCGGGAGGCCCTCGACCGGGCAGGGCTGCGCCTGCGCGACATCGACGCCGTCGCCGTCACGACCGGTCCGGGGCTTTCGGGCGCGCTCCAGGTGGGACTGGCCGGGGCCAAGACGCTCGCGTACGCGGCCGGGGTGCCGCTGTACGGGGTGCACCACCTCGCCGGGCACGTGGCGGCCGACACCCTGGAGCACGGACCGCTGCCCGACCCCTGCGTGGTGCTGATCGTGTCCGGAGGCCACACCTCGCTCCTGCTGGTCCGGGACCTGGTGCGCGACCCGATCCTGCACCTCGGCGACACCGTCGACGACGCCGCGGGGGAGTGCTTCGACAAGGCGGCCCGGGTGTTCGGACTGCCGTACCCCGGCGGCCCTGCGATCGACCGGAGCGCCCGCGGGGGCGACCCGTGCGCGGTGGCCTTCCCGCGCCCGCTGACGGGTCCGCGCGACGACCCGTACGCCTTCTCCTTCTCCGGACTGAAGACCGCCGCCGCACGGTGGGCCGAGCGGCACCGGCAGACCGGCGAGGAGATCCCGCTGGCCGACGGCGCGGCCTCGCTCCAAGAGGCCGTCGCGGACGTGCTGACCCGCAAGGCGCTGGCCGCCTGCCGGGAGTACGGCGTACGGACGCTGGTCGTGGTGGGCGGGGTCGCGGCCAACTCGCGGGTGCGGGCCCTGGCCGAGGAACGCTGCGCGGCCGCCGGGGTCGAACTCCGGGTGCCGTCGCTGACGCTGTGCACGGACAACGGCGCGATGATCGCGGCCGTCGGCGACCTGCTGGTACGGGCCGGCTCCGAACCCGCCCGACTGGACGTGTCCGTCGACCCGTCCGCGCCGTTGGAGTACGCGGCCCTGCACCCGGTGGCCCGCCGTTCGCTTCCCGTCGCCTGACATGCCGGGCGCCGTCACCGTACCCAGCGCATGCGGCGCGGGCCGAGGGGTAGGCGTCCGGTGAGGCGGGACTTCAGGGAGGCGTCCGGATGCCCACCGACACTGGTCACGGCCGTGACGAGACCGCGGAGGAGCGCGCGGACCGGCAGTGGCAGGAGCTCATCCAGGAGGTACGCGTCGCTCAGACGGGAGTCCAGATCCTGTTCGGATTCCTCCTGACGGTGGTCTTCACCCCTGCGTTCGCCGGACTGGAGCAGGCCGAGAAGACGATCTACGTCGTGACGGTGGTGCTGGGAGCGGCGGCGACGGGTGCGCTGATCGGGCCGGTCGCCTTCCACCGGATCGTCTCGGGCCGTCGCATCAAGCCGGAGGCGGTCGCCTGGGCCGCGCGGCTGACGTTCGCGGGGCTCGTCCTGCTCGTGGCCACCTGCACCGCAGCCCTCCTGATGGTGCTGCGGGTCGCGACCGACGACGCCCTCGCGCTGTGGCTGGTCGTCGGCGTGTTCGCCTGGTACCTGCTGTGCTGGTTCGTGCTGCCCCTGTGGGCGCGGATCCGCTACACCGCCCGGCACTGACCGCGGGAGCGGGAAGCGCGGTTCCGTGACGGTCGTCAGGGGTCGGCGAACGTCGCGGTCCCGCACCGGATCCCGTGGCCGTGCCATGCTCGAAGGGTGCAGACGGATCCGACGGCCACCGGTGACGGTGCGTCGCCCGAGGTGCTCGCCCTGGCCAAGGTCGTGGCGCGGCTCCGGGCCGAGGTGGCGGACCTGGAAGGCCTCGCATCCACCACGGCGGTACTGGAACGGGCCAAGGGCGTGCTGATGGCCCGGGAGGGGTTCTCGGCCGACGCGGCGTACGAGGCGCTGGTCCGGGAGGCCGGACTGCGGGCCCGGTCGCTGATGGAGCAGTGCTGGATCACCCTCGGCGGGATCCGTCCACCACCCCCCACGGTGCCCCCGTCCCCGTCCCCGTCCCCGTCGTCCACGTCTCCGTCTCCGTCTCTGTCCACGTCTTCGCCCGCGTCGCCGTCCCCGTTCCCGCCGCCCTCCGTGGCCGACATCCCGCCGACCCCGGAGACGGACGGGTCGGTCTTCAGCTCCGCCCGCTACCGCAACGGACGCCGCGCCGTCCCCGGCTCGCGCGTGCTCCTGTCCGGCCTGGCCGCCGCGCTCGCCGGAGCCCGGAGCCCGGGCGACGCGGCGGAGGTCCTGCACGAGGCGCTGCGCGGCCCGCTCGGGGTGGACGGCGTAATGATCTACATGAACGCGTCCGGGCGCCTGGAGCTCGTCGGCCACGCGGGGATCGACGCGGCACTGGCCGCCCAATGGCAGGACATCCCGCCCTTCACCGGTGTCGCCGCCCTGGAGGCGATCACCTCCGGGGAGCCGCGATGGCTGGAGGACCCGGAGCGCGACGCCGAGACGTACCAGCTCATCGGCTCGCCGGCGCGGTGGCGCACGCGTGCGTGGATCCCGCTGCCCGGGAAGGGCCCGACCACAGGCGCCGTCGGATTCCTCCGGACGCTCCCCGGCCCCTTCGGCGACGCCGACAAGACCCTGCTCCAGCAGGCGGTGCGGCTGTGCGGCGGCGCCCTGCGCGCCTTCGAACGCTCGGGGGCCCGGCCGGCGGACGAGGAGGTCGCCGCCGTCCAGCGGATCCTGGACGCCCTCCCCGGGGCGACGATCCTCCTGTCGCCCGTGCGCTCGCCGTCCGGCGAGGTGGAGGACTACCGGATCGACGCGGCCGCTCCGGGCTCGGTGGACGTGGCCGGACGCCGGGGGAAGGAGCTCGTGGGCCGCCGGATCCTGGAGACCTACCCCACCGTGGCGGGAACCCCCTTGTGGCAGGGCTATGTCGAGGCCCTGGACACCGGGGCCGTGTACGACGGCGAGCCGTTCGAGTACCAGGAGGTCATCGGCGGCGTCCCCGGGACCTCGGTCTTCTCCGTCCAGGCGGCTCGGCTGGGAGCCCGGCTGGTCGTCTCGTGGATCCGCCACGACACCGGCGAACGCGACAACCGGCGCGTGACCACCATGGAGCGTCTGGGGAACCTCGGCTGGGCCGAATGGAATCTGATCACGGACACGATCGACTGGTCCGGTCAGGTCTACGAGATCTTCGGCCGGGCACCCGGAGAGGGGCCCGTGATGCTGGAGGAGCTCCCGCGGTACGTCGTCGCGGACGACCTGCCGGTGCTCGCCGGGGCCGTCCAGCAGCTCCTGGGCGAAGGGGCCCCGATCGACCAGCCGTTCCGCATCACCACCGCGGCCGGGGTCCGGCACCTGAGGATCGTCGCCGAAGCCGAGACGGACGCGGACGGCACACCCGTGAAGGTGCACGGGTTCTTCCAGGACCTCAGCCCGCTGCGTGACGCCGAGCTCGCCCTGCTGGAGAGCGAGCGGTCCGTACTGGTCCAGCGGGGCATGCTCCGGGCCGAACGGGCGATCGCCGCGGGCCTGCGGCACGCGCTGCTGCCCGTGCCGGAGCAGTCGATCGAGCTGGTGGGGCTCTGCGTCGACGTCGCGTACATGCCCTCCGACAGCGGGGTGAACGTAGGCGGGGACTGGTACAGCGCCATCGAACTGCCCGACGGGAACGCCCTCTTCGTCGTCGGGGACGTCGCAGGCCACGGGCTGGCAGCCGTCGGCACCATGGCTCAGCTGAGGTTCACCGCCAAAGGCATGATCATCACGGGTTCGGCCCTCGCCGACGCCATGGGCCGGCTCAACGCGCTCCTCATGCACACGGCCGCCGGCGCGTCCGCCACCACGGCCACCATGATCATGATGCGCTACCGTCCGGCGTCGCGCAGCCTGTCCTGGGTGCGGGCCGGACACCTGCCACCCCTGCTGGTCCGCGGGGGCGAGGCGCGCTTCCTCCCCGCGCCCGAGGGAACCCTCCTCGGAGCGTCCCGCGATTCCGTGTACGTCGAGGACACGCTCGACCTCGAACCCGGTGACCACCTGCTGCTGTACACCGACGGACTCGTCGAGGTCCCGGGGGAGGACATAGCCGACGGGCTCGGCCGCCTCGGGCGGGCGGCCGCCGACGCCATGGGCGGAGGGAACCGGGACGCGCTGGCGGGGCTCCTGTCCGCCCTGCACCCGTCCCAGCGGGACGACATGTGCGTCCTGGACATCCACCTTCCGCGGGACGCGTGAAGCCGACGGCCCGGGAGGCCCGAACGCGAGGTCTTCCGCCGCCTCCAGACCGGGTCCCGCGCGGGACCCGGCCGCTCCACCGAGGTCCCGGCCGGCCGCACGCACCCTGCCGCTCCCGTCGCGTTGCGTCCTATGATCGCCACTCCGCGTACGAGGGGGGCTGGTATGGGGGCAGGCGGGGCGGGATCGCGGCGGGCGCAGGACGCACGACGGCAGGAGCGGTTGCTCCGGGAGCACTGGCAGGCCGCCCGCAGGCTTGCCCGGCGGTGGAAGGAAGCCGGCGAGGACGAGCAGCGGGTCCTCGCCCAGCTGCTGGTACTGACCGCGCGCGGATGGCGCTTACTCGTCGACCGGCAATGGACCGGGGCCGGACCCGGGTCCGGGACCGGGGCGCGAACCAAGAGCGCGAACGCCGACATGCTGCTGGTGGGGCCCGGCGGTGTCTTCGTCATCGAGGTCACGGCCGGCGCGGAGCCCGGGCAGGAGCGGTCGGCCGCGCTGCTCGCCGCCACGAAGGCCGCCGAGAGCGCGGTGGCGTCCCTCGGAATGTCACCGGTGGCGGTCCAGCCGCTCATGGTGTTCGCCGGGCGGAGCATCGACGCGGGCCTCGGTCGGATACGGCTCCTGGGCGAACACGAGATCGGCCCCGTGCTGCTGTCGCAGCGGCACAGGCTGCGGGCCGAGTCGGTCCGGGCGATCGCCGATCATCTCGAACGGATGTTCCCCGGCCATGCGGGGTCGGCGATCGACCACCAGGTGTCGCACGCGGGGCCCGAGCCCCACCGACAGGACTCCCCGGACGGGCTGTTCGACCTGGAAGGGCTGCGGGACGCGGCCTTGAAGGCGGCGATGGCGGCGCCCATCGAGCAGTGGATGACCTTCCTCCACCCGGATCAGGTGGCACTGGTGCGACGCAACTGGGCGGGCCCGGCACGCATCAGCGGACCGGCGGGCACCGGCAAGACGGTCGTGGCCCTGCACCGCGCGGCCTACCTGGCCAGGCGGACGACCGGCCGCATCCTGTACGTCACCTTCGCCAACAACCTCCCCCGTGTGCAGAGCACCTTCCTCGGGACCATGGCCCCGGCCGTCGCCGACCGCGTGGACTTCCGCAGCCTCCACTCCTGGGCACAGGAGTTCCTCCAGGAGCGCGGCATACCGGTGCGACTGCACCGGGAGAAGGCCGAGACCGCCTTCAGCCTCGCCTGGAAACACGTCGGTCGTGAGAGCCGACTGGCCGCGCTCGACCCGGCCCCCGCCTACTGGCACGAAGAGATCGACTACGTCATCAAGGGGCGGGGCCTCACCCGCTTCGAGGAGTACGCGACCCTCCCCAGGCTGCGGCGGAGGACGAGCCTGGGCCGCACGCACCGCCGGGCGATGTGGGAGCTGTACGAGGAGTACGAGGCACGGCGCGGCGAGCGCGGCGTCCACGACTTCAACGACGTCCTCTCCCTCGCCCTGGCCGAAGCGTCACGGCGGCGCGAACGCCCCCTGTACGCGGCCGTCATCGTGGACGAGGTCCAGGACCTCACACTGGTCGGCGTGCGCCTCCTGCACGCGCTCGTCGGTGACGCGCCCAACGGTCTGCTGCTCGTCGGCGACGGCCAGCAGACCGTCTACCCCGGCGGCTTCCGCCTCACCGACGCGGACATCGACATCCGCGGCGACCGCGGACAGGTGCTGCGCACCAACTACCGCAACAGCAAGCAGATCCTGGACGCGGCCCTCACCGTCGTGGCCGACGACTCCTTCGTGGACCTCGACGGCCTGCGCACCCCGGGCCGCCGCGATGTCGACCTCACCTACCACGACGGTGACGTCGTACGCGTCACCGGGCCCACGGTGGAAGCCCACGACGGGCAACTCCTCGCCGCCCTGCGCTCCCTGCCCGACGGCGCGCTCGCCGACACCGCCCTGCTGTGCCCCTCCCTGCGCGCCATCGGCCACTACCACCGGCTGCTGACCCAGGCGGGCATCCCGGTGTGCCAGTTGGAGCACTACGACGGCCGCGCCGCCGACACGGTGAAGCTGGGAACGTACCGCAGGGCCAAGGGCCTGGAGTTCAAGAACGTCTTCCTGCCCCGGTACGACGCGGTGTTCACGGACGCCACGCCGAACGGCAGCCCGGGCGGCGCACCGGCCGGCACACCGGCCGTCGGTACGGAGCCGTCGGAAGCGGCCAGGGAACGCGCGGAACTGCTGCGCAGTCGGCTCTTCGTGGCGATGACCCGCGCTCGCGACCTGCTGTGGCTGGGCAGCGTCGGCCCTTCACGTTCCTAAATCCGGAACGGCCGGGGCCGGTGGCAGGGCCACCGGTCCCGGCCCTCCCCGGGCCGGCCGGCTACATCGGCTCGGGGAAGATGTCGCTGATGCTCCACGCGACGCTGAAGCACGGGGGAAAGGCATGGTCTTCCGGTTCGGTCTCCAGTGCCTGGAGCGCGAGGATCTGACTCATGGCTGTCTCCGCTTTCTTCTCGGGGTCGTGTCGGTCGGCAACTGCATACCCGGGCACGGAGTCACTCACCGCCGTGCCCAGGCGTTCATGGGAGGAGCGGGCCGGCCAGCAGGCGGTGGAGGGCCAGCAGGACACCGGCCCCGCCACTGGACAGGTCGGCGGTGAACCGCTGCGACCCCGCTCCGAGGAACCGGACACCGCGCCGGTAGGGGACGGCGTACTTCAGCAGGCCGGTCGCGGCGCGAACGGCGTCCCCGCGTGCGGCGTCCGTGCCGGTGAGCTCGGCGTGCCCGGTCAGGAACCAGGTCAGTCCGGCCAGCCCCCGGTACAGGCCCACTTCCTTCGGGGCACAGGACACCCGGATGCCGGCGACCAGCCCCGGCAGCGCCGCGGCGCAGCGTTCGTCCGGCGCGGTGGCCACGTAGCGGGTGAGCACCGCCGCGACACCGGCCGCGCCCGTGGCCAGGTACGGCATGGCACGGGTGAGCCGCGCGTCGTCGGAGACGGACAGGGAGCCGTCGGCCGGCGCGAAGGTCCGGTCCAGCTCCTGGTGGAGCAGCAGGCGGCCCGCCTCCAGCCAACGGGCCTCGCCGGTGTCCCGGGCCAGGCGGTGGAGGAAGAGGGCGAGCCCGGAGCGGCCGTGCAGCAGACCGCGCGCGTCGTGCTCGCCGAGGGCGGCCGACAGGTCGGGGGTGCGCAGCAGGCCTGCCCCCGCCGCCGCGGCCCGCTCCAGGTGGCCGCTGTCCCCGGTCAGCCGGTGCAGGGCGAGCCAGCCCAGCCCGACCCCGGCCCGCCCGCCGGCCAGCGTGCCGCAGGAGGCGGTGAGCGGGTGGTCGTCGGCGTCCCGGAGCAGATCGACGGCCTCGTCCAGCAGGCCGAGGCCGGCCAGTACCCGGGCGATGCCGGCCGAGCCGACGAGCAGCCCGGGGGGTAGTGCGGCGCGCTGCGCCAGCGTGTCGCGGCGCAGCCGTTCGCGGATCTCCTCCGGCACCGGGACGCCGGCCCGGTGCAGGGCGTGCACCACCCCGGCCGTGCCGTAGGCCAGGCACACGTTGTTGGTCCGGAACGCCTCGGGCGAGGGCGGGAAGGCCCAGGCCGGCCGGTCGGCGTCGGCCGTCTCCAGCAGCCCCGCGGCCACCTCCCCGGCCAGCCGGACGAGGCAGCCGCGCGGATCGGCGTCCAGCTCGGCGGGGGAGGGCAGTCGGTCGCGACCGTCCTGGTCCCACTCCTGCTCCCGCGCCGCGTGGAAGGCGGTGGCCCGCTGCCACAGGTCCTGCGGCGGAGCCACGTCCGCCAGGTCGCGGCGCAGCAGCGCGAGGTTGGCGGGCGCGTGTTCGGCGATCTCGTGGAACGGCGCAAGGAAGGCGAACGCGACCGCCGACGAGCCGTACCGGTCCTGTAGCAGCGGATCGGCGTCCGCCCGGAGCAGGCCGGGTGGAGGCGTGAACCCCGGGGTGCCCATCGCGGAGGGTGCCGCGGACAGCGCCGAGGCCGCCTCGAAGTCGACGAGCCGGACCCCGCCTGACGGCGTGACCATGACATTGCCCAGGCTGAGGTCACCGAACCGGTAGCCGGAGGCGTGCAGTCGCTCCAGCGAGGCGTCCAGCGCGGCCAGCAGGCGCCGGCACGCCTCGTAGTACGCGGCGACGGATTCGGCCGTGCGGTCGGCGCGGGCCAGCGGGGTGGACCGGCTCAGCCAGCCCACCAGTGGCTGCCCCGCGACGTACTCGGTGACGAGGAAGTCGTGCTCCCACTCCGTGAAGTGGTCCAGCGGCTCCGGGCCCACCCCGGGGGCGGCCGCGTGCAGCTCGCGCAGCACGCGGTACTCGTGCCGCAGCCGCGCCCCCGCGTCGGTCCCGTCGAAGACCAGGCCGTTGTGGGCGCGGGCCTCCTTGACGAAGACGGTGCGGCCGGTCCGCCGGTCCCGCGCCTGGTAGGTGCCGCCGGCGTTGCTCAGGCGGACCGCGCGGGTCACCTCGTAGTCGCGGATCAGGATCGGGCCCGCGTGCGGCTGCTCCTCCCGCTCGACGAAGGGGTCCGCGATCCCCGCCGGCAGGTGGAAGGCGGGCAGCCGCAGGTCCACGACCTCGCGACCGGAGCCGTCGCGGACCAGTCCCTCGCGGGTGCCGTCGGCCCGCAGCCGGCTTCGGGCGCCGAAGGAGCCGTAGCGGTAGTGCACCGTCCGGGAGTCGCGAAAGCGCCGGTCGGTGAGGACGTACGGCCCCTCCTCCCCGTCGAGCGCGTCACGCAGGCGTTCCAGCAGCCGGCGGGCGGTCGCCGTGTCCGGCGGGTAGAGGGCGCAGAACTTGCCCGACTGGGCCCGCCCGGCGTGTTTGTGATGGAGGACCAGGAAGAACAGCCGGGCGCTCAGGTGCTTGAACGGCACGCCTTCGGAGAAGCAGATCCCGGCGACCGTGTCGAGCACGTGCTGCGCCCGGTCCAGCCGAGCCGACACGTGGATCTTCCACCCCTGCTCGGCCGGACCGGTCCCCGCACCGCCCCAGACCGTCCAGATGCCCCGGTCGGTGCCCCGCAGACCCGGCGGCACCTCGCCGGGAGCGAAGCGCGGCCCGGGGTCGGCCACGCCGGTCAGCGGCAGGTAGTACTCCCGGTCCGCGAGCGCTTCGCCGAAGCCTTCCAGCACGGGGTCTCCTCACAGGGTGGTGGGGAGCGGCCAAGACGGCCGCGCCGGACGCCACGCCGAAGTTTCGCCCTCGCCGGTCGAGCGGTGGTGGTGCGCCGGGTTCAGTGCTCGCAGAGGGAGAACTCTCGTTCGTAGAGCTGCTCGTTGTGTTCGTCGACGAAGAACTTGCGCTCCCGCATGAGCTGTTCCCGGTAGTCCCGGGCCTGTTCGAGCGTCATGGTCGAGGTTTCGGACCAGGGCTGTTGTGGTGGCACGTCCGATGTCGAGACGATCTTCCGCTCCGGGTCGACCAGGAAGAACGCGAGGATCTTGCGATGTCCCGGGCGGGTGGTGTCCGCGAGGCGGAACGAGCCGACGCGGTGTTGCAGGACGTTCGGGAACGCCAGGCAGCGGCCCGCCGGGGTCGATGCCGATCCCAGCATCTGGTTCAGTGCGTCTTCGTTCTCCAGGCCGTAGACCTCACGCACACCGTTGTCGTCGTTCTGTTCGTAGTTCGGGTCGTCGAGCGCCGCCCGGAAACCCAGCCGGCTTTCGGTGATGTTCTCGCTGTCCCAGTAGTACATGCCGGTCGAGACGATCCGCTCGTTCAGCATCCCCTCGACGTGCCAGGACCCGCCGGGGTACTCGGGCTTCTCCGGGGTGAGGTGAATGGTGGCGAGCTTGACGATGACCTGGAGACCACGGCCGCGCAGGTCGACCCGGGCGGATGCGTCCGGCAACTCGGGCGGGGTGAAGGCCGGGGCGTCCGGGACGACCGGGCGGCGGTTCTCCCACCAGTCGTCCTGGGCCCGTCCCCACGCACGGACGGCTTCCGCGTACGCCTCGTCGTCATCGTGGGAGGATTCGTCGGGATACTCCGGCTCCGAGTCGTACCACCCGTAGGGATCGGCTTCGATCCGCAGGGGCCGGGGATGGCGCAGATCGGTGAGCACGTTCTCCAGCAGCGGGCGCATGCGGGCGAACAAGTCCGGCAGGACGGAGGCCAGTTCGCGGTGCTTCTCGGGGTGGACGTTGTTGACGTAGGAACGGAAGGAGACGTCGCCCTCTTCGCTCACGTCGACGTCCGTGGGAAGCCACTGGAACTTCTCCGAGAACTCGTACCTCGAATAGCGGTCCGTCGGGTTCCGCCAAGCCCGCTCGGGCGCGCCACTCGCCTCTTTGACCAGGCAGAACAGCGAGGGATGAACCAGATCCAGTACCTGGCCGTCGGACCCGGGGTGCCAGTCCCGTTCCGCTTCGGGGACCTGCTCGAGAACCCGGACCGCCTCACGCAACCGGGACCTGAGCTCGTCCTCGACCAGCGAGTCCGACTGCCACACCCCGTCGACGGCGGACACCTCGACTCCGGTCCGCTCGTCCCGCAACGCGGCGTAGTGCGCGAGTTCGGCGAGCACGTAACCAACCTGCGCTTCGGTGAGGCCCTGGGCGACCGCTTCCCGCGTCCACCTGGCGACGACGTCGGCATCGTTCATCTTGTCGAACCACCCGGGCTTGGCCCGAATGTGCGCACTGCACTCCATCATCTCGAGTTCCCGCAGCGTTCGGGGTGTCGCGAACGCTATGGAACGGGATGTCTGAAAGGGCAGCGGGAAAGCGGACAGGCCGGTCAATTCTCTTGGTCCTCCGAGTCGGTGTGCGGTGGCGGGAAGGCTACTTCAGCGGACTGACACCGCAGCCGTGGCCCCTGTCATGTCCGGCGCAGGACCAGGCAGAGGAAGCCGAAGCTGTCCCGATATCCGTGCAGCCACTGTGAACGTGCGTCGGTGGCAGCCTCCAGTACCTGTGCGGAGGCCGGGTCGGCAGGGTGGTCCAGAGCCCATGAGGCCAGCGAGCCCCAGCAGGCCCATTCGTAGGCGTCGAGCTCGGCGCGGGTGCTGACGTGGCCGTGGACCGGGGTCCATCCGTCGGCGACGACGAGGTCCACCGTGGTCGCGAGATCGGCGAGGTCGCCGAACATCTCGACGGCCGCCGGTGAAGGGGCGCGGTCCCAGAACGACTCGCCGATCAGAACGCGGCCGCCGGGGGCCAGGTGCTCGCGGGCTGCCGCGAGGGTGGGGAGGAGGCCGCCGAACGCATGGGTGGCGCCGACGCTGATCACCAGGTCGAAGGTACGGGGAGACGCGAAGTCCGCGGCTTCCTGCCGGTGGAGGACCAGTCGCTCGCCGACCCCGCGTTCGTCCGCCGCCAGGCGGCCGTGCCGCAGCGAGGCTTCGGAGACGTCGACGCCTTCGGCGTGCAGGTGCGGGCGCGACTCCAGGGCCCGCAACAGCCATTCCGCCGTGCCGCATCCGAGGTCGAGCACTCGCTCGTCGCCCCGCGGGAGGCCGTGTTCGAGCAGGCGGCTCACCGAGTCGTCGTCGAGCGGGGACTTTATCGGGTGATCGGCGTGGGCGATCATGGAGATCCGTTCCCGGCTGATCGGTGCGGCCTGCCCCCGGTCGAGGAGCAGCTCCGCGGCCACCGCCGTCCCGTCGGTGCGGATCGTGCCGGCGACGGCCCTGGCCCGTGCCGCCGTCTCGGGGGCCAGTGCCGTCCCGAGTGCGCCCGACAGGGACGCGAGGGTCGGGGTCGGGCCGTCGTGTGCCGCGCCGATGCCCAGATCGGCCACGCGGGCGGCCCACTGCGGCTGGTCCACGAACTGCGGTACCACCACCTGGGGTGCACCGGCCAGGGCGGCGGTGGTCGTGGTGCCCGCGCCGCCGTGGTGGACGACGGCCGCGACCCGACGGAACAGGGACTGGTGGTTGACGTCGCCGACGACGAAGCAGTCGTCCGAGTCGTCCACCGGGCCCAGGTCCGCCCAGCCCCGGGAGACCAGCACGCGGCGGCCCTGCGCGCGGGCAGCCTCGACGGCTGTCCGGGCGATGCCGGTGTCCGTGCTCAGGGGCATGCTGCCGAAGCCGACGTACACGGGCGGGGTGCCGGCGTCCAGAAACGTCTCCAGATCGGCGGGCAGGGGGCGTTCGTCGGGCAGGATCCACGCACCGGTCTGCACGGGGTCGAGGTTCGTCAGCTGCTGCCACGGGCCCAGGACCGGGTCCACCGCCAGCCGCGGCCGCTCGGTGAAGACGTGGTCGCGGACGTCGTCCACCGGTGCCAGGCCCAGCGCCGCGCGGTGGGCGTTGAGGGGCTCGCGGTAGAGGGCGTTGACCTTGTGGGCGTCCAGGTCCCACAGCTCCTGGTTGTCGGTCATGCCGGGCGGGGCCGGCGGGCCGGGCCGCGGCGGCGGCGCGTAGTGCGCGGAGGGCATCTCGAACGGGTGGAAGCCGGCGTACACGTAGCGGATGCCCAGCTTCTCGGCCACCGAGCGGGCACCGGCCGGCATCAGGCCGCTCGCCACCAGCACGTCACAGCCTTCGGCCGCCTTGCCGACCGTCTCGAAGTGCGCGGCGACCAGCTCGGCCGCGAACGCGGCCGCGTCCGACGGCGGAGCACCGGTTCGCAGCGCGCGCACGTCCCGCCCGAAGGGCACCAACTCCGCACCGACACCGGCCAGCAGTTCCGCGAACTCCTCGTCCGGCGGCGCGCACACGCGCACCTCCGTGCCGAGACTCCGCAGTTGCGCCGCCAGTCCCGCCAGCGGCGCGATGTCGCCGCGAGACCCGTACGCCATCAACAGCACACGCATGTCGTGTTTCTCGTTTCTGTGGTGTGGGTGCCGGCCTCGGCCGGCGATGGAACAGGAAGGAGATCGGTACGGATCAAGACGCGGACACGTCGAGCTGGAACTCGCGCGTGCGCCGGTAGGAACGGAACCCCAGTCGGTGGTTGACCGCCAGCATGTGGACGTTGTCCTCGGCGTTGTCCGTCTCGATCTCGGTGACGGACGCGTGTTCGGCGCGCAGCCGGCGCACCATGGCGGCCTTGACCCACAGCCCGAGGCCGTGGCCGCGGTGTGCGGGGACGACCGCGGTGTCGTACTGCTGGACCCGCGACGGCACTCCCCGGGGGATCAGGATCTCGGTGTAGCCGGCCATGGTGCCGTCGTCGTGGACGGCGGCGACGGTCAGCAGGGTGTCCCCGCGGTCGGCGACCACCGCGGCCATGTCGCGAACGCGGTCCGCGTCCCACGCCACGCTGCCGTAGTCCATGTCTCCGACGGGCATGTCGTTCATCGCGTTCTTGGCCGTGGCGAAAGCGGCGGCGAGGCCGTCGGGAACCGTTCCGGTCCAGCCGGTCAGCCGGTAGCCGGGGTGCTCGGCATCCGCGACCTGGCGGAGGTCGGCCCGGTCCGTCTCGTCGAGGCGCAGCAGGAGGTGGTCCAACGTCAGCGCCCGGCGGAAGCCCCACCGTGCGCCGAAGGCTTCGCCCGGGCCGTCGGCGGCGGCCGTGGCGATCAGGCTGCGCCGGTTCTCGGCGCGGCAGGCCGCCACGACCGCCGACATCAGGAGGGAGCCGGTCCCCAGGCGGCGGTGCGCGGGGTCGACGTGGAGTTCCAGTTCGGCCAGGTGTTCCTGGCCCGGGGAGGTGAACACCCGCAGGCCGGCGACCGCGACCGGGACGCCGTCCGCGGCGGTGGCCAGCCAGGTCAGCCGGTGGCCACCCAGAGGGGCTCGGGTGAGTTGTGCGTGGATCTGTCCGGGGTCGGGGACGGGTACTCCCGGCAGGTCGTGGGCCGTCGAGGCCGCGACGACGCGATGCCACGCGTTGGCTTCGGCGGCCGAAACGCGCTGGAGCGGATTGACGTGCACTGAGGTGGGCAAGGTAGTGGCCTTCTTGGTCGAGTGGGTCGAGTCAGTCGGTGTGGCGTACGAGCGGCCAGTCGATGTCGACACGGGCAGCCGCAGCGAGGTAATTGGTGAACACGTTGAGAGCGACATGGGCGACGATCTCGACGATCTGCCCGTCGGACAGGCCGGCGAGCCGGGCCGCGGCCAGCCGCTCGTCGGTCACGGTCCCGCGGCCACGGACCAACAAGGCGGCCAGGTCCAGGACGGCGGCGGCCCAGGGGTCGTCGGACTCGCCCCGGCGCGCGCGGGTGGCCTCGGCCGCGCTCAGCCCCGCCGTCCTGGTCCCGCGGAACGCGTGTACGGACAGGCAGTAGTCGGACGCGTTCTCCTGCGCCACCAGCAGCGCGATGCGCTCGCGCACGTCCGCCGGCAGTGCGCCCTCCGAGCCGAGGGCCGTCAGGACGCCCACGTACCCCTTCAGCACGGCGGGGCTGTTGGCCATCACCCTGGCCAGGTTGGGGACGACCCCCAGGGCCTGGTGCGTGGCAGTGAAAAGAGCAGCGGCTTCACCGGTCGCGGTCTCCGGTTCAACGGTGTGGAGTGGCATGCGGGCAACCCTGCCGGTTGATCTTGATACATTCCCGATGCTTCCTCGATGCACGCGATGCGACCCCCTGGAGTGACGGCATGCGGTTCACGGTCCTCGGCCCGGTGGAGGCCGTGGCTCCCGGTTCGGACACGCCCGGCCTGGCACCCCGTCATCGTGCGGTGCTCGCGTACCTGTTGCTGCACGCCGGCGTCGCGATCAGTACGGATCGCCTGATCGACGCCATGTGGGGACCGCTGCCTCCGGATTCCGCCCGCGCGCAGATCCAGACCACGATCGCCGCGATCCGGCGGATGTTGCGTGCCTCGGAAGCCGACCGGATGCTGGCAACCCGGCCGGCCGGGTACGTGATCACCCCCGAGCCGGGACAACTCGATCTGGACGAGTTCACCGGCCTGATCGCCGAGGAACGGGCCGGCTCCGACGACGCGGCGGACACCGCGGACCGGATACGTGCCGCGCTGGCGCTGTGGCGGGGAGAACCCCTGGCCGGCATCACCGCCCATTACGTCCAGAGCGCCAGAGCACGCCTGAACGGGCAGCTGCTGACCGCCGTCGAGCGCCTGGCCGAGCTGGAACTGGCCCGGGGGCGGCACGAGGACCTCATCGACGAACTGGCCGTCCACGCGGCGGCCAACCCCTTGAGGGAAAAGCTCTGCCGCCGGTACATGCTGGCCCTGCACCGCGCCGGACGCCAGAGCGAGGCCTTGCACGTGGCGAGGACCTTCCGGGCGACCCTGGCCGAACAGCAGGGACTGGACCCGGGCCAGGCGTTCACCAAACTCGAACAGGACATCCTGCGGGACGCCCCCGAGCTGCGGCCGCCGGTCGCCGCGCCGGCGAAACCGCAGGGGATCAACTTCCTGCCCTACGACGTCCCGGACTTCACCGGGCGCGAAGACGAACTCGACGGGCTGATCCGCCTGTGGTCGGGCAACAACGGCGGCGTCGTGACGATTTCGGCGATCGACGGGATGGCCGGGGTCGGCAAGACGACACTCGCGGTCCACGCGGGGCACCGCCTCGCGGAGCACTTCCCGGACGGACAGCTCTTCGTCGACCTCCAGGCCCACACCGCCGGCCAGGCTCCGCTCGACACCGGAGCCGCCCTCGAGGTTCTGCTGGGCCAACTCGGCGTACCCGCCCCGCACATTCCGGCCTCGGCCGCCGATCGGTCGGCGCTCTGGCGGTCCGAACTCTCCGGCCGTCGCGTGCTGGCCGTGCTGGACAACGCTCTCGGCGCCGACCAGGTACGCCCGTTGCTCCCCGGAAGCTCACGCGCCCTCGTCCTGATCACCAGCCGCCGACGGCTGACCGACCTGGACGGGGCACACGCCCTGTCCTTGGACGTGCTGCCTGCCGCGGACGCGGTGGACTTGTTCACGGCGATCGTCGGCGAACGGGCGGCCGCCGAACCCCTGGCCGTCCTCGATGTCCTGCAGTTGTGCGGATTCCTGCCGCTCGCGGTCCGCATCGCCGCCGCCCGCCTGCACCACCGTCCCCGCTGGACCGTCGCGTACCTGGCCGACCGGCTCCGCGACCAGCGCCGCAGACTGGCCGAGCTGGCCACCGCGGAGCGGGGAGTGGCAGCGGCGTTCACGTTGTCCTACCAGCAGCTCACGGTGGACCAGCAACGCATGTTCCGGCTGCTGGGGCTCCAGCCCGGCCGTGACATAGGCCCCGAGGCGGCATCCGCGCTGGCCGGTGTCCCGCTCGACGAAGCCGAGACGCTCCTGGAAGACCTCCTGGACGCGCACGTCCTGGCCCAGCACCAGCTCGGCCGCTACACCTTCCACGACCTGCTGCGCGAACACGCCCTCGCCACCGCTGCCGCCCAGGAACCCCTGGGCGCCCGGCACGAGGCCCTCGGCCGGCTGTTCCACCACTATCTCCACACCGCGAGCACGGCCGTCGACCACCTCTACCCCGAGGGCAGGAACCGCAGGCCGCGCATCCCCGCGCCGGACACCCCGGCCTCGCCCCCACGGGACGAGGCCGAGGCGATCGCCTGGCTGGACGCCGAACGCGCGAACCTCATCGCCACCGGCCAGTACGCGGCCGAGCACGACCGGCTCCCGCACACCGGCCAACTGGCCGCGACCCTGCACCGCTACCTGCTGGGCCACGCCCACCAGGCCGACGCGCTCGCCCTCCACGACCTGGCGCTGCGAGCCGGCCGGCTCAGCGGCGACACCGCCGCCGAAGCACGCACGCTCATCGATCTCGGCGAGGTGCACTTCTGGTGGCACGGCGCCTACGAGCGAGCGGCCGAGCACTACCACCGCGCCCTGGACCTCGCGCGCGAGGCCGGCGACCGGGTCGCCGAGGCCCGCGCCCTGCAGGGCCTCGGCAACGTCTCCATGAGGCGGCGAGAACACGACCGGGCCCACGACCATTGCGCACGGTCCCTCGTGCTCTTCCGCGAGCTCGGCGACCGCGGTGGCGAAGCCAGATGCCTGACCGACCTCGGCATCGTCCACGAACGCCAAGGACGCCACGAAGCCGCCCACGAGCACCATCGGCAAGCACTGCACGTGTACCGCGAGACGGGATCGCGCATCGGCGAGACCATCGTGCTGAACAACATCGGGCTGCTCTGCCAACGGCAAGGCCGCCACGACGAGGCCCGCCGCCATCACCACGACGCCCTGGAGCTGAGCCGCAGGTTCGACTTCCCCGGAGACGAGGCCGAGTCGCTCAACGCCCTCGCGGAAGCCTCCCGCTCCCTGGGCGACCTCGCCCGTGCCGCGACCGAACACGACACCGCGCTGACCCTCGCCCGCGAGTTCGGCTACCGCCCCGAGCAGGCCCGCGCCCATCACGGCCTGGCGCACGTCCACCGCGACCTCGGCCGGATCGACCTCGCCCACGAGCACGCCCGGCAGGCACTCGACCTCTACACCGCCCTCGCCGTCCCCGAGGCCGAAGAGGTCCGTTCCCTCCTCGCCGCGCCGGGGCCGACCGGGGACGGCCTCGAAGCGCCAGTCGAACAGGACGGCTAGGGTGGGGTGAGAAGGCTGTAGGAGAGCCAGGAGCCGTGATGAGCGGACACCGTCCTGAGCCGCCCGGCAGTGTCGAGGACCTTCTGGTCGCACTCGGACAGCTCGTCGATCAGGCCCTGGAAAGGATCGAATACCAGCGGGCCAGGGTCGAGCTGGCCATGGCCCTGCAGCGACACATGCTCCCGCCCGGGCTGCCGAAGTTGCCCGGGCTGCAGCTGGCGGCCAGGTACGCGCCGTCACGAGGCGGTCTGGACGTGGGCGGCGACTGGTACGACGCCTTCGTCATGCACGACGGGTCACTGGGGCTCACGGTCGGCGATGTACAGGGCCATGACATGGAGGCGATCGCCTTCATGGGGCAGGTGCGCACCAGCCTGCGCGCCCTCGCGGAGGCGACCACCGACACCCGCGAGGTGCTGGGCCGCGCCAACGATCTGCTGATCGCCATGGGCCGTGGCCTCTTCGCGACGTGCACCTTTCTGCGCTTCGATCCGGTCAGCCGCGATCTGACGGACTCCAGGGCCGGCCATGTCCCGATGGTCTGGGCCACTGCCGGCGGCCGCTACGGCGTGGCGCTCGACCGCGGCGGGCCACCGCTCGGCATCGTGCCGGGCGAGCGGTATCCGGTCACCCACCGGCGTCTGACAGAGGCAGGGGTTCTCGTGCTGCTCACCGACGGAGTGGTGGAAGGCCCGCACTACCCGATGGAGTCCGGTCTGGCCGAAGTGGTCAAACTGGTGCGCGCGGGGTTCGACGCCGACCCCGACGTGCTGGCCTCCGCCGTCGTCAAGGTGGCCGACCTGACGGGACACCGCGACGACGCCGCGGTCCTCGTCGTCCGCTACGACGGCCCGCAGGAGGCGGTCTGACCGGTGAGCGCCGCCTTGCGGTCGCCGGCGGTGGGATCTGAGCGCAGACTGCTGTCGTGGGCAGCGCAGAGATGGGTCGTCACGGGTCCACCGCGCTGCGCATTCTCGCCGTCGCCGCCGCCTACTACGGGTCCGCGAAGCTCGGCCTCCTCCAGCAGCTGGTGCGTGACCAGGTCACCCCCCTGTGGCCGCCGACCGGCATCGCGCTGGCCGCGCTGCTCATGCTGGGGCTGCGCGTCTGGCCCGGCATCGCGCTGGGCGCTTTCCTGGCCAACGTGTTCCTCGGGCCGTCGTTGCTCTCGGTACTGGCCATCACCGCGGGTAACACCCTGGCGCCGGTCTGTGCCTGCCTGATGCTGCACAGGGCCGGGTTCAGGAACGAGCTGGACCGGCTGCGCGACGTACTGGCGCTGGTCTTCCTCGGCGCGCTCGCCGGGATGCTGATCAGTTCGACCATCGGAAGCGGCGTCCTGGTCCTCTCCGGAGCAGTGGACGCGGGCGACTTCTGGCCGACGTGGTCGGTGTGGTGGACCGGCGACGCGATGGGAATCCTCGTCGTCACACCCTTCCTGCTCGTGCTGCGCAAGGCCCGCTGGCCGTCGCGGGCCGGACCCGGCCGTTGGCTGGAGGCGGTGGCGCTGGCGCTCGGCACGGTGTCCGTCACGCTCCTGGTGACGCGCACGCCCGATTCGACCCTGCTCTTCCTCGTCTCCCCGTTCTTGATCTGGGCGGCCTTCCGCTTCCGGCTGCCCGGCTCGGCGCCGTGCGCGCTCGTGGTGTCGACGCTGGCGATCCTGGCCGCCGCCGGCAACAAGGGCCCGTTCGCCGGCGAGGACGTCTTCACCGTCATGGTCACGCTCCAGGCCTTCAACGGCACGACGGCGCTGACGGCCCTCCTGATCGCGGCGATCATCACCGAACGCGACAGGACGTACGAGGAGATCAAACAGGTCTGCGTGCGGCTCGCGGAGATGGTGGCCCGGATGGAGCCGAGGCCCGAGTCGTACGAACTCCCGCCCGAGGACGATCCGCCGCCGTAGGCCCGTAGGCCCGTACGTGTGGACGCGCCAAAAGCGGCCATGCGCGGCGGAAAGACATCCGTGCCGCGCATGACCGCTTCCAGTGTTGCTACGTCGCCGACGGCTTGACCGGCTCACTGATCGGCGCGCCGTCCAGGTCGGTCATGTAGTCGCGGTGGACCGGCTTCTTGTCCGTCGGCTTGGGGCGGTTCGGGCATGCGATGCCGTCGCCGTCCCTGTCGAGTTCGTTCGGGTCGAGCGCGTCCGCTCGCAGCACCGCTTGCGCGTCGGCCTGGCTCTTGAACGCGTCGCAGTCGACCACGTGCCCCTTGTGCACGTACGGAGCGACGTCGAACGCACGCTCCGGGGCGTCATTGCCGGAGCACGCGGTCAGCGTGATCGCCGCGATCACACCGACCATCGCGATGGAGGTCCGACGGCCCGGTCGTAGCCGGTGATGCCGGCTCTTGTGGATGTTGCGTGACTGGTCTGGCATGGTCCTAGGCCGGTCCTGTCCGGAACACCTCGACGTATGGGTTTGTCGAATCGACCGCGTACACCTTCGCCGTAGTGTTGTTCACGGCCAGCGAGGCGAACTCGCGAGGCATGCCGAGCGGAGCCTGCGTCAGCATTGTGGTGCCGTCTGCCACCCCGAGGCCGCCCGGCGAGGCAAGCTTGGGGTCCGGGTTTTCAACCCTTCGTTGCGCGACGAAGACCCTGTTGAAGTTCTTCAGCACGGCGGCCTTGTGCGCCGGGTTTCCGGTGGTCAAGGGCGACTGTTGGCAGACCAATGCCTGTTTCGTGCTCGCCGTCCCGCTGATTCGGATGATGCGACCCCCGTAAGCGGGGCATTGCCCGTTGGCCTGAGGACTCTGGGAGAAGAGGTAGACCGACCCTGCCGCAGGGTTGTAGACCGCGGAGATGTGGGTGCCACCCGTTCCCACCAGGTCGTCGATCGGGGTTGAAGTACCGTTGCTGGGATCGATGACGATCGTCGTCGCGACCTGCGCCCCAACCGAACCCGGGGGGCGCGCCGGGTCCTCAACGCACCTCTTGGCGAGAAGGTAGACGCGGTGGCGGTTCGGATCGACGGCAATAGCGCCACGAACGGTGGTGTTCATGAGGTGCCCGAAGCCGCTGCCGGCACCGCAGCCTGACTTCGTCGGGAAATCCGCTACGGCCCTGGCCACGTGGGTCTGCGTCGAGACGGCGTAGAGGCCGCTGTTGGGGCTCGCGACGTTGCCGAGACCCTGCTTTGCGAAGTACACCTCATGGCGCGCTGCGTCAAAGGAAAAGTCCATACCGACGTTCCCGAGAACGATTCGTCCCGCATCGGGCAGTGGGATCGTCGTCGCCGACGAGCTGCCGGCCGCGATGTAGGCGACCGCCGAAGTTCCCCCGCCGACGTAGACGTCGCCGTTCTCGGGCGAGACTGCCAGGCCACTGACGGTCGTCGTGAAGTTGCCGACGCGGGTCACTTGATTTCCGTTGGCCGTGTCGATGATCGCGACGCCGCCTGTGCCCCCGACGTAGACCTGCCCCGTGTTGGGGTTGACCGCGATCCGGTTCGGGGTGGACACAGCGCTCGAAACATTGATCGGAGAACCGATCGGCTTGTCGGTCTTGCCGTCGATCACGGTCACGCTGTTGTCCGTGCTGGAGGCGACGTACACGCGATTGGCCTTCTCGTCGACCGCGAGGTCGGCCGGACCCGGTCCCACCGGGATCGCGTCCGCTGCGCGCTCCGACGGTGAGGTGTCATACAGCGTGTACGACGAGTTCGCGCCCTGACCGCACTTGTTCTCCTCACCGGTCGCCACCATGTTGTAGACCGGCTCGTCGGTCAGCAGCTTGTCATTGATCAGATCATCGATTGCCCCGTAGTGTCCGTGCTTCGCACAGAAGGACTCTTCCGCTGTCCGCAGGGTGGCCGCGTCCGCCGCGACCGCCTGCTTGCGGCCCGTGTCGCCGATGCCCCTGACGGAGAACACCACGATGGCGGAGAGGACGCCCAGGATCACGATGACCACGAGCAACTCGATGAGCGTGAAGCCGTCCTGGCGTCTGGAGCGCAAGAGGAACAGGCGGTGATCCGGTGTCATGACAGTCGGGGCTTCCTTCAATCGATGGGTCAAGTCCAGCCCGAGCGCACGGGCGAGTCTTTGCCGCGTCACAGTGTTCCCCGTCGCACGGGCTTGACGTCCTTGGGTCCCGGCAGGTCCGGGCATGCGATGCCCTTCCCCTTGACGTCAAGGTGATTCGGGTCGGCCGGCGCGAAGCGCAGGACGGCCTGGGCGTCCGCTTGGCTGGCGAAGTCCGGGCAGTCGTAGGCGTCATTGCCGTAGCGCAGGAAGTAGCGGGCGTCGAAGGCTCGATCCGGCTGCGGGCAGAGCGCGCTACGGACGTTGCCGGGACCGCACTTGAACTGCTGTGCGATCTGGGGAACCGCTGTGGTGTCGCGCGGTTCCGGCAATCCGCGACATGCGACGCCGCCCCCGTCATCGAGGTGATTCGGATCGCTGGGGTCGGCCCGCAGCACCGCCTGGGCATCCGCCTGATTGGCGAAGTTGTCGCACTCGAAGGAGTCGCCGTGGGTGGCGTATTCCTTTGCGTCGAACACCTTGCTGTTCGGGCAGAGAGGGGTGCGCGGAGTGCCTGGCGTGCACCACTCGCGCTCGGGCCTCTGTGCTCGGGCAGCCGTATCCGACCCACCGCGCACGAACACCACCACGCCCAGCGCCACCGCGGCCACGGTGAGAACCAGCGCACTCCGCCGGATCGCGCGCGAGCGCGAAAGTCTGCTCAACCGTGACATACCACGCCTCTGCCCATCGTGCCGCCAGCCCCTTCTCTGCTGTCTCGCAGCGGGCCGACGGCACTCGCCCACCAGGCCCGTTGCAGTCTGGATGTGTGCATTACATCCACAGTACGCATGGTTGTCAATGATTGACTACTGAGGCTCGGCGTGAGCACCATCTAGGCGCATGCGGCACTGTTGCGCCGAAAACCTTGCACATGCCCAGGTGTTTTCGGTATTTGCCTGATCCCATCAGCGGGGTTCCCGTCCGGCAGGCGCCGTCAACCAGATCGACTAGGAGTAGCAGATGCAAATAAGGTCCAGCCGTGCTCGAAGCGGTCCGCACTCAGGCCGCACCGCGATGCGCCGAGTTCGGAACGCGTTCGCGGTGGGTGCCCTCGCCACGGCGCTGATCACCGTCGCGGCACCGGCGGCGTTCGCAACGACGGATTCGGAGGTCGGTGTCGCGAACAACATGTATCCCGCCATGAAGGACTTGAAGGCGCACATCGCGGCGTCCAAGTCGTTCACGTCGTTCACGGCGAACTCCGCGTCGCAGATCGGCGGGTACTGGAACAAGCCGGCGATCGATACGTCCACGATGCGTGGGATCACGTCGGGAAGCTTGCGTCAGCAGCTGAAGAGCGCCGGCCCCTACACCACGTGCAATCCCTCTTCGTCGAACAACTGCGTCAACGGGCCGCTGAACATCGACGCGTTCCTGTCGGCGGACGAAGCCAACGTGGACGCGGTCATCCCGACCGTGGACGGTGGGACGTGCACGGCGAGCGGGAGCGTCCAGTGCAACGGCGACTACACGACCAAGCATCTTGTGGCAGAAGGGCACCTGGCGATCTACAGCTGTAACGGCAGCTGGGCGGGCTCGACCAAGGGCGATGACCCGTCCAACGCCGGAAGTCCGCCGCTGGCGCTCGGCGCGGACGCCAACGGCAGCGGTAACGGCAAGGCGCAGTCGCCTCGGTGCGACGCGTCGCCGATCTCCGGAGGCGCGCCCACGACGATCTCGGGAGTTGTGACCTGGCTCGGGACGAGTGGGAACCGGATCGCCGTCGCCGACCCGGCTTCCGCGCCGTTCGGTGCGGCGTCCAAGCAGGCGCTGGTGCAGAACGGGTTCACGTGGACCGACAGCGGAGCGGGCCAGAACGTGTTCCGGGGAAGCGCGTGCGACAGCGCGGGCACGGCGTGCAAGGTGCGCCTGGAATCGGGAATCAGCCAGGTGCGTGGCGCGGTGACGGCCAACGCCGGCGGAAACACCCAGCTGGGTCTTGTCGCGAAGTCGAACGTCATGAACGTGGCCTGGACGTCGAGTTCGCTGAACGGCACCACGACCAATGACCCCAACGCGTGGACCGAGGTCGCTACGAGCGCGTACTCCGGCTACGGACCCATCGCGCAGTACGGCGTCGCTCTGAACGGCGGACACGCCGGCGCAGCGGCCATCTGGGGCGACCTGTTCACCAACGACTGGGACTCTGACACCACCATCCAGGGAACCCTCGCCTCCTACGGCTTCTAGGCGATCCGGAGCACTGGGCCACGGACCGTCGGCCAAGGACGAGCATCGCCCGTCGACGGTCCCGGCCCGGCGATCCTCGTCGGCGGCCTCCCTGCCCATCGACGGCAGAACCGCCGGAACGCTCGTCCCGGCAGGTTGCATGACGCGCATCGCGCACGCCGCCATGGTTGTCAATGGCTGACTAGTGCAGTCGATTACCCGGCGTCATCCCGCCATGAATTCCCACCGGGTCGGCCGAAGCGCGTCACCCATTCCTATTCATCAGGCCCTGAGGAGGGGCCTCACCCATGAACAGATCATTTCGTCGGCACCTCACGCCGGATGGCCGCGCAGGCGCGGTCACGCGGATTCGGTCACGCCGAATTCCGGCGGCCGTCTTCGCGGTTGCGACTGTCATGATGGCCGTCACCCCGGCGTCGGCGAACGGTGTCAACACGACCGGCTTCGGTACCGCGTCGAACCTCGACGACAACGGCCGCGGCAGCACCGCCGTCGCGATCGGCGATCTCAACAACGACGGTAAGCCGGACCTCGTGACGGCGATCCGCGCCGAGGGCGTCGGCGTGTTCCTCGGTTCGGGCGGAGGCAGCTTCGGCACCGTGACGAAGTACGCGGCGCCGCAGACCATGTCGAGCCGCTTCATCAGCTCGGCAGTGATCCAGGACGTGAATGGCGACGGCAACAAGGACGTCATCAGCCAGGACGGGCGCGGCAACATCGCCCTGGTCTGGCTCGGCGACGGCTCCGGTGCTCTCGGCGCCGGAGCGGCGGTGGAACTCAACCCGCTGCCCGGGTGCGACACCACGGGCGACAACCCGTGTGTCGCGCGCTTCCCGGTCGGCGTCGTCGTGGGCGACTTCGACGAGGACGGCAAGCAGGACCTCGCGACGGCCAACGCGAACACGAACAACGTCGCGCTGGTGCTCGGCAACGGCGACGGCACGTTCGGTGCGGCGACCCGCTTCGGACTGAACGGCGGCACCGGGCCGCAGGGCATCGCGGCCGCGGAACTCAACGGCGACGGTCACCTGGACCTCGTCACGTCGAACTCCTCGACCGGCACGCTCTCCGTGCTGCTGGGCGACGGAGACGGGGGCTTCGCCGCGGCGTCGAGCGTTTCGGCCGGCATGACACTGCCGACCAAGCTCAAGCTCGCCGACGTCAACGAGGACGGCAAGCAGGACGCCGTCATCGTGGCGCCCGGCACGCCGGGGCGGGCCGCCGTCCTGCTCGGCGACGGCGCGGGCGGGTTCGGCACCGCGAACCTCCTGTCGGCGGGGTCGAACCTCACTTCCGCGTCGGTGTCCGACACGAACGGCGACGGCCACGTCGACCTGATCGTCTCCAGCGCCGGTTCGCACCAGGTCATCGTGCTGGAGGGCGACGGCACGGGTGCGTTCGGCAGCCCGCTCGCATTCGGGCTCAACGGCGGTTTCAACCCGCAGTCCGCCGCGGTGGCCGACCTCAACGGCGACGGGCGTCCCGATGTCGTCACGGCGAACGCCAACGGCTCGGCGACGTTCGTCAACGACGCGTCGGTGCTGCTCAACGCGTCGAACCGGACGCCGACGGCCGCGAACGAGTCGTACAACCACGTCGGTGCCGACACCCCGCTCGTCGTCGGCGCTCCCGGTGTCCTCGGCAACGACACGGACCCCGACGGCAACACGCTGACGGCCTCGGTCGTGACCGGGCCGGCGCACGGCACCCTGACGCTCAACGCCGACGGCTCCTTCAGCTACCAGCCCGAGAGCGCTTACGTCGGAAGCGACAGCTTCACGTACAAGGCGACGGACGGCACGGTCGACTCGAACGTCGCCACCGTGACGATCAACGTTTCGGCCGGCTGCAACGGTCTCGCCGCCACGATCACCGGCAACGGGATCGTGAACGGCACGAGCGGCGACGACGTGATCGTGACCGGCAACGGGAACGACACCGTCAGCGGCGGCAGCGGCAATGACACGATCTGTACCTTCGGCGGCAACGACGCCGTGTCGGGCGGCAGCGGCAACGACTACCTCGACGGCGGTGACGGCAACGACCCCATCAGCGGCGGCAGCGGTAACGACATCGTCCGGGGCGGGGCCGGCGATGACTCGCTCTCCGGTGGCTCCGGCAACGACACCGTGGTCGGTGGCGCGGACAGCGACACCCTCTCCGGCGGCAGCGACACGGACGTCTGCGCCGGTGACGCCAACGGCGGTCCGACGCTCCCGGGCACGGATTCCGTCTCGGACGGCTCCTGCGAGACCGTGGTCGAGGTGCCGTAGGCAACGAGCCGTTTCCGACGGCTGCACCTGACACGCTGACATGAGAGACGGGCCCGGCGATTGCGGTGAAGCGATCGCCGGGCCCGTCTCGTTGGCGTGCGCGTGACGTCGTCAGCCGGCCTTGACGGCCGGCCGCGCCGAGTCGGCGTTGACGGCGTCGAGGAATCGGCGCGCGGCGCGGACGTGTTCCAGTCGCCAGGCGTAGATCGCGCGGGCAAGGTCGTCGGAGGCACCGTCCTCCTTGGCGCGCAGCGACTCCTCGATCTCGTCGATGACGGCCCGTTGACGCTCGACCAGGACGGCCGGGCTGGTCCCGCGGCGCTGGAGAAGCAGGAGCTTGCACGTGAGGTCGGCGCGGACGTCGAACAGCTGGGCCACGGGTTCGCTGAGCCACCGGCTGACCGTTGCCTTCGCCGAGCGGGTGGCGCCGTAGATCATGCGCTGCGGTCCGCGATTGCCTTCTTCGGCGCCGACCGGCGTGATCAGCCCGCGCTCGACCAGCCGCGTGATCGACCGGTAGACCATGGGCCGCGAGATGTACCAGAACTCACCGATTTCTGCGCCCTCCGCGGTGAGGGTTGCGATGGCGAAACCGTGGCTGGGTCGTTCGGCCATGAGTGCCAGCACAATCCACTCGGCCAGCGGCAGATCAAGTTGCTCCATGGTAACAAGGGTATGGGGCAGCGGTGGCGATCGCGATGTTGATCGAGCCGGGAGCCGAATAGGCCGAAACCGGTACCTGCGCCGAGGGCAGTGGGCCGGTCGGTCCGGCAGGCCGGCACACGAAAAATCCGGCCCGCGACTGGCGTCGGGGCCGGGTGGTCATGGACGGTGGCGGACGAATGTGAGTGACTCACCCGGCACGTTCGGGTTGCTCACGCTCTCGTACCAGTGGACGACAGGAGCGCCGACCAGGAGGGCGGCGATGGCGCCGGCGGCCAGGAACAGGCCGAAGGGGAGGCGGGTGCTGCGGGTGGCTCGCCCCGCCGCCATGAGTGCGAGGCCCAGTACCAACCCGGCGACGCTTCCGGCCAGCACCGCGAAGACGAGGTACCACGGACCGAGCCAGCCCAGCCCGGTGCCCAGCAGGCCGGCCAGGCGTACGTCGCCGAATCCGAGCCAGGCCGGCCGGACCCAGTACAGGGCGAAGAAGACGGCGAATCCGCCCACTCCGCAGGCCGCGGTCACGCCGAGCCGGTGCCACTGGCCGGTGGCCGCCGCGGCGGCGAGCAGACAAGCGGCGGTGAGCCCGAGAGTCGGGTAGATCAGCCGGTTGGGGAGCAGGAAGTGCTCGGCGTCGCAGGCGGCGAGGGCCAGCAGGCCCGCGGTGAAGACCAGTGCGGCCGGCAGGACTTCCGACCGGCCGAAGCGCAGTGTCTCGGCGACGAACAGGAGCGCGGTGAGCGCTTCGATGAGCGGATAGCGCGCGGGGATCGGGACCAGGCAGGCGCGGCAACGCCGGCCCAGCAGGAGCCAGGACACGACGGGGATGTTGTCCCGGGCCGCGATCGGCGTGGCGCATCGCGGGCAGGCGGAGCGGGGTCGCACGACCGAAAGGCCGGCCGGTACTCGCGAGACGGCGACGTTGAGGAACGACCCCACCGCGAGTCCCAACAGACCGATGATCACGACAAATATGGCTGGCATGGCCGCAATGGTGCCGTACGGTGCGTACGAGTTGCTACCAGCGCAAAACGATGGATCCGGCGATGCCGCGGGCTGCCGAACGCGGTTCGCCAGGTGGCGTGTTCGAGCCACCTGGCGAACTGGACGTCTGGCGAGCGCCGACCGCCGACCGCCGGCCGGCGATGTCCGGTGAGGCCTTCGCTATCCGAAGGGCTTGCAGTCGTTCTCCGGCTCCCCCGGGCCGGGAGTGATCAGGGAGATGGCCAACTTGCCGTCGGCGGCCACCGTGGCCTCGTACCACTTGGAGGGGCCGGACAGGAACTTGCCGGTCAGGTCAGCCACGGTGCCGTACTTGCCGGTGGTGGCGAAGTACGCCTCTTCCGCGGTCTGGAGCGTGTTCTTGTCGGTCTTGCAAGCCGCGCGCTGACCCTTGTCGTTGATGCCGCCGACGGAGAAGACGACGATGGCGGACAGGATGCCGAGGATCACGATGACCACGAGGAGCTCGATCAGCGTGAAGCCGGCTTCCGCCGTCTTGTTCTGCGCGCGCATTCGCTGACGCAAATTGCTCTGCAGGTGTGTGAACATTTCTCTCCATCTAGCGAGCGGTGCAAGCAAATCAGGCGGTAGTAACCACGTGATTAATCAGCCACAGACTACTGAGTGGGTGGTGGGCCTACAAGAGGCAGATCCGAGGAACACCTTGGATTTGAGTGGCAGATGCCAGCCTGATCCCGTGCTGTAGCATGCAGCTGATTACTCAGCGGCTGACAGTTCTGCGGACGGGTTCCGCGGTGAATGATCGGCCGTTGTTCTGGATGCGCGATAGGGGTGGGTTCCTTGGCGAATCGCCGGCTTTTCCGGGGCCGCGCGGCGGCGACGAGCCCTGCGGGCGAGGACGGCACCCTGTCCGATGGAGCGCAGGACGCGGCGCCGTCTCCGGTCCCGGCGGACGCACCGCTCGGGGACGCGACGCCTGCGGGGCCGAAGGGGCCGCGCCTCGGGGAACTGCTCGTGCAGCGCGGGCTGCTCGCCCCGGCGCAGGTGGACGAGGCGCTCCTGCAGCAGTCGGCGTCGGGCAAGCGGCTCGGTGCCCTGCTGCTCGAACTCGGTATGGTCGACGAGCGGTCACTGATCGAGGCACTGTCGGTCCAACTCGACGTCCCCGTCGCCGACCTGCGCCAGAGCGAAATCGATCCCGAGGCGGCCGCCCGGGTGCCCGAGGCGCTGGCCCGCTCGCTGGGCGTCGTCGCGGTGCGGCGGTCCGAGGGCATGCTGCTGCTCGCGGCCGGCGACCCGGGTGACCCGCGCGTTCTCGACGAGGTCGGCCGGGCCGTCGCGCCGGACCGGGTGGAGTTGGCGATCGCGGCTCCCTCGGACATCCGCCGCTCGATCGACAGCGCGTACCGGGCGCTGGCCGGCGCCGGCAGCCTGGTCGAGGCGTTCAAGGCGACTGAGACCGGCCGCGACGCCGCCTCCGGGACCAGGGTGGTCAGCGAGGACGCGCCGGTCGTGCACCTGGTCAACCTCATGTTGACCCAGGGCCTGCGCGACCGGGCCTCGGACATCCACATCGAACCGCACGGCGACCGGGTGCGGGTCCGGTACCGCATCGACGGCGCGCTGCACGACGTGCTGAGCCTGCCGGAGAACATGGGCCCGTCCGTGGTCAGCCGGATCAAGATCATGGCCAACATGAACATCGTCGACCGGCGGCGCCCGCAAGACGGGCAGATCTCCACCGAGATCGACGGCAGGTCGGTCGACATCCGGGTCGCGACCACCCCCACCATCTGGGGTGAGAAGGCGGTGCTCCGGCTGCTCGACAGCAACCGCACGATGCTCCGGCTGGCCGAGCTCGGCATGCCCGACGCGACCTACGAGCGGTTGTCGTCCCTGCTGCGCTCCCCCCACGGCATGGTCGCCTGCGGCGGGCCGACGGGCAGTGGCAAGACGACCACCCTGTACGCCACGCTCGGTGAGCTGAACCAGAGCGAGCGCAACATCACCACCATCGAAGACCCGGTGGAGTACGTCCTCCCGTCGATCAACCAGATCCAGATCAACGACCAGGCGGGCATCACCTTCGCGACCGGGCTGCGCTCGATCCTCCGGCAGGACCCCGACGTGATCCTGGTCGGCGAGATCCGGGACGCCGAGACGGCGCGGATCGCGGTCGAGTCCGCTCTCACGGGCCACTTCGTGCTGTCGTCCATCCACGCCGCCGACGCCTGCTCCGCACTGCACCGGTACGTCGACATGGGCATCGAGCCGTTCCTGATCACCTCCACGGTCTCCGGGGTGGTCAGCCAGCGACTGGTACGGCGGATCTGCGACCAGTGCCGCGAGCCCTACCAGCCGGGCGTGGACGAACTGGCCTTCTTCGCCAAGGCCGGCGGGTCGACCGACATCGAGTTCTGGCAGGGCCGGGGCTGCAACTTCTGCTCCAGGACCGGCTACCAGGAGCGGATCGGCGTCTTCGAACTGCTCGTGATGAGCGACGTGATCAAGCGGTTGCTCGTCGAGAAGGCGCCGATCGGCAGCCTGCGCAAGGCCGCCCGCGAGCAGGGCATGGACACCCTCCTGGACGGAGGCGTCCGTCTGGTGGAGGAGGGGACCACGACCATCGCCGAGATCATGTCCAGCGTGTACGTGGTCTAGCCCCGGCTCGCCGGATGCCGCATCCGAATACTGACGACCCGTACGACCCGTACGACCCGAACGACGCAAACCTCTGACACCGGAAACCAGGAAGGGCATCGGCATGGCCACCTTCAAGTACGTCGCGCTCGGCCCGGACGGGAAGCGGACCACCGGCGTACTCACGGGCTCCAGCGTCGACGGCGTGACCGAGAGTCTGACCCGGCAGGGCTACGACGTGCAGTCGGTCAAGGCTGCGGGCCGCAACCTGCTGCAACTCGAACTCACCGCGGAAAAGATCGACCTGGTCGAACTGAGCAACTTCTCCCGCCAGATGGCCGCGTTCATCAAGGCCGGCGTGCCCATCCTGGACGCCCTGGAGATCATCCGCGCCGAGACCAAGGACAAGAAGCTGGCCAAGGTGCTCGTCGACGTCATGGACTCGCTGCGCTTCGGCGAGAGCTTCGCCGTCGCGATGGCCGCCCACGCCAAGGCGCTCCCGCCGTTCTACATCTCCGTACTCCGCTCCGCGGAGGCGACCGGTGAACTCGATGTCGTCATGGCCCAGTTGGGCCGCTACATCGAGCGCGACGTCGAGGCCCGGCGCAGCATCCGCTCCTCCCTGACCTATCCGAGCCTGGTGATGGTGCTGGCCATCGCCGTCGTCCTCGTCCTCGTCATCTTCGTACTGCCCCGCTTCAAGGTGTTCTTCGCCTCCTTCAACGCGGAACTGCCGCTGCCGACCCGGATCCTGCTGGGTTTCACCGACTTCGTCACGGCCTGGTACCCGGTGGTCATCGGAGTGCTCGTCGTGCTCGTCGCGGCGGTGATCGCCGGTTTGCGGACCGAGCGGGGGCGGGCACTGCGCGACCGGTTCCTGTTGGCGATGCCGGTGCTCGGCGACGTGGTCCGTTTCATGGTCATCGAACGGTTCTGCCGCATCCTGACCTCGATGATCAAGGCCGGAGTGCCCATCCCGGAGGCGCTCAACCTGGCCGGCTCGGGCACCAACAACCTGGTGTTCGAGCGGTCCATCGCGACGGCCCGGACGGAAATGCTCGAAGGTGGCGGCATCTCCCGGCCGATCGCCCGCACCAAGCTGTTCCCCGGGACGGTCACCCAGATGATGCGCGTGGGAGAAGAGACCGGGACCCTCGACGACCAGCTCGAGAACGTGTCGGACTTCTACGAGAAGGAACTGCAGCACAAACTCAAGCGGCTGACCAGCCTGTTCGAACCGACCGTAGTGATCATGGTCGGGGTCGTCGTGGGATTCGTGGCCGTCGCCCTCCTCTCGGCGATCTACGGCGTCTACAACCAGGTCGAGGTCCAGTGACCGGCCCGACACCGGCACCGGCACCGGCACGCCGCCCCTGGCGCCGCCGCGGCGAGGAGGGCGAGACCCTGGTCGAGGTCCTCGTCGCCGTGGTGCTCATAGGCGTCGCCTTCGTGGCCATCCTCGGCGGCATGGGCACCGCGATCATCAGCTCGGTCACGCAGCAGAAGGTCACCGGCGCCGACTCGGTCATCCGCAGCGCCGCCGAGAAGGTCGTCAGCGCCCCGTACGTCCCCTGCGCCAGTGGCTACGAGACTTCGGCGCCACCAGCCGGATACACCGTGACCGTCGAGATCGAGTACTGGGACGGGGTGGGTGCGTTCGGCGCGCCCTGCCCGACGGCCGACACCGGAGTGCAGAAGGTGACGCTCACCGTGCACTCGACCGGCCCGAACCCCGTCAGGGACACGACGCTCGAGGTGGTCAAGCGGGAGTCGATGCTGTCATGACGAAGCAACGACCGTCCCGGCGCTCGGAGTCGGGGTTCACCCTGACCGAGTTGCTGGTCACGATCGTCATCGTGGGCATCATCGCGACACTGCTGCCCACGGCGATCATCCTCGGACTGCGGTTCACGTCGGACACCGAGAGGCGGGTGGCCGCCACCAGCGCGGTGGGCACGCTCAATCGCTACTTCTACGGCGACGTGCGAAGCGCGGACAGGGTCACGACCGACCCCGCGTGCGGGGTCGCCGGAGTGATCGTCCACCTGAGTCGGCCCGGCACCGACGTCGTCTACACCTACGACCAGCCGACCGGTGCCCTCAACCGGGTCACGTGCACGGACGGAGGCGTCGTCACCACGCTGCTCGGCCGGTTCGACAACACCACATCGACCCATCCGGTGACTCTGAGCTGCGGTGCCGAGACCTCGTGCACCTCGCCCATGGAGGTAACGCTGACCGTGCAGAGCGACCCCGCCGTACCCCCGACGGCCCTCACCGCCGTCCGGCGATCGAGCTCGTCATGAGCGGCCGCCCGAACCCGCGCCGCCTGAAGCCGCGCCACCTGAACCCGCGCCACCTGAGCCCGCGCCACCTGAGCCCGCGCCGCCCGAATCCGCGCAACCGGCGCGACGACGAACAGGGCGCGACACTGATCCTCGCGCTGGCCTTCGTCGTCGTCTTCAGCCTGGTCGCCGTGTCGGTCCTGTCCTTCGTCGGCACGGGACTGAAAGCCGCGAACGCCTACGTCGACCAGGGCAAGCGGGACTACAGCGCGGACGGTGCCACGCAGCTCGCGATCAAGAACTTCTCGCAGGGCAACCCGTGCGCCCCCTACACCGCCCCGCCGATCAACGGCCGGCAGATGATCGTCCACTGCGACCCCCTCAACGCGTCTGCCGCGACCACGCGCGCGACCCAACCACAGGACGCCCTTCGCAGCCTGGGCCAGGCTGCGAAGGACGGCGTCAACGTGACCACGCAGGGCCTGCGCGTGCAAGGCAGCGTGTTCTCCCACTCGGACATCACCACCGGCGCCGGCGCCTCGATGGTGGTGTCGGGCGACGTGTCCGCCGTCGGCGACTGCTCCCGCGCCGTGTCGCAGCCCCAGCTGTCCCCGACCCAGGCGCCCTACGCGCACGACTGCGCCAACGACACCCCGTCGGCTCCCGCCGACAAGGTCGTGGGAGCCGATCCGGACTACACCCCGCCCGCCACGGCCGTCCCGATCCGGCGGACGGTGCCCGCGTGCCCCGCCCCCGGTTCCTGGCTGGTCCGGTTGCAGCCCGGCTACTACGACGACGCCGGCGCCCTCACCCGCCTCACCGCCGGCGACTGCCCGGGCGTCGTCGTGTGGCTACAGCCGGGCGTCTACCACTTCGATTTCACCTTCACCGGCGGCACCGGCGCCGCCGCGGTCTGGACGGTCACCGACCCCACGGTCAGCGTGGTCGGCGGCACGCCGGCAGGCTGGGATCCCGGGGCCCCCACCCGCCCGACCATCCCCAACCCGGGCGGTTGCGCCACCACGCGGCCCGAAGGCGTCGAGGTCATGATGGGCGGCGGCAGCCGATTCCAGGTCGACCGTGGACACGTCGAACTGTGTGCCCCGGTGACCCCGGGCGCGCAGCAGGTGGCGGTGTACGGGGTCCAGCCGCCGAAGCCGGCACACGACCTGAAGCCGACAGCGGTGGTCACGAACACCGGCTTCGTCAATCCGGGCCATGCCCTGACCGGTGGCGAACGGCCGACCCTGCCCGGGTGTGCGCAGCCGACGGGCACCGCGAGCTGCACGGCCGACGCCGTCCTCGACCCGACGAACCGTCGGTCGGCCTCGATACAGCTCGCCGGCTTCACCCCGCGGGTACCGCCCGGCTCGGTCATCACCGGCGCGACGTTGCGCGTCAGGCACGAGGACGACGGCAACCTGACCGCCCCCGGCGCCGTGACGGTCACCACCGCCGTCGGCGCGGACACCTGCCGCACCGACGACCTGCCCCGGCACACGGCGCTCGCCGAGGACCCCCCGATCGACCTGCTGGGTGCGTGCGGGCTCACCGACCCGGCCCGGCTCACGAGCCTGACAGTGACCTACGCCGCGACCCTGGACGCCGGCGGCACCACCGCCACGGAACGTCTCGACGGCATCCGGCTGGAGGTCGCCTACCGCACGCCGACCACGTTCAAGCCGACCGCCGTGTCCGGATCGACCGGGTTCACGGCCACCGGCACCGTTCCCGACAACGCCCTGGAGATCGGCGAACAGCCGGCATCGCTGGTGGCAGGCGCCGATCTGACCAAGGCGGCCCCGTTCGCGTCGATCACCCTGGCCGGGTTCGGCCTGCCGCCCTTGCCGCCCGGGTCGACGATCGACTCCGCCGTGCTGCGGGTGGCCCATCAGGAGAACGGTGACGCGGCCGCGCCCAGAATCAACGTCACCCCCGCGGACGGCGGGGGCAGTTGTACCAACCTGCCGCTCACCGTGCGGGCCGGCCCGGGCGACGACCGCGTCGACCTGAAGGCATGCGGCATCACCCAACCCGCACAGCTGACCGGCCTGACCGCGACCTACGCCGCCGGACTGAACGTGGGCGGCACCGCGGGCGCCAACTCCCTGGACGGCATGTGGCTCGAAGTCGTCTACAACCCGCCACCGCCCCGGCCGGCGACGAGCGCGGAGTCGACGACGTTCATCCCCGCGACCAACGCCAAGGCCATCGACGGCGCCAACACGGCCCAAGCCACGCTCGACTCGGCCACAAGGCCGACCGCCACCATCAACCTCGGCGGTTACGACACTCCCGCGGTGGCGCCCGGCTCGGTCCTGGACGGGGCCCTGCTGCACATCGCGCACCGCGACGTTCCCGGGGCGACCGGAGGACCCGCGCCGACGGTCGTGGTCACCCTGTCCGGCCCCGGCATACCCGGCTCCTGCACCACCGCGCAGAAGCTCGCCGTGCGCCAGGACGCCCTGGGCACCGACACCCTGGACCTGGTCGCCATCTGCGGGCTGACCGACCCCGCCCAGCTGACCGGCCTGGTCGTGACCTACACCGCCACCCTCGGCGCCGGCAGCACCACCGCCACCGATCAGCTCGACGGCATCACCCTGGAACTGTCCCACCGGCCCCCGATCTCGGTACGGCCCACCCGGGCGAGCAGCACCGCGACGCCCACCGCCGCGGCGTTCCCCAACCCGAAGAACGCGCAGGCGATCGACACCACCACCTCGACCGCGACGCTCGCCACGGCCACCCCGTCGGCGTCGATCCGGCTCGACGCGTTCGAGGTACCGCCCCTGCCGGCGGGGGCGGTCATCGACAGGGTCGTGCTGCGCGTAGCGCACCAGGACGACGACACCACCCCGGCACGGCCCTCGCCCACGGTGCCGCCCGCGACCGCGCTGACCGTCTCCGGCACCGGTACCGCCTGCGACGCGAACCACGCCCTGACCGCGCATGAAGGAGTACCCGGTGTCGACCTGGTCGACCTCGGCGCCTGCGGGGTCAAGAAGGCCGACCAGTTGTCCAAGCTCGCCGCCGACTACACGGCGAGGTTGGGCACGGGCAGTACCGACGCCGCCGACCGGCTCGACGGCGTCGAGCTCGACATCGTGGTTCGAGCACCGTCCATCAGGCCCCTGTCCGGCTGCCTCACCGAGGGCAACCGTTGCGCGGTGCTGAAGTCGACCGCCGACGCCGACACGAACACCGCTCACAGCCGCCTGGTGATCAACGGCACCGTCTACGCACCGACCGGCGCCGTAGACCTGTCGATGAAGCAGGTCGGCTCGCAGGTCGTCACCCGCGGCATCGTCGCCCGGACCATCGATCTCGGCATCGGCCCTGCCGCCGGATACCTCCGCCCGGTGATCGGAATCCCGCCGGAGCCGGTGCTGTTCACGACCTATCCGGCCGTGATCGCGAAACCGACCTCGGTCGGCGCGGTCACCGGGTTCACGCCCCCGGCTCCCGGCACGCCCGTCGACGTCACGGACGCCACCATCCCCGGCGGTGGCCAGGCGTCCCTCACGTTCGGCGGGTACGCCCAGCCGACACCGGCCACGACCGCACCGCTCGACCACGCCGTCCTACAGGTGGCGCACCGCGACGACGGAGACGTGAAGGCGGTGAGGATGTCGGTGGACTTCACCGGCAGCACCTGCACCGGCGCCAACTCACTGAACGTACCGGTCCATCCCGGCACGAGCGGCCCGGTGACCGACCAGGTCGACCTGGCACCGTGCGGCCTGACCAACGCCTCCCAGTTGGCGGGGCTGACCGTGACCTACACCGTCACCGCCGGGAGCGGCGGCGCGACCGAGCACCTCGACGGCACCGGGATCGCCCTGTTGTCCGGCCCCCTCGTCCAGGCCGCCGTGTCCTTCGACGGCCACGCGGGCACCGTCAAGAAATGGACGGTCCTGCCATGAGCAAGCACGCCACCTTGGAGGCCACCATGTCCGGGCCGAGTGCCGCGATCATCGACCACCTGCTCGGTGAGTTGTGGGAGCGGGGCGGCAGCGACCTGCTGCTCACCGTCGGATCGGCGCCGTTCCTCCGCGTCGACGGCGCCCTGCGACCGGTCGAGGGGGCCGCGCTGACCGAGTCGGAAGTCGATCACCTGGTGACCGGGGTGCTGGGCAAGGAACTCACGGAACGGTTCCGCCGTGAGAAGCAGGTCGATTTCGCCTTCAGCTGGGGGGAGAAGGCCAGGCTGCGCGGCAACGCCTTCGTGCAGCGCGGCGCGTCGGCGCTGGCGCTGCGGATCATCCCGTTCTCCGTGCCGTCGTCCGAACAGCTCGGGCTCCCCCCGACGGTCATCGGGTGGGCGGGCCTGCCGCGTGGGTTCGTGCTGGTCACCGGGCCGACCGGATCGGGGAAGTCGACGAGCCTGGCGGCGCTCGTCGACCACGTCAACACGCACCGGTCGGTGCACATCCTCACCATCGAGGACCCGATCGAGTACCTGCACCAGCACAAGCGCGCGGCGGTCAGCCAGCGCGAGGTCGGCACCGACACCGATTCGTTCCCCGCCGCGCTGCGCTCGGCCCTGCGCGAGGACCCCGACGTCCTGCTCCTCGGCGAGATGCGCGACCCGGAGAGCATCTCCGCGGCCCTGACCATCGCCGAGACCGGGCACCTGGTGTTCGCCACGCTGCACACCAACGACACGTCGCAGACGCTGGACCGCATCGTCGACGTGTTCCCGGCCGAGCAACAGCCGCAGATCCGGCTGCAGTTGGCGCACACCCTGGTCGGTATCCTGAACCAGACGCTCATCCCCCGGATCGGCGGGGGCCGGGTGGCCGCCTTCGAGGTGCTGGTGGGCACGTCGGCGATGCGCAACCTGATCCGCGAGGGCAAGACCCGCCAGATCCGCAACCTGATCTCGACCGGCCACCGTGACGGCATGCAGACCCTGGAGGCATGCATCAACGCCCTCGTCGCGGCCGGCACCATCGCCTACGAGGAGGCCGTGCGGTTCACGGCCCACCCGGAGGACATCCAGCGGCCCCACGTCCCGGTCGTCCGCACCTGACCGCCGGATGACGGGCGTTCGGCGCCAACTGCGACTGCGTGTGGGAAGCGCGAGGAATCCCGCCGGTCCCTCGCAAGGGTGGGGGACCGGCGGGATCCTTCCGCCGTGACCGTTGCTAGGCGCCGATGTCCCGCCGGCGCAGATCCGCCAGGGTTTCGCGGCGGACGAGAAGCCGGACGGTGCCTTCGTTGACCGCGGCCACCGGAGGGCGGCCCACCATGTTGTAGCCGGAAGCCATGGAGAGCTGGTACGCCCCGGCCACCGGCACGGCGATCAGGTCGCCGGGGCGGATGTCCCCCGGCAGTTCCACCCCGGCGGCGAGCACGTCCCCCGCCTCGCAGTGCCGCCCGACGACCGTGGCCGTACGGGAGTCGGCCGCGGAGGTCCTGCCGATCAGCCGGGGCGCGTACCGGACCCCGTACAGGGCGGGCCGCGGGTTGTCGCTCATGCCGCCGTCGACGGCGACGAACAGCGTGTCCCCGGTGCGCTTGACGGCCAGGACCCGGTAGAGGGCGACCCCCGCCGGCCCGACGACGCCGCGACCCGGCTCGATGACCAGGCGAGGGACGGCCATCCCGGCGGCGGCACAGCTCTCTTCCAGTCCGCTCCGCAGCTTGCGGGCGAGGGCGCCGACGTCGAGGGCGGGTTCGCCGGGCCGGTACGCGACGCCGTGTCCACCACCCATGTCCAGCTCGGGTCCGACGGCGGCGGCGATCCGGGCTATCTCCGACGGGCTGTCGATGACGATGCGCCCCACCCCGAGCCGCAGCGCGCTGTCGAGGTCGTGGGGCGACTTGGCGTTGCCGTGCAGCACGATCCGCTCGGGCGGGAACCCGGCCGTCACCGCCAGTTCCAACTCCCCGGCCGAGCACACGTCCAGCCCCAGCCCCTCCTCTTGCACCCAGCGCACCATGGCGCGGGACAGGAACGCCTTGGCCGCGTAGAGGACCTCGGCCTCGGGGAACGCGCCCCGGTAGGCGCGGCAGCGCTCGCGCACCTCACCCTCGTCCAGGACGTAGACCGGAGTGCCGAACCGGGCCGCCACGTCCGCGAGGGCCACCCCGCCGACGGCGAGTCCGCCGTGAGCGAGCCGGGCAGTGGACGCCGGCCAGACGGAGAGGTCGCCCGTTCCGGAGTCCGGCCTGGGTATGACCGAAGTGGTCATCGTCCGACCCCCTCTCAGGCGGCCGAGGCCGGAGTGACACGCGGCGCGGTCGGGGCCGCAGCGGGACCGGCCGTGGGGGAGCCGGTGGCGAGGGACCCGGTGACCGCGGGAGCGGTGAACGTCGGGTCGACGGTCAGCAGCACCACCCCGAGCGGCTCGGCCATGGCGCGCAGCGCCCCCTCGGACAGCCGGATCCACGGCTGCTCCGCGCCGAACGTGGCGGCAAGCCGACCGGGGTCGGTGAATCCGACCGCCGTACGCGCGCCCAGCGGGGTGCGGAAGACGCGTACCGCCACCCGCGTGGTTCCCGGCCGGACCGGGACGTAGAGGAGTCCGGCCGGGACACGTTCCCCGGGCTCGGGGTCGTCGTCGTACTGGAACAAGCACATGGGGCCTCCTTGAGGAGCCATGAACGGACGATGGTGCCCCGGACGCGGGGAGGCGGCCCGGGGTGGCTCTCGAAAGCCATCCCCGCACCCGCGCCCTGGTAGCCCGCCCCTGACGGCATCTTGACGACGGCAGACGGAGTTCATACGGATCGCTGACGACCGGGGGCGGCCACTGCCGGCAGCACGTCCGGACACACTCCGCCCACGCGGGCAAGCTCGTGCCACCGGCCCCGCAGCTGCGCCCGGCAGGCGTTCAGGCGGTCGGGTTCGGCCCGCCCGGCCCGATACGCGGGCCCTCGATCTCCCGCCACTCGTCTTCGAGGATGCTGAACACTTCGGAGTCTCGCCAACCGTCCCGGATCAGCGCGGTGTGACGATGACGTCCTTCCCACGTCATGCCGAGCTTGCCGAGCACCCGTGCGGACCCGAGGTTCCGGGGGTCACAGGTGGCATGGATGCGGTGGAGTTCGAGATGCCCGAACCCTCGCGCAAGCAGTCCCTTCCCTATCGCCGTTCCGACGCCCTGTCCCCAGACCCGGGGATGCACGGAATAGGTGATCTCGCCTTGATGCCGGCTGCGGATGTGGAGCTCACCCAGGCCGACCACCTCGCCCTCGACATGCGCCGCATAGACGAACCGCCGTTGAGGTGAGTGCGCCCAGGCCTCGACCGCAGTCGCCACGAACGCGCGCGATTCCTCTTCGGTGTTCGGCCCCCAGCTCTGGAAGCGGCACACCTGAGGGAGGGAAGCCCAGGAGTGGACGGCTCGCCAGTCCGCGAACTCGATCCTGCGCAAGGTCACCGAATGTCGAGCCACGGACTGATCTTGCCAGAGGCGGTCGCCCCGACCTACCGGTTCAGAATGCTCGGGCTGGACAGTCGGCGTGACCCGGAGCCGGCTGCCGTGACGCACGTCACGTTCGGTTCCTGTCAGGGATCGGGGCGCTGTTCCGCTCAAGTCACCGGAAGCAAGCGAGCGAACCGACAGGAGCGAGAGATGAAGCACCGCATCGTCGTCCTCGGCGCCGGCTACGCCGGGGCCTACGCGGCCGGGACACTGGCGCGCCGGCTGTCCCCGGCGGACATCGAGATCACCGTGGTCAACGCCGAGCCGGACTTCGTCCAGCGGCTGCGGCTGCACCAGCTCGCGGCCGGCCAGGAGATCGACGCTCCACAGCTCACCGACGTCTTCGCGGGCATGGCGATACGGCTGCGCCTGGCCCGGGTCACCACCGTCGACCCCGAGCGCCGGGTCGTCGCCGTGGCCGACACCGAAGGCGGCGGCGAGCTCGGCTACGACACGCTGCTCTACGCGCTCGGCAGCCACGGCGCCGACCACGGCGTCCCCGGCGTGGCCGAACACGCCTTCGACGTCGCCGGTCGGCCCTCCGCGCTGCGCCTGCGCGAGCGCCTGGACAGCCTGGGCGAGCGGGGCGAAGGCGGGAGTGTGCTGGTCGTCGGCGACGGGTTGACCGGCATCGAGACCGCCACCGAGATCGCCGAATCCCGGCCCGGTCTGTCGGTGACGCTGGTTGCCCGCGGCGAGCTGGGCGCCCCGCTCGCCGCCGGAGCCCGCGGCCACCTGCGTCAGGCCTGCGACCGGTTGGGCATCACCGTCGTGGAGCACACCGGCGTCGAAGCCGTCGAAGCCGAGCGGGTGCTGTGCGCCGACGGCACCGTCCTGGCGTCCGACGCGACCGTGTGGACGGCCGGGTTCGCGGTCGGCCCGATCGCCGCCGCGAGTGGGCTGACGGTCACCGAGAACGGTCGGATCGTCGTCGATCGCACCATGCGGTCGGTCTCGCACCCGGACGTGTACGCCGCCGGCGACAGCGCCCACGTCATCGGCGACAACGGCCGGCCGCTGCCGATGTCCTGCGCTTCGGCCGGATACACCGGCCGGCAGGCGACGGACGCGATCGTGGGACGCCTGACCGGCCGTGAGATCGCGAGCACCAAGCTGGAGTACGTGGGCAACCACATCAGCCTCGGGCGGCGGGACGGGATCCTGCAGATGGTCGACGGCGAAGGGCGGGCAAAGCCGAAGTACGTGGGCGGCCGCAAGGCCGCGCGGATCAAGGCGGGCATCGTGAGGATGTCGCTGTGGGCCACCTCCCACCCGACGTTCGGGCTGCCCAAGCGGAGGCACCGCCTGGCCGCCGCGCCGGCCGCGTCCCCCGCCGAGAAGTCGATCGCGTAGTCGAGCCGCGCGTCGACTACGAGGACCCGCTCACCCGGCGATGAACTCCCTTCCCCGAAGGAGAAGGCACATGTCCACTCAGGCCGCGCCCGCAGCCACCGCATCGCCCTCACCCTGGCCGACCGTGGCCAGGGCGGTCGCCTTGCTCACGGTGGGCATCAGCCTGCTGCTCACCGCCTTCGCCTGGCCGTCGGTACGCTCATCGGTGCATGACGTGCCGATCGCCGTCGCCGGGCCCGCTCCCGCTGTCGAGCGGATCACTGCGGTACTCGGCCAACGGGTTCCCGGCGGCTTCGAGGTCACCGAGGTCGCCGACACCGCCGCTGCCGAACAATTGATCCGCGACCGCAAGGTGTACGGGGCGATCGACCTGAGCTCCGGCACCCCACGGGTCATCACCGCATCCGCCGGCAGCACCGCCGTCGTCCAGACGCTGAACAGCATGGTGAGCGGCCTCGGCCAGGCACAGGGACCCGGCGCCGCGGTCGCCTCCCGCGACCTCGTACCGCTGCCGGCCGACGACCCGCGCGGCGCCGGACTGTCCGCCGGAGCCCTGCCGCTGGTCATCGGGGGCCTGCTCGCCGCCCTGCTCTTGACCAGGCTCGTCCAAGGCGGAGTCCGCCGCGTCACGGGAGCGTTCGCCTTCGCCGTCACCGGCGGACTTGCCACGGCTGCGATCCTGCAGTTCTGGCTCGGCTCACTCGACGGCTCCTACTGGGCCAACTGCGGTGCCATCGCCCTGACCATCGCGGCCATATCCCTGACCATCCTCGGTCTGGAGTCGCTGCTCGGGTTCTTCGGCTTCGGCCTCGGTGCCGCCACCATGATGCTCATCGGCAACCCCCTGTCGGGCACCGCGACCGCACCCGAGATGCTGCCCGGCTGGTCCGGCAGCCTCGGCCAACTGCTACCGCCGGGGGCCGGTGGGCAACTGCTGCGCTCCACCGCCTTCTTCGACGGCCACGGCGCCACCCACACCGCCACCGTCCTGGTGACGTGGCTCACGCTCGGCACGGTGCTGTGCCTGGCGGGCACCCTTCGCCGCCGTCCTGCCGCCACCGTCGCAGACACGTTCGCACAGCCGGCCGTGCGCGGGACGGTCTGACCGCCCAGCACCACCGGCTTGGCACCTCCCCCCTCACCATCGGAATCGGCGTCCTAGGGTGGCCGCATGGACAGCACCGCCACTGATCGCTTCGACACCAGTCGGTTCGAGGCCGGCCGCAACCGGCTGGCCTCACTGGCCTACCGGCTGCTGGGCTCCGCCACCGACGCCGAAGACGCGGTGCAGGACGCGTTCCTGCACTGGCAGGCCGCGGACCGGCAGCTGATCAGGGTGCCGGAGGCGTGGCTGACCAAGGTCGTCACCAACCTGTGCCTGGACCGGCTCCGTTCGGCGCAGGCCCGCCGCGAACGCACCGCCGGTGCCTGGCTGCCCGAACCGCTCCTCGACGGCGATGCGTTGCTCGGCCCGGCCGACACCTTCGAGCAGCGCGAATCGGTCTCCCTGGCCGTGCTGATGCTCATGGAGCGCCTGTCCCCCCTCGAGCGGGCCGTCTACGTCCTGCGCGAAGCGTTCGCCTACGGCCACGCCGAGATAGCCGAGATCCTCGACATCACCGAGTCCGCCAGTCAGCAGCACCTCCACCGGGCCCGGCGCCGCATCACCGCCGCGCGCCGCGGGGGCGCCGAGGTCGACCCGGCATCCGCCCGCAGGATCGTCGAGGAGTTCCTCGCCGCTGCCTCCTCGGGGCGCACCGAACAGCTGGTGGCACTGCTCACCGACGATGCGACCGCGATCTCCGACGGCGCCGGCGGCCTGGCCGAGAAGTTGCTGCGGTACGACACTCCGCGGCGCATCGCCGCCGTCGTACGGGCAGGATTCAAGCCCACACCCGCGAAGAGGAGACTGGCCGGCGGCACGCCGGCCGTGCATTACGCGTCCGTCAACGGCGCCCCCGCCCTCCTCTTCGTGCTCGGCGACCAGGTCATCGGTGCCGTGACGTTCGACGTCGCAGGCGGCAAGATCGCGACCGTGCGCGGCATCGCCGCCCCGGCCCGCCTCGTCCGCCTCACCGAAGCCTGGCGGGCGCACGGACCGGATGCACCGCTCATCGCCCAGTGGTGACCCGACGCCGACCTCGGCCAGGTGCAGCGTGGGCGCTGCCTGCTCGTGGACGCCCATCGGCTCGACCAGTCCCGGCTTCCCCGGGCCGATCGACCTGATCCGCACGCCGGGTTCCTCCACCGGCTCGGTGACGACCAAGGGCTTGTCAGTTCCCTTCGGGGTCCTGGGGGAGGGTGACGGTGAACGTGAGTCCGCCGGCCGGGCGGGGGTGCGCGGTGACGCTGCCGCCGTGGGCGTGCGTGATCGAGCGGACGATGGACAGGCCGAGGCCCGCACCCTTGGCCGTGACGAGGCGTTCGGTGCCCAGGCGGCGGAAGGGTTCGAACAGGCTGGGGATCTCGTAGGGCGGTACTTCCGGTCCGGTGTTGCTCACCTCGATCTGCACCTGGTCGTCCTCGCGTCTGCGGCTGACCACGCGCACCCATCCGCCGGCGCCGATGTTGTGCCGTACGCCGTTCTCCACGAGGTTCTGCACCAGGCGTTCGAGCAGCAGGGCGTCACCCGTGGTGGGGGCCGGGCCGGCCGCCGCATGGAGGACGATCCCGGCCCGCTCGGCCTCGGGGGAGGACTGGGCGGCCACATGGGCGACCACGTCGGCGAGGTCGACGGGCTGCGGCTCGGGAACGTGGTTCTCCGAGCCGGCGAGCAAGAGCAGGCCGGTGATGAGCCGCTCGTGCCGGTCGTTGATCTCCAGGAGGTTCTCGCCGAGCTGTTTCACGTCCGGGGAGGCGGACTTGCGGTGCATGGCCAGCTCGACCAGGGCTCGGCCCACGGTGAGGGGCGTGCGCAGCTCGTGCGAGGCGTTGGCGACGAAGCGGCGCTGCCCGTCGAAGGAACGGTCGAGCCGTTCGACCATCAGGTCGAAGGTGTCCGCGAGGTCCTTCACCTCGTCGTCGCGGCTGTCGAGCGCAATGCGCTCGTGCAGGCCGCGGTCGGCGGCCGGGGCCGCGGCGATGCGCCTGGCGGTCTCGGTGACCCGGTGCAGCGGCGCCAGCACCCTGCCCGCGATCAACCAGCCGAAACCCGCGGCGGCGCCTGTGACGACGACCAGCGCGATACCGCCTTGGGTGATGAGCGAGGCGGTGGCGGCGTCGTTCAGTCTCTTCTGTTCGCTTTCCACCCAGTTGCGGTTGTCGAGTGAGGTGTCCTGCCGCGTGGCCGTGCCCCCACTGGAATCGGAGTGGACGTCGAGTTCCCCGCCCCGGCCGAGCTGCTGGTCGAACAGCATGTACGTGACGCCGAGCAGCACGATCCCGGCGGAGAGGAACAGGCTGCCGTAGACCAGGGTGAGCCGGGCGCGCAGAGTGATGCGGCGCTTCTTCACGGGATGCGGTACCCCACGCCCGTGACGGTTTCGATGACGGGTGGATCTCCGAGCTTGCGGCGCAGCTTGAGGAGGGTGACGCGGACGGCCCCGGTGAAGGGGTCGGTGTGTTCGTCCCATGCCTTCTCCAGCAGTTGTTCGGTGGAGACCGCGGCACCGTCGGCGCGCAGCAGTTCCGTCAGGACCGCGAACTCCTTCTTCGCCAAAGGCACGTAGCGGTTGTCGCGGAAGACTTCGCGGCGCGCCGGGTCCAGCGTGATGCCGCGGCGGCGGAGAACCGGTGGCGCGGCCGGGCGGGAGCGCCGGCCGAGCGCGAGGACCCGGGCGGCGAGTTCGGGGAAGGCGAAGGGCTTGGTGAGGTAGTCGTCGGCGCCGAGGGACAGTCCGGCGACTCGGTCGGTGACCTCGCCGGCGGCGGTCAGCATCAGCACCCGTGCCGAGTGGCCGGATGCGACGAGCCGGGCGCAGACCTCGTCGCCGTGCACCAGCGGAAGGTCGCGGTCCAGGATGATCACGTCGTAGTCGTTGACGTCGGTACGCTCCAGCGCCGCGGCGCCGTCGTACGCGACATCGACCGCGTGGGTCTCCTCCCGCAGCCATTCCGCGATCGTGTCGGCGAGCAGCCGTTCGTCTTCCGCCACCAGGAGCCGCATGCGTGGCCGTCCCTCCCGTCGGGCTGCCGCTCATCCGTCAGGCCGCAGTCGCAGCCAATCGTTGCCGACGAGCGTGTTTCCTCCTCGTAAGCAGCCGTCCACATGGTGAGAGGCCGTCGAGGGGCTCCGGTGCCCGGTGAGGAAACAGCGAGGTAACACCGCCGCGAGTTGCATCGCCTCCGAACGCCGGCACCGGGCCGGCAGACCGGCAAGGAGGCCTCGCATGACCTGGATGACTCGGACGGATCAGAGGCGGTCGCGCACCCCCGTCCTGCTCGCGGCCCTGCCCCTGGCACTGGGCCTGACACTGACCGCGTGCGAGTCCGGTGACGGTGGCACCGGCGTGGCCTCCGCGAACGGCGGCACCAAGAGCGCCACGAGCAGCGCCACGAGCAGCGCCGCTCCCGGCCTGAGCCGGGACGAGGCGGCCGTGCGGTACGCGCAGTGCCTGCGGCAGCACGGCCTCGACGTGGCGGACCCCAAGCCCGGCCAGGGCATCGGGCTCTCCATCGACGGCTCGAACAAGGAGAAGGCCGACAAGGCCATCGAGGCGTGCCGCTCCTCCGCTCCGCCGGCTCCCGCCGACCGCAACGACTCCAAGGACCGGGAGGCCATGCTGGGTCTCGCGCGGTGCATGCGCGAGAACGGGGTCGAGAACTTCGCCGACCCCAAGGAGGGCCAGGGCATCGACATCGGCCCCGGACAGGCCGAGGACCCGGACTTCAAGGACGCCTGGAAGAAGTGCGGCGGCGCCGAAGGGGAGAGCAGGAAGGCGGGGACGGCACGGTGACGCAGGCGACGAGCGAACAGGACCTCGACGGCCCGGTGGACCCGACGGCGCCCCCGAGGACCCGCGGACGGCGTCGCGGACCGCGCGGCACCGCGATCGCGGTTGCGGCCTTCGCCCTGGCCGCGGCGAGTGTGGGAACCGCCGCGGTACTCCTCCCGGGCGACGGCGACTCCGGAGCCGAGTCGGGGAGGGCTCTCCCGCCCGCGACGGCCGAGGTGCTGCGGCAGACACTCAAGGACACCAAGAACGTGGACGCGCAGTTGGGTTACGGCACGGCGCAGAGCATGACCGGTCGCCTTCCCGGCACGCTCACCCTGCTGCCGAAGTCCGGCGCGGAGATCACCCGCGGCAAGGCCCTGTACGCGCTGGACAACCAGCCCGTGGTGCTGCTGTACGGGTCACTGCCGGCCTATCGTGCCCTGGCGAAGGGTGCCGAAGGGCTGGACGTCAAGCAGTTGGAGGAGAACCTCCGCGCGCTCGGCTACACCGGGTTCACCCCTGATGAGGAGTACACCGATGCCACCGCCAAGGCGGTGGAGCGGTGGCAGGGCAGCCTCGGTCTGCGGAAGACCGGGACCGTGGAGCTGGGGCGGATCGTGTTCGCCCCCGACGCCGTCCGGGTCGCCGGCCTGGAGGCGGAGCCGGGGCAGCAGACCGGGCCGGGTCAGAAGGTGCTGTCGTACACCGGCACCGCCAAGGCCGTCACCGCGGAGCTCGACATCGCCGACCAGCGGCTGGCCAAACAGGGCACTCCGGTCGACGTCTCGCTCCCTGACGGGGTGGTCGTCCAAGGCACGATCAGCGAGGTGGCCACCGCGTCGAAGCCGGCCGAGGGCCAGAAGAAGGCGGAGACGAAGATCAAGGCGGTGGTCGCGCTCGCGGACGCCAAGGCTCGCGAAGCCGTCCGCGCCTACGACCAGGCCGGAGTGCACGTAGTCTTCACCGCCGACACCCGCAACGACGTCCTGACGGTGCCGGTCTCCGCGCTGCTCGCCCTCGCCGAGGGCGGCTTCGGTGTGGAGGTGGTCGAGGGATCGACCTCGCGGTACGTCGCGGTCACCACGGGGCTGTTCGCCGAAGGGCGGGTGGAGGTCTCCGGCAGCGGCATCGCCCAGGGCGCCAAGGTGGGGATACCGAAGTGATCACCCTGACAGATGTGACCAAGACCTATCCGGGCGGGGTCACCGCACTCGGCGGTGTCTCGCTGGCCATCGACCGCGGTGAGCTCGTCGCCATCGTCGGGCCGTCCGGCTCCGGCAAGTCCACCATGCTGAACCTGCTCGGCACCCTCGACCGACCCACCACCGGTGGCGTGCACCTCGACGGCCACGACATCGGCGCGCTGTCCGACGCCGAACTGTCCGCGCTGCGCGCCTCCCGGATCGGGTTCGTCTTCCAGCAGTTCCACCTCGCCGCCGGAACCACGGCACTGGCCAACGTGGCCGACGGACTCCTCTACTCGGGGCTGCGGCACGCCGAACGGCGGCGGCGTGCGGCGGCGGTACTGCACCGGGTCGGCCTCGGCCGGCGCATGGACCACGAGCCGCACGAGCTGTCCGGCGGCGAGCGCCAGCGCGTGGCCATCGCCCGGGCCGTGGCCGGTGGGCCGGCGCTTCTGCTCGCGGACGAGCCGACCGGCGCACTGGACTCGGTGTCCGGGCAGGCGGTGATGCGGCTGCTGCGGGAACTCCATTCCTCCGGCACCACCGTTGTGATCATCACCCACGACCGAGAGCTCGCCGCGTCCCTGCCCAGGCAGGTCCACATGCGCGACGGCCGGGTGGTCGACGACTCGCTCCGCCGCAAGGCCCCCGCAGCGGAGCAGAGCCGATGACCGCGGACGCGCTGCTGCCCGCGGACAGGCTGCGGCCTGCACGGATGAGGCCCGCCGACGCGGTCAGAGTGGGTGCGCTGGGCCTGCGTACGCGCCCGATGCGGGCGTTCCTCTCCGCGTTGGGCATCGCCATCGGCATCGCCGCCATGGTCGCGGTGGTCGGCGTCTCCTCATCCTCCCGTGCCGACCTCGACCGCACCCTGGCCGCACTGGGCACCAACCTGCTCACCGTCGGCCCGGGCGACACCTTGACCGGTGGCACCGCCCAACTGCCGCCCACCGCAGAGCAGATGATCTCCCGGATCCGCCCGGTGACCGCGATGTCGGCCATCGGGAAACTCGCGGACACCGATGTCTTCCGTACCGACAGGATCCCCGGCACGGACAACGGCGGCATCACGGCCTATGCGGCCCGTACCGACCTTCCCGCGACCACAGGAGCGAAGCTCCGCAGTGGCACCTGGCTCAACGCCGCCACCGGCAAGTACCCCACCACGGTTCTCGGGGCCGAGGCCGCTGAGCGCCTCGGCACAGGCCACGCCCGGCCGGACACCCGCGTGCTGATCGGCGGCCGCTGGTTCACCGTGATCGGCATCCTCGAACCGGTCTCGCTCGCCCCCGAGCTGAACTCGGCGGCCCTCATCGGCTGGCCGGCCGCCGAAACCGTACTGGGCTTCGACGGCCGTCCCACCACCGTCTACGTCCGCAGCGCCGACGCCGACGTCTCATCCGTACGGTCCGTACTCGGCGCCACCGCCAACCCCCAAGCCCCGGGCGAGGTCAAGGTATCCCGGCCTTCCGACGCCCTCGCCGCCAAGCAGGCCGCGAGCGAAGCCTTCACGGGACTGCTGCTCGGCCTCGGCGCGGTGGCCCTGCTCGTCGGTGGCGTCGGAGTCGCCAACACCATGGTCATCTCGGTCCTGGAGCGCCGTGCCGAAATCGGTCTGCGACGCTCGCTGGGCGCCACCCGGGGACAGATCCGCACCCAGTTCCTCACCGAATCCCTTCTGCTGTCGGCACTCGGCGGCGTCGGCGGAGCACTCCTGGGAACCACCGTGACCGTCGGGTACGCCGCGTACCAGGACTGGCCGGCGGTCATCCCGCCGTGGGCCGTGCTGGGCGGCATCGCCGCGACCCTGGCCATCGGTGCCCTGGCCGGCCTCTACCCGGCCGTCCGCGCCTCCCGACTCTCGCCCACGGAAGCCCTGGCCGTATGAACGCGGCGGGCCGTTCGTCCACGTCCCCCCTCTTCCTCCTCATCTCCTCGTCCCGACCGGGAGGTCATCTCGCCATGCACGCCAACACCCCGTCACGTCTGACGCGGCGCTCCCTGCTCGCCGCAGGGTCCGCCATCGGACTGTCCGCACTCACCGCCCCTTCCGCCGCCGCGAAATCCGCCGCTTCCCGGGCCCCGGGCGGTCACCTCGTCCTCGACTACCAGCCGAGCCAGGCCACCGGCTGGCCGCCGCGCCCCGGCAAGCCGACGGGAACGATCGGCGGTCACGTCGCCACCCAGGACTTCACGTTCAACGGCACACCCCACCGGATCGCCCTCCTGCCGTTCGGGCAGAACGGCGACGCACCGGATCCCGTCTACGAGGACGCTCCGGCTGATCCCGCCATCGCGTTCAGGAAGACGCTGGCCGATGCCTTCGGCGACTCCTACGCGTTCCGCTACCAGGGCGGCTTTCCGGGCAGGGCGGAGTTCAGGGTCCAGTCGTACAGCGTCTTCGCCGCCGAGCCGACACCGCAGGAGCCGGGGGCGCGCTTCGGCGGCGGAGTGTACGTCGTCTACGACCCGGACGTCAGCCGAGGCGACCCCGGGATCCGGGAGTCGATTCGGTGGATCCAGGTGGTCCGCTCCTCCGTGCCCGTCGACAGGCCGAGCGAAGTCGACAATATGTACCGGGCGAACCCGTTCTACATGGACGGGGGTCTGACCTCGATCAACGGCACCCAAGTCTGCAACTTCCACGACGAGTCCGTGATCAACCTGGACACGCACGGCTCTCTGGAGGGCGAGTTCACGGCCGAGGTCTTCCTCGCCCAGGACACCGGCCACAAGGACGCGTCGGGACGGGGGATCGTCAAGATCTTCGGTGGTCTCAAGTGGGGGTGGCACGTGCGGCAAATCTGAGCGGCCGGCGCGGGCGTTGCCTGGTGGGAAGGCAACGCCGACGCCGGGCGGCGGATCTCACTGCTCTAGAAGAAGCCGAGCTTCTTCGGGGAGTAGCTGGTCAGGATGTTCTTCGTCTGCTGGTAGTGCTCCAGCATCATCTTGTGGGTCTCACGGCCGATGCCCGACTGCTTGTAGCCGCCGAAGGCCGCGTGCGCCGGGTACGCGTGGTAGCAGTTGGTCCAGACGCGGCCCGCCTGGATCGCCCGGCCCGCGCGGTACGCCGTGTTGATGTCGCGGGTCCAGACTCCCGCGCCCAGGCCGTACGAGGTGTCGTTCGCGATCCGTACGGCGTCGTCGAAGTCCTGGAAGGAGGTCACGGACACCACCGGGCCGAAGATCTCCTCCTGGAAGATCCGCATGCGGTTGTCGCCCTCGAAGACCGTCGGCTCGACGTAGAAGCCGCCGGCCAGGTCGCCACCGTGGTCGATCCGGGCGCCGCCGGTCAGGATCTTCGCGCCCTCCTGCCGGCCGATCTCCACGTACGAGAGGATCTTCTTCAGCTGCTCCTCCGAGGCCTGCGCGCCGATCATCGTGTCCGTGTCCAACGGGTGGCCCGGCACGATCAGTTCGGTGCGGGCGACGGCCGCGTCGAGGAAGTCCCCGTACCTGCCCCGCTCGATCAGGGCGCGCGACGGGCTCGTGCACACCTCGCCCTGGTTGAGCGCGAACATCGCGAAGCCCTCCAGGGCCTTGTCGCGCAGGTCGTCGTCCGCTGTCCAGATGTCGTCGAAGAAGAGGTTGGGGCTCTTGCCGCCGAGTTCGAGCGTGACCGGCTTCAGGTGCTCCGCCGCGTACTGCATGATCAGACGGCCCGTCGAGGTCTCCCCGGTGAAGGCGATCTTGGCGACGCGAGGGCTGGACGCCAGCGGCTTGCCCGCCTCCTCCCCAAAGCCGTTCACGATGTTCACCACGCCCGGCGGCAGCAGGTCCGCCACCAGGCTCAGCCAGTAGTGGACGGAAGCCGGGGTCTGCTCGGCCGGCTTGAGGACGACGGTGTTCCCCGCCGCCAGCGCCGGGGCCAACTTCCAGACCGCCATCAGGATCGGGAAGTTCCACGGGATGATCTGCCCGACCACGCCGAGCGGCTCGTGGAAGTGGTAGGCCACCGTGTCCTCGTCGAGCTGGCTGAGCGCTCCCTCCTGCGCGCGCAGCGCCCCCGCGAAGTAGCGGAACTGGTCGATGGCCAGAGGGAGATCGGCTGCCAGGGTCTCGCGGATCGGCTTGCCGTTCTCCCAGGTCTCCGCGACGGCGAGGGCTTCCAGGTTCTGTTCCATGCGGTCCGCGATGCGCAGCAGGACGGTCGAGCGTTCGGCGACCGAGGTGCGCCCCCAGGCGGGCGCGGCCGCGTGCGCCGCGTCCAGGGCCCGCTCCACGTCCTCCGCGCTGCCGCGGGCGACCTCGGTGAAGGTCAGGCCGGTCACGGGGGAGGGGTTGTCGAAGTACCGGCCGCCGGCGGGCTCGACGTACTCTCCGCCGATGAAGTGGCCGTAGCGGGACGCGTACGACATGAGCGCCCCCTCGGTACCGGGCGCAGCGTAACGGGCCATGGTGTCCTCCCCTTGCCGGGCGCCGGCCGCCGTCGGACAGCGCTCGGGGGGAGGCTAGGAGCGGACAGGTTGCGGATACGTTGCACGCTGCGGCGGGTGCCGGTGCGCGCGTACGTGGTCCACGCGCGCGCCCAGTTCACGGTCCAGGGCGCGTACGCGGGCCAGCGCGGCCGACCTGCCCTCGGCCGGTAGCGCCGAGGCGAGGGCCTGCCACGCCTCCCGGTCGTCCGCGCCCCACGCACTGCACACCCAGTCGGTCAGCAGTCCCGCGTCGGCCCGGGCGATCACGGCGGCCCGCGCCTGCTCCTCGATCCTGCGGCGCAGCCGGACGATGCCGGGCGCCGTGGAAGCGGGCAGCAGGGGGCCGGGGTAGTGGTGGAGGGCCGTGGAGACCGCGCCCGCCGCCAGGTGCCGGGTCAGCGCGGTGAAGTCCGCGGCCAGCGGGACGGCCGTGCGGTAAGGGCGGGAGAGCGGGGCCGCCGGCCCCAGCAGGGCGCGCAACCGGGACATCTCGGCGCGCAGGGTGACGGGGGACACCGACTCGTCCTCGTACAGGGCGATCGCCAACTCCTCGCCCGAGAGCCCACCGGGGTGGTGTGCCAGCAGGGCCATGATCTCGCTGTGCCGCCGGCCGAGCCGCACCCGGCGCCCGCCCGTGACCAGCAGTGCCTCGTCCAGCCCGAGGGCGGTCAGCGTGTCCGGGACGGCCGGCGGGCCCGGTTCGAGCAGCGTCAGCTGGGCCTCCGCCGCCCGCGCCACCGCCCGTACGAAGGCCAGGGAATGGGGGTGCGCCAGCCCGTCGCCGCCGGTGATGTCCACCGCGCCCAGCAGCCCGCCCGTCCGCGGATCGCGCACCGGGGACGCCGCGCAGGTCCACGGATGGACCCGTCGGCTGAAGTGCTCGGCCCCGAAGACCTGTACGGGCTCGCCGACCGCCACCGCCGTACCGGGAGCGTTGGTTCCCATCGCCGTCTCCGCCCAGCGCGCGCCCGGGACGAAGCCGAGCCCCTCCGCGCGCCGCAGGGTGGCCGGTTCCCCTTCCACCCACAGCAGGCTGCCCCGCGCGTCGCACACGGCGAGCAGATGGGCCCCGTGCGCCGCGAACTCCCCGACGAGTTCACGGAACAGGGGCATGACCCGGGCCAGCGGATGCTCGGCGCGGTAGGAGCGCAGCTCCCGCTCCGCCAGCTCCATCCGGGGCGCGCACTCCGGGCTGACACGGGCCCGGGCACACCGCCGCCAGGACCTCGCGATGACCGCCCGCACCGGCGCCTCGACCCGCCCGTCGCGGGTGAACACGGCGTGGGCGCGCCGCAGTTCGCGCGTGCGCTCGGCGGGATCGGCCCCGCCCGGCAACGCCACCGACGGATCGTCCATGTCACCCTCCCGTGGTGCCGCGGAACCCGGAGCGCCCCCATCGTCGTCCCGGTGCCGGGACCCGGCAAGCGGTGCGTCGGCCAGTACGACGGCGGGGCCGGGCCGAAACAGCGGGTGTCGGCATGTGGCGGGACGTGTCGGCGGGTGTCGGCGGGTGTCGGAGGCTGTCAGCCGGGGTCAGCCGGGGTCAGCCGGGGTCAGCCGGGATCCGCCGGGATCAGGCGCTGTCCAGCGCCGCCCACGCCGAGGCCGGATCCGGGGCCGACGCCCCCGCAGGGCACCAGCGGCCCTCCTCGCGGCGGTACGGCCACCAGCGGCCCTCGCGGCCGAGTCGCAGCTGACGGTCTGCGCCCGCCTGGGACGCCGCGGACGCCTCGGCCACCTCTGCCACCTCGGACCAGCGGGCGCGGATCCGGCGGAGCACCGGAGCCCGCTCGTCGGCCCAGGCCGCCGCCAGTGCGGCACGCGCCCGCGCGAGGGTCGCCCGGTCCGGCGCCCAGTCGTCCTCCAGTGCCGCGAGCGCGGGCGGCCCGCCGAAGCCCCAGGCGCGCACGGCCAGGTCCATGGCGCCCCGGTCGCGCCCCGTGGCCACCGCCAGACGGGAGCGGACCCGGAAGTCCGATGCCTCGGAGGTGAGTCGTACGGCGTCTTCGGCCGTGGTCAGCGGGGCCGTCGGGGCGCGATCGGCGTGGCCCGGAGCCAGGGCCAGGGCGAGCAGCCGGTACGCCTCGTTCGCGGCCGCCTGGGCGAGGAACTCCACGGCGTCCACGTCGAGTTCCGGTTCGGACTCCGGCTCGGTCGCGGTGTCCAGCGTCGGCGGCTGGCCCGGTGCCTCCGGAAGGCCCGGCAGCGGGGGCAGGGGCGGCAGGCTCCCCGCCGCCGCGTACGCGTCCGCCGCGGGGATCCCGGCGTCGGCGGGCGCATCGAGCGTTTCCCGGGGTCGCCCGGCCTCGGCCGTGCTCCGGGCCTCCAGCTGTGCCAGCAACTCCCGTTCACCGCGCCCGCGCAGGAGCAGCAGCACGAAGGGGTCCTGGTCCAGCAGCCTCGCCACCTGGTAGCAGAGCGCCGCCGTGTGCGGGCAGTGGTCCCACTCGTCGCAGTCGCAGCGCGGGTCGAGGTCCCCGATGCCCGGCAGCAGCTCCACCCCGGCCTCCGCCGCGTCCTCCGCCAGCTCCGGCGGCACCTCCCGGTCCAGCAGCGCCGCGATGTACCCCGACTCCGAGGCCGCCAGCCCCAGCAGCCGGTCCCATTCCGGTTCCGTGAACTCCTGGACCAGTACGTCCGTCCGGTACGCGGTCCCGTCCCGGTCGCGCACCACGGCCGTGAGCCCGCCCGGGCGCACCGACACGGCGCCGACCGCGCCCGAACGCGCGTACCGGCGGCCCGCCTTGACCTGCTCCCCGTCGAGCGCGCCGTCCTCCAGGGCGGTCAGCCAGGACCGCCCCCACCAGGTCTGGGCGAAGCCCCGCCCGGGGGAGGGCGGCAGCGCGGGGAAGGTCTTCTCGTCGTTCCCCATCACCTGTCACTCCCCAGGGCCGGGCGCAGCGCCACGAGTTCGGCCAGTTCGGCATCGGTCAGTTCGGTCAGTGCGCCCTCGCCGCCGGCGAGAACGGCATCCGCGAGCTCCCGTTTGCGCTCCAGGAGCCGTGCGATCCGCTCCTCGACGGTGCCCTCGGCGATGATCCGGTGGACCTGTACGGGCTGGGTCTGGCCGATCCGGTAGGCACGGTCGGTGGCCTGCTCTTCCACCGCCGGGTTCCACCAGCGGTCGAAGTGGATGACGTGCCCGGCGCGGGTCAGGTTCAATCCGGTGCCCGCCGCCTTGAGCGAGAGCAGGAAGACGGGGACCCCGCCCGCCTGGAACTCGTCCACGAGCTCCTCGCGGCGCGCCACCGGAGTCCCTCCGTGCAGCAGCCGCGTCGTGATCCCGCGGCCGGCCAGGTGCTTCTCCAGGATCCTGGCCATCGCCACGTACTGGGTGAAGACGAGGACCGATACGCCCCCGGCGAGGATCGTGTCGAGGAGTTCGTCGAGGAGCTCCAGCTTGCCGGAGCGCGAGGCACCGGTGTCCTTGGCGCCGCGGCCCCCCGGGCCGTGCTCCTTCGAGTACTGCGCGGGATGGTTGCAGATCTGCTTGAGGGAGGTCAGCAGTCCGATCACCAGTCCGCGCCGTTCCATTCCGTCCGCCTCCGAGATCGCGGCGAGGGTCTCGCGTACGACGGCCTCGTAGAGCGCGGTCTGTTCACGGCTCAGCGTCACGGTGTGGTCGGTCTCGGTCTTCGGCGGCAGTTCGGGCGCGATGCCCGGGTCGGTCTTCTGACGGCGCAGCAGGAACGGCCTTACGAGCGCGCCGAGTCGGGCCGCGGCCCGGGGATCGCGCCCGCTCTCGACGGGCTCGGCGTAGCGGGCGCGGAAGGTGCCGAGGCGGCCGAGGAGCCCGGGCGTGGTCCAGTCGAGGACGGCCCAGAGCTCGGAGAGGTTGTTCTCGACGGGGGTGCCGGTGAGGGCCACCCTGGCCGGAGCGGGGATGGTGCGCAGGGCCTTGGCGGTGGAGGAGTGCGGGTTCTTGACGTGCTGGGCCTCGTCGGCGACGACCATGCCCCAGCGGACGGCCGCGAGTTCGGGGGCGTCCACGCGCATGGTGCCGTAGGTGGTGAGCACGAAGCCGCCGCCGAGCCCCGACAGCTCGCGGCCGGGGCCGTGGAACCGGCGCACCGGGGTGCCGGGCGCGAACTTCTCGATCTCCCGCTGCCAGTTGCCGAGCAGCGAGGCCGGGCAGACCACGAGGGTCGGCCCGGTGGCGGGGTCCTGGCGGCCCCGGTGCAGGTGGAGCGCGATGAGGGTGACGGTCTTGCCGAGGCCCATGTCGTCGGCGAGGCAGGCGCCGAGGCCGAGCGAGGTCATGCGGGCGAGCCAGTGCAGGCCGCGCAGTTGGTAGTCGCGGAGGGTGGCCCGGAGCTCCGGGGGCGCTTCGGTGCCCGTGCCGTCCTCGGCGTCCTCGTGGCCCCCGGGTCCGTGCGGTTCGGCGACGAGCCGTGCGCGCAGCAGCTCCAGGGGACCGGTGGCTTCCACCTCGACCCGCCGGCCGTCGAGCTCGGCCGACCCGGTGAGTACGGCTGCCAGCGCCTCCGGCGCCGCGAGCCGACGGCCCCGCCTCGCGCGGGCCCGGCGGGCCGCGGCGGGGTCGACCAGGACCCACCGGTCGCGGAGCCGGACCAGGGGGCGCTTCGACTCGGCGAGCCGGTCGAGTTCGTCGGGGGTGAGGTCGCCGAGGCCGCCCAGGGCGTGGCGCCAGGTGAAGGAGAGCAGCGCGCCGGGGGAGAGCAGGCCGGTGGGGAGCGCGGTCCCGGCGGGTTCGTGGGAGGTGACGACGGCGCGGGCGCCGAGTTCCCGGGCGAGCTCACGCGGCCAGTGGACTTGCACGCCGTCGGCGGCCAGTTCGGCGGCGGCTCCGCCGAGCAGCTCCGTGACCTCTTCGTCGGCGAGTTCCACGGCGTTCGGCACGGCGGCGCTCAGCAGCGGGGCCAGTGGGGGCCACAGCCGGGCGGCGCGGCGCAGGGCACGCAGCGCGTCCATCCGGGCACCGGGCGGGAACGAGGCCGCGGCGGCACCCGAGCCGGCCCAGACGTCGGCGGCGTCGGCCACCAGGGCGGAATCGGCCGCCCCGTGCATCTGGAGGACGGCCCGGAAGGCGGGTGCCCGGTCCGGGACGTCCAGGGGCCCGTCGAGTTCGATCCGCAGCGAGAGGCGCACGCCCGCGTCGTGGCCAGCGGCCACCTCGGCGGCCCACCCGCGCAGGGCGGGGTACGGCCTCGGCGGGCGGCCCGCGTAGGCGGGACCGCCGGCCGCCGCGGGCGCCGCGGGGGAGCGGGGCAGGGTGTCGGCGACGGCGTCGAGGAACGCGCGCAGAAGCGGCTCCGGGGTGGGCAGCCGGGGCGGGCCGTCCGCGTTCAGGGGCACGCAGTGGGCCGCGGGCGGCATGGCGGCGGCCAGCTCCCGCACGGCGTCGAGGTCCGCGGCCTCCAGCGGCCCCATCCGCCAGGCGTCGTGGCCGGCGGGGCTCAGGCCGGGCAACAGCCGGCCGCGGGCCGCGAGGTGCAGGGCCAGCAGCGCGGCGGCGCCCCAGAAGGCGGCGGCCGATCCGCCCGCCGGACCGCCCGCCGGATCGGCGGCCGCCCGGGCGCGGGTGAGCAGGGGCAGGGCTTCGTCGACGGGGAGCACGAGCGCGGTCACGGTGATCCGGCGCGACTCGGGGGTGACGACGGTGAGCTCCTCGAACCCGCCCGCTCCGGCGAGGGAGGCGTGGGCGTCGGGGTCGGCGCTCGGGTCGGCGCGCGGGTCGGCGCGCGGGTCGGCGCCGCCCCAGGGGGTCTCGCCGTCGGATCGCCAGAGGCCCATCCGGCCGCTGCGGGCGGGTTCGCCCGGCTCGCCGGGCAGGAAGACGGCGGAGCAGTGGATGAGGTCGGAGGTGTTGGGCAGCACGCATCCCTCGAACTTGACTACCGGGGCACAGGGCCGCCGAGAGTACCCGACCGACGGCCCACGGGGCGGGCCACCGGGCCGTCGTACCCGATTCCCGGAGGTCCGGGAACGCCCGGGCGAGGCCGGGCGTTGAGGGGGTAGTGGCCGACCACAGGAGGAGGTGTCCGCAGATGTCCAATCGCGGAAAGGTCGCGGTTGCCGGGGTCGTGGCAGCCATCGTGTTGTTCTGGAGCGTCGGGTTCTGGGCGGGTCTGCTGGTCCTGATCGGTGTGCCGACGGCCGCCTACCTCCTGCTGGATCCTTCGCAGCGCCGTCGCCTCCGGGGAGTCTCCCGCAAGCAGATAGGCCGCTGACCCCGCAGCCGCCGACAGGACGGTTGACCCCGCCGCCGACAGGACGGTCCGGACTCCGGCTCGCGCCGCGCGGAGTCCGGTACGCCCTGCCGGGTCAGGCCGCGTTGGTCGCGGGGACGGGGCCGAGGTCGGCTTCGAGGAGCATCTGGGACGCGTGGTCCACGAGGTGGCGGAGTACAGCCGAGGAGGCCTGGTCGCCGCCCAGTTCGTCCAGGATGCGGTGTGCCTCGTCGCGGAATTCGTCGATCTCCGCCCGGTACCGGTCGAGGGCGACGGGCGTCCGCAGGAGGGCAGCGAGTTCCGCCCGGGCCTCGGTCGAGCGGCCCGCGGTGGCGCTCAGGCCCAGGATGTGGTCCCTGGACTCCAGGGGCGCGTCCTCGATGACGGACGCGAGGAGATAGGTCACGGTGCCGTTGAGCAGATCCTCGTCACGGCCGGAGAGGATGTCCTCCTGGTCGTTGAATATCTGCCACAGAATCCCGAATATGTAGCCGAATTCCCGCCAGAGCTCCACCTTCTCCGCAGTAGTTCCGGAAAATATGGCGGCCATGGCCGTGATCATTCCGAAGGGCGCTCCGGACTTGCCGCGGTACGTTTCGACCACCGATGCGCGCGACGCCTTGCCGGCTTCCCCGCGCATGTCGTCTATCTGGCCGTCGACGCCGATGATCCAGCCGTTCAGGATCTCCGTGACCAGTGCGCTGCGCGCCGATTCCGGCAGGTTCTGATCCAGAACGATCTGGATGGGGAGGGAGTTGCCGGTGATGACGGAGGCGAGCAGGGCCTCGTTCTCGGTGAGCTCGCCGCAGATCCGCGCGCCGTTCGCGTCGGCGAGATCGTCGAGGTAGCAGGCCGAAGTCCACCACAGCAGGTGGACGGCGGACAGCGGCATGGCAGGCCGGGGGTCGCCCGTCTCTATGGCGTGCGTGAGCAGGGGCAGCACCGAAAGGGGATGTCTGAGTTTGCGCTGCTCCAGGAGCTTGGCCACTGAGTTCCGGGTGATGTTCGCGATCGGTCCGAGTCGCTCCAGAGCGGTCTCGATCTCCGCATCGATGTCCTGTGCGACTTGCCGGTGCAGGTCCAGGTACGACGTGTAATTCAAGAGATCGGCCTCCGTCGGAAGTAAGACCCGAGGGGAGCGATGCGGTCCCTTCGAGTCGGTTGGTCAGTGACGTGGCTGATTCGATCATTCCGGAGTGAGGGGATCCAGAGCGATTTTCGGCCCGAGTGGCCGGATCTCGATCTTGTAGGCCGGTTGTCGCCGGTGGTGGACCGCCCGGCGCCCGCGCACGGGCGCCGGGCGGGGCCCTAGTAGTAGCCGCGCATCAGGGCCGTCGCCCACTCCGGTTGCCGCACTTCGCCACGCGGCGCGAACTCGACCATGTAGGGCTTGAGATCGAGCACAGGAGTGCCGTCCACCGCGTCGAGTCCCTCCACGTGCACGTCCAGGCCGTCCACCTTCACCAGCCGGCAGCGCGAGAGGCCCAGCCGGTTCGGCCGGTTCTTGCCGCGCTGCGCGAAGATGCCGACCAGCGGCCAGTCCGTGTTGCCGCGCGGGTGGCGGGCGCCCGTCTCGATCTTCTCCACGGGCACCCGGTCGAAGTGGTACACCACCTCGACGTGCGAGAAGTCCTCCAGCCCGTACAGGGCCTCCGGGCCGAACCGGAGGGAGTCCAGGCGGATCACCGCCGTCTCGCGCCCCCAGTCGTCGTCGAGCACCTCCGTACGGCCGCCCACGACCACGCCCACCGGCTCCGACTCCACCATCGTCTCTCCCCTCGTGTCACCGCTCGTACGCGCGCCCGATACCCGCCCCCTGGTCGGGGCTAGGCGGGACGCGCCGCGACGCGATCCAGCGCCGCCAGTAGTCGCGGAAGATCGTGACGCCCCTCGTGGGGGACCGTGAGGACCTCGCTCGGCTCCTCGTCCAGCAGGACGAAAGCGGCGTCCGGGTCTCCGGTGCCTCCCGTGCGGGCCACCAGTGACCAGCCCGGCCCGTCCACGCGCAGCGTCCGGGCCCCCTCGCCGGCGAAGGAGGACCGCACCCGGCCGGGCGGCGGCGGGGTCCGCGTGTACCCCAGGGCCTCGTCCAGCGCCCGCGCGAGCCCGGGGTGCGCGGCAGCGGCCGCCCCGCCGTCCGTCGCCACCCGCTCGCGCCAGTCGGCCCACTCCCGGGCGATCTGGTCCGCGCCCATCCGCCGCTGGACCGGCCCCCAGGCCTCGGCCGACGGCGGCGCCAGCGGCACCCGTCCAGTGCCGTCCGCGCCCTGCTCCGGATCGTGCGGCTCCGGTATCCCCGTCGCGGACACCGAGAGCTCCAGCGGCCAGCCCGCCAGCGAGATCACGATGCTCCGCTCGTCGGGGGACAGGTCGTACTCCATCCCGCAGTCCCAGGAGGCGATGGCCGCGGCCACGAGCGAGACGTCGTCCACGACGACCGTCCAGCGCGCACCCTCCTCGTCCTGGCCCAGCACCAGCCCGTAGCCCTCCCCGGACGCGGCCACCCCCAGCAGGGAGCAGGCCTCGGCGAAGTCGTCGCCCAGGATGCTGGGGAACTGCGCGGGAGTCAGCAGTACGGCGGTCAGCACGTACAGCGAGCCGCCACCCTCGTCGTCGGACACCTGGCCTCCCGGAGCTCTCTCGTCGGCCGCACCTTAACCAGCGGGTAACCCACCCGTCGAGAGCCTGCGGGTGACGATTTCCAAGCCCGCCACCTGCACGTAGAGTTGGCAGCCCGCCACAGAAAGGGATACCCGGTGCAGCGTTACGACCGGCTGAGGGAGATCCTCCGGCTCGATCCCGACAAGGACTTCCTCGCCATCTACCGGCTCACCGCCACGTACGAGTTCCCCTGGGACTTCACCCGTGCCCTGGAGCTCGCCCTCTTCCGGACGTACGCCGTCCCCGCCATCGGCCGCCTGCTGGCCGAGACGGCCGAGTTCACCGACCGCCCGCAGAAGCGTTACGACGACACGTCGTTGCTCCTCGACGCCGTCGTCGAGCACGGTTTCCAGAGCGAGACCGCGCGTACGGCGATCCGCCGCGTCAACCAGATGCACCGCGCCTACGACATCACCAACGAGGACATGCGCTACGTCCTGTGCACTTTCGTGGTGATTCCGGTGCGCTGGATGGACGCCTACGCCTGGCGCCCGATGACCCACCACGAGCGCCGGGCCAGTGCGAACTACTACGCCGAACTCGGGCGACACCTGGGCATCAAGGACATCCCGGGCTCCTACGAGGAGTTCGAGGAGACCCTGAACGCCTACGAGGAGGCCCACTTCGGCTGGGACGAGGGCGGCCGCAAGGTCGCCGACTCCACCATCGGCCTGATGGCCTCCTGGTACCCGGCGCCGCTCGCCCCCGCCGTGCGCGCACTGAGCCTCTCGCTCCTCGACGATCCGCTGCTGGCCGCCTTCCGCTACAAGAGCCCCCGCCCGCAGGTCAAACGGCTGGTCCGGGGCGCCCTGAAGCTGCGCGGCCGCGCCGTCCGGCTGCTGCCCCCGCGCAAGGCCCCCCACTACGCCCGGCAGAACCCGGAGATCAAGGGCTACCCCGACGGCTACGACGTCGGCGAACTCGGCACGTTCCCGGTGCCCGGTGCGAGCGGCTGCCCGGTCCCGCACCCCCGCCGGCCCGCCGGGGCGGAGGCTCAGCCGCCCTCGTGACGTCGTACGGCCACCACCAGGAAGCGGGCGTCCTCGTCGGCGTACGAGGTCACGTCCCAGCCCGAACCGGCCAGCAGCGGGCGCAGGTTGTGCTCGGCCCGCAGGTCGTCCGGGGTGAGTTCGCGGCCGTGGCGCGCGGCGAGCGCCGCCCGCCCGATCGGGTGGAAGAGCGCGAGCCGGCCGCCGGGGCGGACCACCCGGGCCAGTTCGCGCAGGTTCGCCGCCGGTTCCGGCAGGTGAGCGATGAGCCCGGCGGCGAACACCGCGTCGAGCACCCCGTCGCGCAGCGGCAGCCGGGCCACGTCGGCGAGCAGGAGCGTGCCCTCGGCGGCCCGTCCCGCCCGCTGCGCGGCGGCGAGCATCTGCGGGGTGAGGTCCGCGCCCAGTACCGTCCCGGAGGGTCCCACGGCGGCCCGTAGCGCGGTCAGGGCCCGGCCGGTGCCGCAGCCCGCGTCGAGCACGCGGTCCCCGGGCCGCAGTCCGAAATCGGCGACGGCGGCCCGGAACGCGGCGCCGTCCTCCGGGAACTTGGCGTCCCAGCCGGCGGCGCGCGTCCCGAAGAATTCCCGGACGTGCGTGTGGTCTTCGCTCATGCACCCATGATCCCCCACCGGGCGCCCCTGCGGTGCGTGTGCAAGGTGGTACGCGGCGTGATCGGAGATGAACGTATCTCTGTCATATTCCAGCAGTTCCAGCTGCTTTCGAAATGCGCACCTTGTTCGTGGGCTCACCCGGACTAGCGTCCGGTGGCCATGGGACACCTGGACCACGCAGCCTATGGCTGGCTGACACCCGTGCTGTCATACGTGATGGCCTCGATCGGCGCCGCCCTCGGGCTGCGCTGCACCGTCCGTGCGCTCGCCGCGACCGGACCCTCCCGCCGCAACTGGCTCCTCACCGCGGCCTCCGCCATCGGCACCGGCATCTGGACGATGCACTTCGTCGCGATGCTCGGATTCGAAGTCACCGGCACCGAGATCCACTACAACGTGCCGCTCACCATCCTCAGCCTGCTCGTCGCCGTACTCGTCGTCGGCGCCGGGGTGTTCGCCGTCGGCTACGGAAAGGACCGCGGCCGCTCCCTCGTCCTCGGCGGCCTCACCACCGGCCTCGGCGTCGCCAGCATGCACTACCTGGGCATGGCGGCCCTGCGCCTGCACGGACACATCTCGTACAAACCGCTCACCGTCGGCCTCTCCGTAGCCATCGCCGTGATCGCCGCCACCGCCGCCCTGTGGGCCGCCCTCAACATCAAGTCGCCGCTCGCCGTGGCCGGCGCCTCGCTCGTCATGGGCGCCGCGGTCAGCAGCATGCACTACACCGGAATGATGGCCGTCCGCGTCGCCGTCAGCCCCTCGGACACGGCCCTGCCCGGCGCCACGGCCATGCAGTTCATTTTCCCGCTCGCCGTCGGACTCGGCTCCTACCTGTTCATCACCGCCGCCTTCGTCGCCCTGTCCCCGACCGCGGACGAGCGGGCCGCCTCCGCCTCCGCGCAGCACGTCCCGCAACCCGTGCCGGCCGCTCGCTGAGCCACCGGCGCGCACACGCGGCACCCCCCCCGCACACCCGTAAGCCCGTAAGCCCATACGTCCGCACCTGTAGGCACCGCCCCGGAACGAGGAGCCCATGCGCAGACCCCGCAGACATCCGGAAGCAGCGGCGCAGCGCCCGCCCGCGCCCCCGGCCCGCGGCCGCCGGGCCCACGCCGGGCCGCCGGCCGAGGAACCGGAGGCGCAGGAGACCCACCAGCTCCTCCCCGCCGCCGCCCCGCGCGCGGCCGGCTCCCGGCTGCGGCCCGCCACCGTCCGCGCGAAGATCGTCTCCCTGCTGATGGTCCCCGTCGTCTCGCTCCTCGCGCTCTGGGGCTTCGCCACCGTCAGCACCGCCCAGGACATGGCCCGCCTCAGCCTCGCGCACCGGGTCGACACCGAGATACGCACCCCCGTCGCGGCCGCCGTCACCGAACTCCAGGCCGAGCGCCGCGCCGCGGTCCGGCTCCTCGCCGATCCCGCCGCCGATCCGGGCACCGCCCTGGACCAGCAGGTCCGCCGCACCGAGGCCGCCGTCCGGCGGCTGCGCCTCGGGGACCGGCACACCGTCGCCGACTCCGGCGGCTACCGCGCCGACATCACGATCCGCCTGGGTGCGTTCGTGGCCGCCGCCGAGGCACTGGGACCGGCCCGCAAGGACATCATCGCCCGCAGGGCCACCCCCGAGGCGGCCTACGAGACGTACACCGACGTGGTCGACGCAGCCCTCGCCGTGGGGGGCGCGCTGACCGGCGGGCCGGACGCCGAACTCGGCCCCGACGCCCGCGTCCTGCTCGAATTCGCCCGCGCCGGGGAACTGCTCGCCCGCGAGGACGCCCTCCTCGCCGTACCGGGCCCGCGGACCGCCGAAACGCTTCGCCGTCTGACCGGCACCATCGAATCCCGCCGCACCCTCACCGCCGCCGCGGCCGAGGACCTCCCCCAGGAACAGCGGGCCGCCTGGCAGTCCGTCACCAAGAGCGCCGTCTACGCCGACCTCACCGCGGCCGAGGACCGTGCCCTGGCCGCGGGCACCACCCGTGACAGCCGCGCCGTCCCCGCGGGCTGGGAAACCGCCCAGGCGGGCGTCGGCGGCTCGATGAGGGAGATCGAGGAGGCCGCGCACGCCGCCGCCGCGGACCAGGCCGACCCGTTCACCGAGGGCGCGCTCGGGCCCGCCGGAGCCGCCGTTGTCCTGGGCCTGGGCGCCGTCGCGGCCTCGCTCGTCATCTCCGTACGCATCGGCCGCGCCCTGGTCGTGGAACTCGTCTCGCTGCGCAACACCGCACTGGAGATCGCCCGCCGCAAGCTCCCCGAGGCGATGGAACGACTGCGCGCCGGCGAGGAGATCGACGTCGCGGCCGAGACCCCGCCCGGACCACCGGCCGACGACGAGATCACCCAGGTGGGCGAGGCCCTCGCCACCGTCCACCGGGCCGCGCTCAGCGCCGCCGTCGAACGCGCGGAGCTCGCCAGCGGCGTATCCGGGGTCTTCGTCAACCTCGCCCGCCGCAGCCAGGTGCTCGTGCACAAGCAGCTCACCCTGCTCGACTCCATGGAACGCCGCGCCGACGACCCGGGCGAACTGGGCGACCTCTTCCGCCTCGACCACCTCACCACCCGGATGCGGCGCCACGCGGAAAGCCTGATCATCCTGTCGGGCGCGGCCCCGGGCCGGGCCTGGCGGCTGCCGGTCCCCCTCACGAACGTCGTGCGGGCCGCCGTCTCCGAGATCGAGGACTACCCGCGCATCGAGGTCCGCCGGCTCGCCGAGGCCGCCGTCGTCGGCGGCGCCGTCGCCGACCTCACCCATCTGCTCGCCGAACTCATCGAGAACGCCGCCCAGTTCTCCCCTCCCCACACCAAGGTCCAGGTCAGCGGCGAGCCCGTCGGGGCCGGGTACGTCCTGGAGGTCGAGGACCGCGGGCTCGGCATGGGGCGCGAATCCCTGAGCGAGGCCAACCGGCGCATCGAGCAGTCCGAGGCCCTCGACCTCTTCGACAGCGACCGGCTCGGCCTCTTCGTGGTCAGCCGCCTCTCCGCCCGCCACGGTGTGAAGGTGCACCTGCGCACGTCACCGTACGGTGGCACCACCGCCGTGGTCCTCCTGCCGAACTCGATGCTCCAGGGCGCGATCACGGCCGGCGCCCCCGAGCCCGACCCGGAACGCGCCCCGGAGCCCCCGGCCCAGCCCCGGAACCAGCCCCGGAACCACCCTCCCGCCGCGGTCCCGGTCCCACCCCCGGCCCCCCGGCCGAAGGCGGTCGCCGGGCCGGAGCAGCCGCCCGCCATGACCGTCGTACGGGAGGACGGGCGCGGCGTCCCGGCCCACGAGCGGCCCCCCGCGGCGCACCAACCGGCCGTGCCCCCGGCCCCGGTGGCCCCGCTGCGGCCGCGCGCCACCGGGGCGGGGGGCGCCGTCACCCGTACCCAGCCGCCCGCACCCGTACCGGCACAGGCCCCCGCCCCGGCTTCCGTCACGGAACTGCCGCGCCGGGTGCGCCAGGCCAGCCTGGTCCCGCAGCTGCGCGAGGCCGCCCCCAAGGCCCCGGCCGGCGCCCGCCTCCCCGAGGACCCGCCGGGCCGCAGCCCGGAGCAGGCCCGGGACCGGATGGCGGCCTACCGGGCCGGCTGGGTCCGCGGCGTCCAGGACGACTCCCCCCACGCAGGCAGCGAAGGAGAAGTGTGATGATCGAACATCAGCGGATCGGCTTCGACGGCGGCCGCAGGTCCGGCGAACTGGACTGGCTGCTGGACGACCTGGTGGTCCGGGTCCGCGAGGTCCGGCACGCCGTGGTCCTCTCCAACGACGGGCTGGCCGTGGGCGCCTCCAGCGCGCTGAGCCGGGAGGACGCGGAGCACCTGGCCGCCGTCGCGTCCGGCTTCCACAGCCTGGCCAAGGGCGCGGGCCGGCACTTCCACGCCGGGGGCGTGCGCCAGACGATGGTCGAGATGGACGAGGGGTTCCTCTTCGTGGCGGCCGCCGGCGACGGCTCCTGCCTGGCGGTGCTCAGCGGCGCCGGCGCCGACATCGGGCTCATCGCGTACGAGATGGCCCGCCTGGTGAAGCGGGTCGGCGAGCACCTGTACACCCCGCCCCGGTTCGCGGCGCGGCCGCCGGCCGCCGGCTGAGGGCGGCGGTCCGGTACATGAACGGCCAGTGGTACGACGCCGACGCGGGCCCGCTCGTCCGTCCGTACGCCATGACCGGTGGGCGTACGAAGCCGGGACCCCACGGGGTCCGCTTCGACCTGATCGCCCTGGTCGTCATGGACACCGAGGGCGGTGCGGGCACCGACGAGGCCGCCGAGTCGCTGCTCGGCCCCGAACACCGGGCGCTCCTCGGGCTCTGCCGGTCCGAGACGCAGTCGGTGGCGGAACTCGCGGCCGACGCCGACCTGCCCGTGGGCGTGGTCCGGGTGCTCCTGGGGGACCTGCTGGAGGGCGGCCACGTCAAGGTCAGCAGGCCGGTACCGCCCGCGCAACTGCCGGACGAGCGGATTCTGCGTGAAGTCATCGAGGGATTGCGAGCGCTGTGATGGGACAACACGACAACGGGCTGCTCGGAGCGGGCTCGGCCCCGGACGCGGATCCGGGGGAGGACCCCGAACTGGCCGCGCTCGCGCTGAAGATCCTCGTCGCGGGCGGGTTCGGGGTCGGCAAGACCACGCTGGTGGGCGCGGTGAGCGAGATCCGGCCGCTGCGGACGGAGGAACTGCTGAGCGAGGCGGGTGAACTGGTCGACGACACGGGTGGAGTGGACCAGAAGACGACCACGACCGTGGCGATGGACTTCGGCCGGATCACCATCCGCTCCGGGCTGTCCCTGTACCTGTTCGGCACGCCGGGCCAGGACCGGTTCTGGTTCCTGTGGGACGAGCTCTCGCAGGGCGCGCTCGGCGCGGTGGTGCTCGCCGACACGCGGCGGCTGGAGGACTGCTTCCCGGCGGTGGACTACTTCGAGCACCGGCGCATCCCCTTCGTCGTCGCGGTCAACTGCTTCACGGACGCGCGGCGTTACGGGGCGCACGAGGTGTCGCGGGCGCTCGATCTGGACCAGGGGACTCCGGTGGTGCTCTGCGACGCGCGGGACAGGGACTCGGGGAAGGAAGTGCTGATCAGGCTGGTCGAGTACGCCGGGCGGGTGCACACCGCCCGGCTGCTGGACTCGGTGGAGCCGCAGGCCGGTTCGGTGTGAACCGGCCGGGCGGCGGGCCCGCGGGGGAGCGCGGCTCAGTCGGCGATCCCCGCCATGGCGATCACCTTGTCGATGGGGACGCGGACGAGGAACTCGCTCGGGACGGCGTTGCGGCGCCCGAAGTCGGCGGCGAGTTCCTCGCCCATGTACCGGGCGCCGATCCGGGTCGCCCAGGTGAGCATGGCGTCCGGGTCGTCGTCGTACTCGCTGATCTCCGCGCGGCCCTGGAGCACGACGTAGGAGAACGGCGGCCGGTCGTCGTCCACGCAGAGCGCGACGCGGCCGTCACGGACGAGGTTGCGTCCCTTGACGGTGTCCCTGCCCGTGTTGAAGACGAGGCAATCCCCGTCGAGCACGAACCAGATGGGGGCGACGTGCGGACTTCCGTCTTCGCGGACGGTGGAGAGCTTGCCGGTGCGAGTGGAGTGGCTGACGAACGCACGCCATTCCTCTTGAGTCATCTTCTTCGCCATGAGCACATCCTCCTTGCCGGAAAGGCGCTGGTGGGGAAGGCTTGCGGGACGACCATGCGGGGTGGGGCGCGGCCATGTCGGCCGCGTCGACGGGGAGGGGCTGGGAATGGCACTGGACAAGCAGCTCGACTGGCTGTTGGACGACCTGACGCGCAGGGTCCAGCAGGTGCGGCACGCGGTGGTGCTGTCCAACGACGGGCTGGTCACGGGCGCGAGCGCCGGGCTGGCGCGGGAGGACGCGGAACACCTGGCCGCCGTGGCGGCCGGGCTGCAGAGCCTGGCGAAGGGATCCGGACGGCACTTCCGGGCCGGTGAGGTGCGCCAGACGATGGTCGAGTACGACGAGGGGGTCCTCTTCGTGATGGCGGCCGGAGCGGGCAGCTGCCTGTGCGTGCTGAGTGCGGCCGAGTCCGACATCGGTCAAGTCGCCTACGAGATGACGCTGCTGGTCAACCGGGTGGGCGAGCACCTGGGGGTCGCGGAGCGGAGGATCACCGGCGGCTGAGCCGGCTGAGCCGTCCCTCCGAGCCGTCCCGCCGAGTTGTCCACAGGCCCGGCGGAGTGTCGTAGCACTGGGTTACGGTCTTCACACAGGGTAATCACTGCTCGTGGGGGAGATCGTGATGACACAGATGGATACCGTGGCGGCTCGGGACGTACTGGTGGGAAGTGCGCGGGCCGCCGGCGAACTGGGGCTGAGCCGCGCCGAGTTCGCCAGGGCCGTGCAGTTGGGTATCGTGCGCGCCGGGCCGTCGGCGCGCAGCGGTGCGGCGCGTTTCGCGCGGGCCGAGCTGGACCGGGTCAGGTCGGCGGAGTGCCCGCCGGGCACGGCCGGGGCGGAGGCGCTGCGCGAGCGCGTCGAGACCGTGGCCGGAGCGGCGGCAGCGGCGCGGGTGCTGGGCGTCGGCCCCAGCCGGTTCACCAGGCTCGCCCGCTGCGGGCACCTCACCCCGGTCGGCTATCGCATCAACCGCTACCGGGCCGTGGTCTGGCTCTATCTGGCCGCGGAGTTACGGGAGTTCGCGGGCCGGGAGCCGGCCGTGCTGCGCGGGAGCGCACCGCAGGGGGACCGGGAGCTGATGGCGGCCAATGCGGACCTGCGCCCGCGGAAGTGGCGCGGGCGCCACGTGGGACTGCTGCTGAGACGGACGGCCGACCCGTGGGCGCGCGCCGCGGTCCTGGCCGCCGTGCTCCCGCAGGGCGAGCTGCGGGCGGCCGTGCCCGAGCGGGCGGAGCGGCTCGTCCTGGCCGCCCTCGCCCCGCCACCGCCGTACGGGCACCCGCAGGTCCCGGCGGCCGCGGCGGTGGCGTCGCCGCTGCTGAAAGCGGATCAGCCGGAGGAGATCCACTGGTACCGCACCAGCCTGGACTTCGCCCTCACCGGGGCGCGCGGTCAGTCGAACGCGACCGGGGAGAGGGGGCCGACGTAGACCCAGGCCCCCTCCTCGCGGGTGAAGGCGCTGTGCTCGTGCAGTGAGCCGGTGTGCCGGCCCTCGCGGTAGTGGGCGCGGAACTCCACCGAACCCTCCGTCTCGAACATCCCGCCGCGCTCGGTCGCCAGGATCTCCAGCCGCTCCCAGCGCTGCCCGGGATCCAGGTCGAGGTCGGACGGCCGGGTCGTGCTGTGCCAGGAGCGCAGCAGGTAGGCGGTGTCACCGACCGCGAAGGCGCTGAAGCGGGACCGCATCAGCCGCTCGGCGGTGGGGGCCTGCTGCGCCCCGGAGTGGAAGCGGCCGCAGCAGTCCGGGTAGGCGGCGGGCAGCCCGCAGGGGCAGGGGAGGGCCGGGGTGGTCATGGGCGTGCTCAGTTCTTCGGGGAGGGGCTCGGGGCGGGATAGGGGCGGAAGAGGCCTTCCTGGACCACGGAGACCAGCAGCCTGCCCTCCAGGTCGTAGATGCGGCCGCGGGCCAGGCCCCGACCGCCGTGCGCGATGGGCGACTCCTGGTCGTACAGGAACCACTCGTCCGTACGGAACGGCCGGTGGAACCACATGGCGTGGTCCAGGCTCGCCATGTCGAACCCGCGCATGCCCCACAGCGGTTCCACCGGGATGCGCACGGCATCGAGGAGGGTCATGTCACTGGCGTAGGTGAGGGCGCAGGTGTGCACGAGCGGGTCGTCGCCCAGCGGGCCCACGGCGCGCATCCACACCGCGCTGCGGGGATCGGCTCCCTTCAGCTCCTCGGGGGTCCAGCGGAGCCGGTTGACGTACCGGATGTCGAAGGGCTGGCGGCGGGCCATCCGCTCCAGCGCCTCCGGCAGCTCTCCGAGGTGCTCGCGGATCTCGTCCGCGACCTTCGGGAGCGTGTCCGGATGGGGGTAGTGGTGAGGAGGCAGCTGGTGCTCGATGCCGCCCTCCTCCGGGTGATGGAAGGAGGCGGTGAGATTGAAGATCGTCTTGCCCTGTTGGACCGCGGTGACCCGGCGCGTGGTGAAGGACCGCCCGTCGCGCACCCGCTCCACCTGGTACACGATCGGCACCCCGGGGATGCCGGGGCGCAGGAAGTACGAGTGCAGCGAGTGCACGGGCCGGGCGCTTTCGACGGTGCGGCCCGCGGCCACCAGCGCCTGGCCGGCGACCTGCCCGCCGAAGACGCGCTGGAGCGACTCCTGGGGGCTGGCGCCGCGGAAGATGTTGACCTCGATCTGCTCCAGATCGAGCAGGTCGACCAGTCTCTCGGCGGGGTTCGTCATCAGAGGATCTCCACGGTCGTTGGCGGGGACGGCGGGACGCGGGTGGCGGTCAGAGCGCGCCGAGCTCGCCCACCGAGGTGACCCGGATGACGGCCCGGCCCTCCTCGTCGGAAGCCGCGAGGTCGACCTCGGCACTGATGCCCCAGCCATGGTCCCCGTTGGGGTCGGCGAAGGTCTGCCGGACGCGCCACAGGCCGTGCGCCGGGTCCTCCTCGATCTGCAGCAGCTTCGGGCCGCGCGCGTCGGGCCCGGTACCCAGGTCGTCGTACTCGTCCCAGTACCCGTCCATGGCGTCCGCCCAGGCGTCGGCGTCCCATCCGGAGTCCGCGTCCAGCTCGCCCAGCACGTTGACGTGGTCCAGGGCGGCCAGCTCCACCCGGCGGAACATGGCGTTGCGGACCAGGACGCGGAAGGCGCGCGCGTTGGAGGTGACCGGCTTGACCTGGTCGGCCTTCTCCTGGGCCTCCTCCGCCGTCTCCACCTCCGGGTTCGCCAGCTGCTCCCACTCGTCCAGCAGGCTGGAGTCGACCTGGCGGACCAGCTCGCCGAGCCACTCGATCAGGTCCTGCAGGTCCTCGGACTTGAGGTCGTCCGGGATGGTGTGGTCCAGCGCCTTGAACGCACTCGCCAGATAGCGCAGCACGATGCCCTCGGTGCGGGCCAGCTCGTAGTACGAGGTGAACTCGGTGAAGGTCATCGCGCGTTCGTACATGTCGCGGATGATCGACTTCGGGGAGACCGGGTGGTCGCGCACCCACGGGTGGCTCTTGGAGTACACGTCGTAGGCGTGGACCAGCAGCTCTTCGAGGGGCTTGGGATAGGTGACCTCCTGGAGCCGCTCCATCCGCTCCTCGTACTCGATCCCGTCGGCCTTCATCGCGCCCACGGCCATGCCGCGTTCCTTGTTCTGCTGGGCGGCCAGGATCTGGCGCGGGTCGTCCAGCGTGGACTCCACGACCGACACCATGTCCAGGGCGTAGGAGGGCGACTCCTGGTCCAGCAGGTCGAAGGCGGCCAGCGCGAAGGTGGACAGCGGCTGGTTCAGCGCGAAGTCCTGCTGGAGGTCGACGGTCAGCCGGATGGTGCGGCCCTCCGCGTCCGGGGTGTCGAGCTTCTCGACCACACCACCGTCCAGCAGCGAGCGGTAGATCGCGATGGCCCGGCGGATGTGCCGCAGCTGGGCCTTGCGCGGCTCGTGGTTGTCCTCCAGGAGGTGGCGCATCGCCTGGAAGGCGTCGCCCGGGCGGGCGATGACCGACAGGAGCATGATGTTGGTGACCTTGAAGCGCGAGGTCAGCGGCTCCGGGTCGGCCGCGATCAGCTTCTCGAAGGTGGTGTCCGACCAGGCGACGAAGCCCTCCGGGGCCTTCTTGCGGACCACCTTGCGGCGCTTCTTCGGGTCGTCACCCGCCTTCGCGAGGGCCTTCTCGTTCTCGATGACGTGCTCGGGCGCCTGCGCGACCACATAGCCCGCCGTGTCGAAGCCGGCCCGCCCGGCGCGGCCGGCGATCTGGTGGAACTCGCGGGCGCGCAGGGTGCGGACCCGGTTGCCGTCGTACTTGGTGAGAGCGGTGAACAGCACCGTGCGGATCGGGACGTTGACGCCGACACCGAGGGTGTCCGTGCCGCAGATCACCTTCAACAGGCCGGCCTGCGCCAGCTTCTCCACCAGACGCCGGTACTTGGGCAGCATGCCGGCGTGGTGCACGCCGATGCCGTGCCGGACGTAGCGGGAGAGGTTCTGGCCGAACTTCGTGGTGAAGCGGAAGTTTCCGATCAGGTCCTGGATCTTGTCCTTCTCCTCGCGGGTGCACATGTTGATGCTCATGAGCGACTGCGCCCGCTCGACCGCCTGGGCCTGGGTGAAGTGCACGATGTAGACGGGGGCCTGCCGGGTCTCCAGCAGCTCGGTGATCGTGTCGGTGATCGGCGTGGTGACGTACTCGTACGACAGCGGGACGGGCCGGGTCGCGGAGCGGACCACCGAGGTGGGCCGCCCGGTGCGCCGGGTCAACTCCTCCTCGAACCGCTTCACGTCGCCGAGGGTCGCCGACATCAGGACGAACTGCGCCTGCGGCAGCTCCAGCAGCGGGATCTGCCAGGCCCAGCCGCGGTCCGGCTCGGCGTAGAAATGGAACTCGTCCATGACGACCTGGCCGATGTCGGCGTACTTGCCGTCGCGCAGGGCGATGGAGGCCAGCACCTCGGCGGTGCAGCAGATCACCGGGGCGTCCGCGTTCACGGAGGCGTCGCCGGTCAGCATGCCGACGTTCTCGGTGCCGAAGAGCTTGCACAGGTCGAAGAACTTCTCCGACACCAGTGCCTTGATCGGCGCGGTGTAGAAGGTGACCTTGTCCTGGGCCAGGGCCGTGAAGTGCGCGCCGGCGGCGACGAGGCTCTTGCCGGAGCCGGTCGGAGTGGAAAGGATCACGTTCGCCCCGGAGACGACCTCGATCAGCGCCTCCTCCTGAGCCGGGTACAGGGTGATGCCCTGGTCCTCGGCCCACGAGGAGAAAGCCTCGAAGAGGGCGTCGGGGTCGGCGTTCGGCGGGAGCTGATCAATGAGGGTCACACCCCCCATCTTGCCTGGCTTCCCCCCGGATGAGGGAACCGGCGGACGGAATGAAGATCACCGACGGTACGCTGTGCCGTCGATGCGGCCCGAACGAACCAGTCGACAGGGCCCGAACACCACACCACCGGGGCGGGAAACGACCATGATGGGTCCGGCGCACTCACTGTCCGGGGCAGCGGCCTGGCTGGGGGTGGGCGCCGCGACCGCGGCCGCCGGGCACCCGATGCCGTGGCCGGTCCTCGTCGTCGGCGCACTGATCTGCGCCGGCGCGGCCCTCGCCCCGGACCTCGACCACAAGTCGGCGACGATCTCCCGCGCCTTCGGGCCCCTGTCCCGGGGCCTGTGCGAGGTGGTCGACAAGATCTCCTACGCCGTCTACAAGTCCACCCGCTCCAAGAAGGACGCCCGCCGCACCGGCGGCCACCGCACCCTGACGCACACCTGGCTCTGGGCCGTGCTGATAGGCGGCGGCGCCTCCGCCCTCGCCGTCACCGCCGACCGCTGGGGCGTGCTCGCGCTGCTCTTCGTCCACCTCGTCCTGGCGGTCGAAGGCCTGCTGTGGCGCGCCGCCCGGGTGTCCAGCGACGTCCTGGTCTGGCTGCTCGGCGCCACCAGCGCCTGGATCCTGGCCGGGGTCCTCGACCAGCCCGGCAACGGCGCGAACTGGCTGTTCACCGACCCCGGCCAGGAGTACCTCTGGCTCGGCCTGCCGATCGTGCTCGGCGCCCTGGTCCACGACATCGGCGACGCGCTGACCGTCTCCGGCTGCCCGGTCCTGTGGCCCCTCCCGATCGCCGGCAAGCGCTGGTACCCGCTGGGACCGCCGAAGGCGATGCGCTTCCGGGCCGGCAGCTGGGTGGAGCTGAAGGTCCTGATGCCCGTCTTCGTCCTGTTGGGCGGCTTCGGCGGTGCCTCCGCCCTCGGATTCATCTGACCCGGCCCCGGGCGGCCGCCGTCGTGGTGCGGGGCGGCCGCCCGGGGCCGGCGTCAGCAGCTCGTGAGGATGACGAGCTGCCGGGTCGCCCGGGTCATCGCGACGTACCGGTCGACCGCCCCTTCGACGCCCTCGCCGAAGGACTCCGGATCGACGAGGACGACCAGGTCGAACTCGAGGCCCTTCGACAGGCTCGGAGTCAGCGACCGGACGCGGGACGTACCCCGGAACCCGGGAGCACCGATCACGCACGCGATCCCGTCAGCGTTCGCCGCGAGCCAGGTGTCGAGGACCGAATCCAGCTCCGAGACCGGTCCGCGCACGACGGGGACGCCGCTGCGGCGGATGGAGGTCGGCACGTTCGCGTCCGGGAGCACGGCCCGGATGACCGGCTCCGCCTCCGCCATGACCTCCTCCGGCGTCCGGTAGTTGACGCTCAGGGAAGCCCGCTCGATCCGGTCGAAGCCGACCCGCTCCAGCCGCTCCCGCCACGAGTCCGTGAACCCGTGCCTGGCCTGGGCCCGGTCACCGACGATGGTGAAGCTCCGCGACGGGCAGCGCAGCAGCAGCATCTGCCACTCCGCGTCGGTCAGTTCCTGGGCCTCGTCCACCACGATGTGCGCGAACGGGCCGGCGAGCAGGTCCCGGTCGGCGATGGGCAGCGCGGACTCGTCGATCAGGCTGTCCTGCAGGTCCTTGCCGCGCAGCATGGTCACCGCGCCCTCACCGTCGGCGTCGGCTTCGAGGACCCTGTCGATGACGTCGGCCATGCGGGCGCGTTCGGCGGCGGCAGCGGCTTCCCGGCGGCGCCTTCGCTTCGACGCCTCCGGGTCGCCCAGCCGCTGCCGCGCCGCGTCCAGCAGCGGCAGGTCGGACACCGTCCACGCCTGGGGGTCGGCGCGCTGGAGCTTCGCGACCTCGTCGGGGCCCAGCCAGGGAGCACACTTGCGCAGGTAGGCGGGTACGGACCACAGGTCTCCGACGAGGTCGGCCGCCTCCAGCATCGGCCACGCGTTGTTGAGGGCGGTGACCAGCTCCTTGTTCTGCCGCAGCGACCTTCGGAACATCTGGGGCGAGATGTCGTCCTCGTCGTCGTGCTTGTCCAACAGGATCGTGACCAGCTCCTCGAAGATCACGTCACGGGCCTCGTTGTGCGGGGTGCCCGGCTCCGGAGCGTCGAACGCCGCGGCCCAGTCGTCGGCGCTCAGCCAGACGTCCGCCCAGTGGGTCTCGACGGTCATCCCCTTGGCGGGCGGCTCCTCGTAGAGGCCGACGGCCGGCTCGATCGCCCGCACCATGTCCGCGGACGACTTCAGCCGGGTCACCTCCGGGTCCGTCTCGGCAGGGGCCCCGGCCCCCTCGTCGACGAGGTCCCGTACCAGGCAGGTCTGGACGCCCTCCTCGCCGAGACTGGGCAGCACGTCGGCGACGTAGTCCAGGTAGGGCCGGTGCGGACCGACGAACAGCACGCCGCCCCGACGGTGACCGAGGCGGGGGTCGGAGTAGAGGAGGTGGGCGGTGCGGTGCAGTGCCACGACGGTCTTGCCCGTGCCGGGACCGCCGTCGACGACGAGGGCGCCGCGGGATCCCGCCCGGATGATGGCGTCCTGATCGGCCTGGATGGTGCCGAGCACGTCGCGCATCCGGGACGAGCGGTTGGCGCCCAGGCCGGCGATGAAGGCGGACTGGTCGTCGAGCGCGGCGTGCCCCTCGAGCCCGTCGGCGGTGAACACCTCGTCCCAGTAGTCGGTGATCCGGCCGCGGGTCCAGCGGTACCTGCGGCGACTCGCCAGCCCCATCGGGTCGGCGTGGGTCGCGGCGAAGAACGGCTCGGCGGCGGGCGAGCGCCAGTCGAGCAGCAGCCGGCGCCCCGCAGTGTCGGTGAGGCCGAGCCGCCCGATGTACACGGGCTCGGAGCCGTCCGCGCCGACGATGCGCCCGAGGCAGAGGTCCAGGCCGAACCGGCGCAGGGTGCGCAGGCGGCCGGTCAGCCGGTGGATCTCCGTGTCGCGGTCCATCGCCTCCCGGCCGACGCCGCCGGGAGCCCGGCGTGCGGCGTCGAGGCGCTCGGACACCTCGGATATCGACTGCTCCAGGCTCTCGACGATGGCCGCGAAGTGCTGCTCGTCGCCCTCGATCAGCGCCGGGTCGGCCTTGGGGGCGAGGTGATCGGGAAGGTCGAACGCGCTGGTGGCCGAGGTCGGGGCTCGCACTGGGTGGATCTCCCAATTTCCGCAGGATCAGGACTAGGCCGCCGATTCTGCGTCATGATCGGGGCCTTGCCGCAAGCCCCCCACTGCGCTATAAGTTGAGAGTGGCGAGGAGCGGGTATTTCCCGAACTCCCCCTCCCCACCTCCCTCATGACCTGCCCCGCAGCGGTCACCCGTGCCAGGATCGCCACAGCGCCGCGTACGCGCCGCCGGCCGAGACCAGCTCGTCGTGCGAGCCGAGTTCACTGATCCGGCCACCCTCCACCACCGCGATCACGTCCGCATCGTGCGCCGTGTGCAGCCGGTGGGCGATGGCGATGACCGTACGGCCGTCCAGCACCCGGGCCAGCGAGCGTTCCAGGTGCCGTGCCGCTCGGGGATCGAGCAGCGAGGTGGCCTCGTCCAGCACCAGCGTGTGCGGATCCGCCAGCACCAGCCGGGCCAGCGCGACCTGCTGGGCCTGCGCCGGAGTCAGCGCCGTGCCACCCGAGCCGACCTCGGTGTCCAGACCGGCCTCCAGGGCCCGCGCCCACCCGTCGGCGTCCACCGCGCCCAGCGCCGCCCACAGCTCGGCGTCCCCGGCACCCGTCCGCGCGAGGCGGAGGTTGTCGCGCAGCGAGCCGACGAACACGTGGTGCTCCTGGTTGACCAGTGCCACGTGCTCGCGCACCCGCTCCGCGGGCATCCCCGCCAGCCGCGCCCCGCCGAGCGTGACCTCGCCGGTCCGCGGCGCGTAGATGCCCGCCAGCAGCCGGCCCAGCGTGGACTTGCCCGCGCCCGAGGGCCCGACCAGCGCCATCCGGGTGCCCGGCGGCACGGCCATCGACACCTGGTGCAGGACGTCCACGCCCTCCCGGTAGCCGAAGCGGACCGCGTCCGCCCGGACGGCGCGCCCCTCCGGGGACACGCCGGGGTCCCCCGCGTCCGGCTCGATCTCCCGCACGCCCACCAGCCGGCCCAGCGACACCTGCGCGACCTGGAGTTCGTCGTACCAGCGCAGGATCAGACCGATCGGGTCGACCATCATCTGCGCCAGCAGCGCCCCCGTGGTCAACTGCCCCACCGACATCCAGCCCCGCAGCACGCTGTAGCCGCCGATCATCAGCACCGAGCCGAGGATCGTCACGTACGTGACGTTGACGACGGGGAACAGGACCGTCCGCAGGAACAGCGTGTACCGCTCCCACGCGACCCACTGGGAGATCCGCCGCTCCGACCGTGCGATCCGCGCGGGCCCGAGGCGGTGCGCCTCGACCGTACGCCCGGCGTCCACGGTCTCCGTCAGAGCCGCCGCCACCGCCGCGTACCCGGCCGCCTCGGAACGGTACGCCGAAGGAGCCCGCCTGAAGTACCAGCGGCAGCCGATCACCAGCACCGGCAGCGCCACGAGCGCGGCCAGGGCCAGCGGCGGCGCGGTCACCGCGAGCGCCCCGAACAGCAGCGACACCCACACCACGCCGATGGCCAGCTGCGGTACGGCCTCCCGCATCGCGTTGGCCAGCCGGTCGATGTCGGTGGTGATCCGCGACAGCAGGTCACCGGTACCGGCCCGCTCCAGCACGCCCGGCGGCAGCCCCACCGACCGCACCAGGAAGTCCTCGCGCAGATCGGCCAGCATCTCCTCGCCGAGCATCGCCCCGCGCAGCCGGACCAGCCGGACGAAGAACGTCTGGACGCCGAGCGCCAGCGCGAACAGCAGCGCCACGCGCCCCAGATGGAGCTCGCGCGCCCCCGCCGCGAGGTCGTCCACGACCCGGCCCAACAGGTACGGGCCGACCATGGAGGCGAGCACCGCGACCGCGTTGACGCCCACCAGCGCCAGGAAGGCGCCCCGGTGGCGCCGGAACAGGCCGCGCACATAGCCCCGTACGGTCGCCGGCGTGCCCACGGGCAGGGTCGCGGCCGTCTCGGGGGCCGCCGGATCGTACTCCGGCGGCGCCACGCCGATCATGCTGATTCCTCGATTTCCTTGAGTGCTTCTTCCAGATCCGGCAGTGGGAGCCCGGCGAGCCGCTGCTCCTCCTCGGTCTCGCGCGTGACGACCGCCCGGTAGCGCGGTTCGACGGCCAGCAGCCCGCGATGGCTGCCGACCGCCGCCACCGTCCCTCCGTCGATCAGGACCACCCGGTCGGCGCGGTCCAGCAGGAGCGGTGAGGACGCCAGTACCACCGTGGTCCGCCCGCCCCGCAGGGCGGCGACCCCGTCGGCGATCCGTGCCTCGGTGTGCGAGTCGACCGCCGAGGTCGGCTCGTCGAGCACCAGCACCTCCGGGTCGGTCACCAGCGACCGGGCCAGCGCGAGGCGCTGGCGCTGCCCACCGGACAGCGACCGGCCGCGCTCGGTGATCCGCGCGTCCATCGGGTCCCGGGTCCCGTCCGGTGCCGATTGCAGCAGTGCGTCCAGCACGTCCGTGCACTGGGCGGCGGCCAGCGCTTCGTCGGAGCCCACCGCACCGGAGGCCGGTACGTCGAACAGCTCCCGCAGCGTCCCGGACAGCAGCACCGGATCCTTGTCCTGGACGAGGACCAGCCGGCGCGCGTCGTCCAGCGCGAGTTCGTCCAGCGCGACCCCGCCCAGGAGCACCGAGGGCCCGGCGGTCGTGCCGTCGGCCGCCTGCCCCGCGTGGCCGCCGAGACGCTCCGCGAGCCGGCCCGCCAGGTCCGGGTCCCCGCACACCACGGCGGTGAAGCAGCCCGCGGGGGCCAGCAGCCCGGTCCGCGGGTCGTACAGGTCCCCACCCGGAGCCGGCGGCTGCGGGGTCCCCCCGGCGCCCGGGGCGGGCTCGGCGGAGTCGCTCCGGGTCAGCGAGAGCACCCGGGCGGCCCGCTTGGCGGAGGGACGCGAGAAGGAGTACGCCATGGCGATCTCCTCGAAGTGCCGCAACGGATACAGCATCGTCGCCACCGCGCTGAACGCCGCGACGAGTTCACCGACCGCGATACGGCCGTCCAGGACCAGCGTGGAGCCGTACCAGACCACCGTGATCAGCAGCGCCCCCGGCAGGAGCACCTGGATCGCGGAGATCAGCGCCCACATCCGGGCACTGCGCACGGCGGCCTTGCGGACCTCCTGCGAGGCCTCGCGGTAACGGCCGAGGAACAGCTCCTCACCGCCGATGCCGCGCAGGACCCGCAGACCGGCGACCGTGTCGGAGGCCAACTCGGTGGCCTTGCCCGCCTTCTCCCGCTGGACGTCGGCGCGTTGGGTCGCGCGCGGCAACAACGGGAGCGCGGCCAGGGCGACCAGGGGAACGCCCACCGCGACGACCACACCGAGTTCGGGTGCGTAGAACAGCAGGCCGACACAGACGAGGACGATGGAGAACACGGCCGCGAGGAAACGGGACACCGCCTCGACGAACCAGCCGATCTTCTCCACGTCACCGGTGGAGACCGCGACGACCTCGCCCGCCGCGACCCGCCGGGTCAGCGCGGAGCCGAGCTCGGCGGTCTTCCGCGCGAGCAGCTGCTGCACGCGGGCGGCGGCGGTGATCCAGTTGGTGACGGCCGTGCGGTGGAGCATGGCGTCGCCCAGCGCGATGGCGATGCCGATCAGGACGAGGAGCCCGCCCACGAGCAACAGCCGGTCCGCGTCGCGCTCCACGACGGCGTCGACGCCCAGACCCACCGCGTACGGCAGTCCGGCGACGCCCGAGAAGTGCAGCATTCCCCAGGCCAGGCTCTTGAACTGGCCGCCCAGCTGACCGCGGCCCAGCCACAGCAGGAAACGGGGGCCGGAGCGAGCATCGGGTACCCCGGGATCCGGATACGGAAGATCGCTGATCTGCATGACGCCCCACGGCTGGTCGAAGGTTCGAAGCCGTGCAAGGTTCGCCCTCCGGATCCGCGCCGGGCAATCGATTTTCCGTCGGCAACGCCCCCTCGCGAAGAGGTTTGCGGCCATCGGAGGCCGCGAAGCACCTGGTCAGACAGGTCGCGCACACCGGCGCTCACGGCCGGGTCGCGCGCTCCAGTTCGAGCAGGGCCGAGTAGTAGCCGCGGCCCGTGGCACGGTCCATGCCCACCTCGCACATCCGGTTCGCCGACAGGTGCGCGTCGAACTCCCGCGCCGTCACCTCCGCGGCCTCGCGCGCCGTCGCCGAGGCCGTCAGCTCGGGGTGCAGCATGCCCCGGTCGCCCGCGAAGGCACAGCAGCCCGCGTCGTCCGGGACCACCACCTCGTCCGCGCACGCCTCGGCCACCGCCCGCAGCTGCGGCTCGTCGCCCAAGTGCCGCATCGAGCAGGTGGGGTGGAGCACCGCCGAGCCCACCGTGCGGCGGACCTCCAGGTGCGGCAGCAGTTCCTCCGCCGCCCACACGATCGAGTCGACGATCCGCAGTTCGTCGTGGAGCGCCCGGTTGTCCTCCGTCAGGTAGGGGACCACCTCGTGCGCGATGCCCAGGGTGCAGGAGGAGGCGTCGACGACCAGCGGGAGCCGGCCCCCGGCCGTCCAGCCCCAGGCCGCTTCCACGATCCGGTTGGCCATCACCCGGTTGCCCGCTTCGTAGCCCTTGGAGTGCCAGATGGTCGCGCAGCAGGTGCCGTGCACGTCGCCGGGGATCCACACCGGCTTCCCGGCCCGCTCCGAGACCGCCACCACCGCCTCCGGCAGCGAGGGCCCGGGCCGGGCCTCCGGCCCGCCGAAGATCCGGTTGACGCAGGCCGGGTAGTACACGGCACGGGCGCCCACCCGCCGGGTCGGGGGCAGCCCGCGGGCGGCGGCCCCGGGGATCTGCGGCAGCCACTGCGGTACCAGGTCCGGGCGTACGGCCTTGCGCGCGGCCCCCGTCACCGCCGTGAGGAGCCCGTTCCCGACCCGGCCGGTGATCTTGTCGGCGGCGGCCACGGCCATCCGGGCGGCGGTCTCGACGGTCTTGAACCGCCGGGCCGCGAGCGCCGCCGCGGCCTCCTCGCGCGGGCTGTGCCGGCGGTGGCGGAAGTCCCTCATCAGCGCGCCGGTGTCGATGCCGACCGGGCAGGCGAGCTTGCAGGTGGAGTCCCCGGCGCAGGTGTCCACGGCGTCGTAGCCGTAGGAGCCCAGCAGCCCGTCCAGCACGGCGGAACCGGGCTGCTGGCGCGTCATCTCGCGGCGCAGCACGATCCGCTGGCGGGGAGTGGTCGTCAGGTCCTCGCTGGGGCAGGTCGGTTCGCAGAACCCGCACTCGATGCACGGGTCGGCGACCGCCTCCACCCGGGGGATCGTCTTCAGGCCGCGCAGATGGGCCCCCGGATCGCGGTCCAGGAGGATGCGCGGGGCGAGCACCCCGTCGGGGTCGACGACCCGCTTGGTGCGCCACATCAGCTCGGTGGCCCGGGGGCCCCATTCCAGTTCCAGGAAGGGCGCCATGTTGCGGCCGGTGGAGTGCTCGGCCTTCAGGGAGCCGTCGAACCGCTCCACGGTGAGCCGGCAGAAGGCGTCCATGAAGGCCGCGTACCGCTCGACGTCGGCGGGATCGGAGGCGTCGAAGGCGAGTACGAAGTGGAGGTTGCCGTGGGCGGCGTGACCGGCGACGGCTGCGTCGAACCCGTGCTCCGCCTGGAGTTTCAGCAGCGCCTCGCAGGCCTCGGCGAGCCGGGAGGGCGGCACCGCGAAGTCCTCGGTGATCAGGGTGGTGCCCGAGGGACGGGCCCCGCCGACGGCGGTGATGAAGGCCTTGCGGGCCTTCCAGTAGCCGTTGATCGTGTGCGCGTCCCGGGTGAAGGTGTTGGTGACCGAAGCCGCCGGTGCCACCAGGTCGAGTCCGGCCAGGACCTCGGCCGCGCGCCGCTCGTACGCGGCGCGGCCCTCCTCGTCGGGTGCGCGGAACTCCACGAGCAGCGCCGTGGTGTCCTTGGGCAGGGCGGCCCAGTCGGCGGGCACGCCCTCGACGCTGACCGAGGCGCGCAGGGTGTTGCCGTCCATCAGCTCGACGGCGATGGCGCCCGCCTCGTTGAAGAGCGGCACGGCCGCGGCCGCCGCGGGCAACGAGGGGAAGAACAGCAGGGCGGAGCAGAGTTCGCGGTCGAGCGGGAGGGTGTCGAAGACGACCTCGGAGATGAATCCCAGGGTGCCCTCCGACCCGACCATCAGACCGCGCAGGATCTCCACGGGGGTGTTGCCGTCGAGGTACGCGTCCAGGCGGTAGCCGGTGGTGTTCTTGATCTCGTACTTGGCCCGGATCCGGGCGACGAGGGCGGCGTCGGCCTCGATCTCCTTCTTGATCTCCATCAGGCCGTGGCACAGGGCGGGTTCGGCGCGTGCCAGTTCCTCGTCGGCCAGGGGGTCGGCCGTGTCCACGACGGTGCCGCCGGGCAGGATGAGGGTCAGGGAGGAGAGCGTGCGGTACGCGTTCCGGGTGGTGCCCGCCGTCATGCCTGACGAGTTGTTCGCGACGACCCCGCCGAGGGTGCAGGCGATGGCGCTGGCCGGGTCGGGGCCGAGGATCCGGCCGTGCCGGGCGAGGGCGGCATTGGCCCGCATGACGGTCGTGCCGGGCCGGATCCGGGCCCGCCGGCCCCCGTCGAGCACTTCGATCCCGGCCCAGTGGCGGCGTACGTCCACCAGGATGTCCTCGCCCTGGGCCTGGCCGTTCAGGGAGGTCCCGGCGGAGCGGAAGACCACGTCGCGCTGCCGGCCGTGGGCGTACGAGAGGACCGCGGAGACGTCGTCGATGTCCTCGGCGATCACCACGACCTGGGGGACGAACCGGTAGGGGGAGGCGTCGGAGGCGTAGCGGACCAGGTCCGAGATCTTCCACAGCACCTTCTCCGCGCCCAGCAGTTCGATCAGCTCGGTGCGCAGCGGCTCGGGGGTGCCGCCCGCCCGGTGCTCGGGGACCCGGTCGGGGGAGGGGCCGCTGATGCTGTGTGGCCGCATGGCCCCCGGCTTCGGTTCCAGCAGCGGCATGTGCGACCCCTCGCCTTGCTCAGCAGCGGCGCTCCGCCGGGGCGTCCGACAGCGCGTTGAGCAGACCGCCGAGGATCTCGCGCTGATCGGCGGTCAATGGAGCAAGGATCTCCTCCGCCGCGTCGGTTCGCGCGTTACGCAGACGGCGCAGCGTGGCGCGTCCGGTCTCGGTGAGCTCGATCCGGACGACGCGGCGGTTCGCCGGGTCGGGCGCGCGGCGCACGCACTCGGCCGCCTCCAGGCCGTCGACGAGCGTGGTGACCGCCCGGGGGACCACTTCCAGGCGCGCCGCGAGGTCCGCCATCCGGGGCGGCTGCTCGCCCTCGTAGTGCGAGACGAGGCGCAGCAGCCGACTCTGGGCGGGAGTGATCCCGAGCGGCTCCATGTGGCGCTTCTGGATCCGGTGGAGCCTTCGCGTCAGGCGGAGGAGCTGCTCGGCGAGGAGGCGGTCGGTGTCGGAGGCGGAGCTCATGCCGGGAACAATATCAGGACCCCGCTCATTGTGAACATAGGTAACAATGACCTATGCTCCAATGAATGCAGTCGACCCCCCGGAGGGTGCCCATGCCGCACGACGAACCCAAATGGATCCCGTCGAAGGATCCCCTCGACCCGACCCGCCCGGCCCCCGCCGAACAGCCGCGGGAGCTGCGCCGCATCGTGGGGCTCTTCCGCCCCTACCGCGGCCGGCTCGCCGTCGTGGGGCTGCTCGTCGGCGCCTCCTCGCTGGTCGGCGTCGCCTCGCCGTTCATGCTGAAGGCGATCCTCGACGTCGCGATCCCGCAGGGCCGCACCGGCCTCCTCAGCCTGCTCGCCCTCGGCATGATCCTGACCGCCGTCGTCACGAGCGTCTTCAACGTGCTCCAGACCCTGATATCCACCACGGTCGGCCAGCGGGTCATGCACGATCTGCGCACCGCCGTCTACGCGCAGCTCCAGCGGATGCCGCTGGCCTTCTTCACCCGGACGCGCACCGGCGAGGTGCAGTCCCGCATCGCCAACGACATCGGCGGCATGCAGGCCACCGTCACCTCCACCGCGACCTCGCTCGTCTCGAACCTGACGGCCGTCATCGCCACCGTGGTCGCCATGCTCGCCCTCGATTGGCGGCTCACCCTCGTCTCGCTGCTCCTGCTGCCCGTCTTCGTGTGGATCAGCCGGCGCGTCGGCCGCGAACGCAAGAAGATCACCACCCAGCGCCAGCGGCAGATGGCCGCCATGGCCGCGACGGTCACCGAGTCCCTGTCGGTGAGCGGCATCCTGCTGGGCCGCACCATGGGCCGCTCGGAGTCCCTCACGGCCGCCTTCGCCGAGGAGTCGGAGCGGCTCGTAGGCCTCGAAGTGCGCTCCAGCATGGCCGGGCGCTGGCGGATGTCCACCATCGGCATCGTCATGGCCGCCATGCCCGCACTCATCTACTGGGCCGCCGGCATCGCCCTCCAGACGGGCGCCCCCTCGCTCTCCGTCGGCACCCTGGTCGCCTTCGTCACCCTCCAGCAGGGCCTCTTCCGGCCCGCCGTGAGCCTGCTGTCGACCGGAGTGCAGATCCAGACCTCGCTCGCCCTGTTCGCCCGCATCTTCGAGTACCTCGACCTGCCGGTGGACATCACCGAGCGCGAGGGCGCCGTCCGCATCGACCGCGCCAAGGGCGAGGTCACCCTGGAGGGCGTGCACTTCGAGTACGACGCCAAGAGCGGCCCGACCCTCACCGGCATCGACATCACCGTCCCGGCCGGCGGCTCCCTGGCCGTCGTCGGCCCCACCGGCTCCGGCAAGAGCACGCTCAGCTACCTGGTGCCCCGGCTCTACGACGTCACGGGCGGCCGGGTCGCCCTCGACGGGGTGGACGTGCGGGACCTCGACTTCGACTCGCTGGCCCGCTCCATCGGCGTGGTCTCCCAGGAGACCTACCTCTTCCACGCCTCGGTCGCGGACAACCTGCGCTTCGCCAAGCCCGACGCCACGGACGAGGAGATCGAGGAGGCGGCGCGCGCGGCCCAGATCCACGACCACATCGAGTCCCTGCCCGACGGGTACGAGACCCTGGTCGGCGAACGCGGCTACCGGTTCTCCGGCGGGGAGAAGCAGCGCCTCGCCATCGCCCGCACCATCCTGCGGGACCCGCCGGTGCTGATCCTCGACGAGGCGACCAGCGCCCTGGACACCCGCACCGAGCACGCCGTCCAGCAGGCCATCGACAACCTGTCCGCGGGTCGTACCACCATCACCATCGCCCACCGGCTGTCCACCGTGCGCGACGCCGATCAGATCGTGGTCCTGGACAAGGGTCGGATCGCCGAGCGCGGCACGCACGAGGAACTGCTCAAGGCGGACGGCCGGTACGCGGCCCTGGTCCGCCGGGACCGGGACGCCACCCATTTGGCTCCGGTCAACGTGTGATCGTATGACCGGCTCACCGGTCGGATGCCGGGAATGCCATGTTTCGCCCGTTAGCGTTCCCGTATGCGTCATGAGTATCTGCCGCCTCAGCCCCGTTCCCGGCTCACCCGCCGGGGCCGGCTGGCGTTCTTCCTCACCGCACTGCTCACGATCGGCGCGGTGGTCCTGATCCCGGTCTTCCGGGGCGAACCGGCGCCGGAAGCCCCTCGACGGCTGCTGATCCCCGAGGGCTGGCGGGCCCCGCAGGTGTACGCGGCGGTCGACCGCGAGCTGCGCCTCCCGGCGGGTTCGACCAAGGCCGCGGTGGCCACGGCCGGCCTGCCCCTCCCGGCGGAGGCCAAGGGCAACCCGGAGGGCTACCTCTTCCCGGCGACCTATCCGGTGACCTCGAAGTCGACCCCGGCGACACTCCTCGCGCACATGGTGCGGACGGCGAACGAGAAGCTCGCCACCCGGGCCGTCGCGGACGGCGGCAAGGCCCACGGGATGACCCCGTACCAGACGGCCACGATGGCCAGCATCATCGAGGCCGAGGCCGACGGACGAACCGACATGGGCAAGGTCGCCCGGGTGGTGCACAACCGGCTGGCGAAGTCGATGCCGCTGCAGATGGACTCCACCATCAACTACGCACTGAACCGCAGCACGGTCGACACCAAGCTGAGCGAGACCCGGATCAACAGCCCCTTCAACACCTACGAACGCCAGGGACTGCCACCCACCCCGATCGACAGCCCTGGCCTGGAGGCCATGGCGGCGGCGGTCGCCCCGACCCCCGGCGACTGGCTGTTCTTCGTCACGGTGCAGCCGGGGGACACCCGCTTCTCCGCGACCTACGACGAACACAAGAAGCACGTGGCGGAGTTCAACCGCATCCGCGCGAAGGCGGGCCCGGCCGCCGGGAAATGAGGGGCGGCGGACCTCGCGACGGTCCTACGATCGGCGGCCTACCGAGTACGTGGACCGAGGGGGCGAACCGTGAAATGGCCATGGAGAGCGAAGACGAGGGCTGAAGCGAAGGCCGAAGCGGACTCCGGAACGGCGGACGGGCTCGCCTTCGACGAGGAATCGATCGGGAAGCGCATTCAGGAGCGCATCGAGGCCGAGGCCAAGGCCGCCGCGGCCGCCGAACGGGCAGGGCACCGGCGGATGGTCGAGCGGTGGGGCGACCGCGTGGTCGACTGGCAGGGCTGGCTGGCCCGTTCCCCCGTCGGAGTGGACCTGCTCCACTGGTGGTTCGACGAGGCCGAACTGACCGCCCTGGTCGGCGAGGAGCGGTACCTGGAACGGCTGGGGGAGCTGCTCTCGAAGGCCGGGGCGCGCGACATCGCGGCGATGGGGCTCGGCTGCACCCGGCGCGTCGACCGGGCCTGCCGTTTCGCCGAGGTCTGCAGCCGGGATCCCGCGCCGGGCGAGAGGCTCGCGAGCCATCGGCACGGGGAGGTCCCCGGGGCGTGCAGCAGCTTCATCGACTGCTACTCCAAGCACGAGATCGACGTGACCTTCGCCGACGGCGACGAGCGCCGATCGGTGCTCCTCTTCCGCGACCATCCGGGCAAGGCCATGCTCTGGGTGGACGGCGTACGCGTGGGGGAGGGCCACTGGCTGGACAAGGGCGGGTTCTGGGAGGCCGAGCGCTTCTTCACCATCCGGATCGAGGGCCCGGAGGACCACCCCGAGCAGGGACTCGGCCCGATGGGCCACCAGCTCCACAACATCGTCTCGCTGCTGATCCACGACGCGGAGCGGGGAACCACGCGCATCCTCGTCCCGGAGCCCGGCGAGAGCTGGACCGATCCCGTTCTGGACGTCCGGGACGGCATGGGCCGGGTGTACCCGACCCGTGAGGACCGTGCGGCCGACGGCGCCCCCGACCGGATCTTCCCCCTCGACGAACCGGAGGCCGGCTGAGGGCGCGGCGGCCGTCTCAGCCCACGGGTTCCGCGACCGGCTCGCCGGCCCGCTCGCGCGCCAGAAGGCTCCGGATCTCGCGGACCGCCGCCCCGCCCGCCCGGTTGGCGCCGATGGTGGACGCGGAGGGGCCGTAGCCGACCAGGTGGACCCGCTCGTCGCGGACGGCCCGCGTCCCTTCGACGCGGATGCCGCCGCCCGGCTCGCGCAGCCGCAGCGGCGCCAGGTGGTCGACGGCCGCACGGAACCCGGTGGCCCACAGGACGACGTCCGCGTCCACCCGGCTCCCGTCCGCCCAGACGGCGCCCGTGGCGGTGAGGCGCTCGAACATCGGGCGCCGCTCCAGCACCCCCGAGGCCAGCCCGGCCCGGACGGCCTCGTTCAGTGGGAGTCCCGTCACGCTCACCACGCTCTGCGGCGGCAGCCCCTGGCGTACCCGCTCCTCCACCAGTGCCACCGCCGCCCGGCCCTCGGCCTCGCCGAAGCCCCCGTCGCGGAAGACCGGGGGCCTCCGCGTCACCCAGGTGGTCCGCGCCGCCACCTCCGCGACCTCCAGCAGGTGCTGCACCGCGGAGGTCCCGCCGCCCACGACGATCACCCGCGCTCCGGTGAACTCCCGCGGGCCCGGGTAGTTCGCCGTGTGCAGCTGCCGACCGCGGAAGGACTCCTGGCCCGGGTAGCGCGGCCAGAACGGCCGGTCCCAGGTCCCGGTGGCGTTGATCAGGGCCCGGGCCGACCAGATGCCGTCCGAGGCCTCCACCCGCAGCCGCCCGCCCTCGCCCTCCCGTACGGCCGAGACGTCCACGGGACGCCGTACGCGCAGGTCGAAGCGGTCCTCGTAGGCGGCGAAGTACTCCCCGATCACCTCCGACGACGGCCGCAGCGCGTCCGCACCCGTGAGCTCCATGCCGGGCAGGGCGTGCATCCCGTGGACCTTGCCGTAGGTGAGCGAGGGCCAGCGGAACTGCCAGGCGCCGCCGGGCCGGGGGGCGTGGTCCAGTACCACGTGCCCGATCCCGGCCCGGGCGAGGTGGTAGGCGCTGGAGAGCCCCGCCTGCCCGGCGCCGATGACGACCACGTCCACGTCCACGTCCCGCGAGAATTCGTTCACGGTTCTACCAACTCGCGGGGTCGGCGGGATCTTCCCGTGGCTGCCGGTCGGGTCAGGGCGCCGCCAGCGTCGCCGTCACCGGCGTCTTCGGCTGGAGCGTGAGCCCGGGGAACACGGCGGCCCGCCCGGTGCCGCTGTCCAGGTGGAACCGCTGCGCCAGTACGGCCAGTACGAGCGCCGCCTCCACCAGCGCGAACCTGGCCCCCAGGCAGGCCCGGGGGCCGCCGCCGAAGGGGAACCAGGCGTGCTCCGGCACGGGATGCGGGGCGTCCGCGTCCCAGCGCTCGGGGCGGAAGGCCTCCGGGTCCGGGAACCAGCGCGGATCCCGGTGCACCGACCACGGGCTGGTCCACACGGCCGTCCCCGCGGGCACCGGCCGGCCGCCGATGCTCGCGCCCTCCCTGGCCAGCGCCGAGATCAGCCAGATCGGCGGATAGATCCGCAGCGCCTCCTTGACCACCTGCTGCGTCCACGGCAGCCGCGCGTAGTCGTCGTACGTCGGCAGCCGCCCTCCGAGCACCCGGTCCAGCTCCTCCGTCAGCCGGGCCCGTGCCCCGGGCGCCCCCGACAGCAGCTGCCAGGCCCAGGTCAGGGTGGTGGAGGTGGTCTCGTGGCCGCCGATGTACAGGGTGATCGACTCGTCCCGCAGCTCCTTGCGGGACAGGGGCCCGCCCCGCTCGTCACGGGCGGCCAGCAGACGGCTCAGCAGGTCGTCCCGCTCCGCGCCCGCGCGCGATGCCGCCTCGTGTTCCCGTATGACGTGCTCGATCTCCCGGTCGAGGACCGCCACCGCCTGCCGCATCCGCTGCCTGCCGGGCGTGCGGACCCAAGGCGGCAGGAACAGCGTCAGCCCACGGAACTCCGCCCCCAGCTCCCGCTGAGCCGTGGCCATCGCCGCGCTGATGGGAGCCTCCCGGCCGGCGGAGTCGCTCCCGAACAGGGTGCGCACCGCGATCCGCTGGGTGAGCCCGGCCATCTCCCGGTGCACGTCGACGACGTCACCCTCCTGCCAGGTCCCGGCCAGTGCGTCCGCGCACTCCACCATCGTGGCGGCGTACGAACGCACTTGGCGCGGGCGTACGGCCGGCTGCACCAGGGCCCGCTTGCGCCGCCAGTCGTCCCCCCGGGCGACGACGACCCCGTTGCCCAGCAACTGGCGGAAGGCCCATCCCAGTTCCGTCGGCTCGAAGGTGGACTCCACGGCGCCGAGCAGCTCGCCGGCGTGCTCCGGACGGGAGACCAGCACGTTGCGCTGCGGGCCGAGACTCCAGGGCGCCCAGTCCCCGTGCTCGTCGCGCAGGGACTCGAAGAAGGCCAGCGGATCGCGGGCGAAGGCCGGAAGGTTCCCGAGCAGGGGCCAGCCGCGCGGCCCGCCGCCGTTCCGGGTGCCGGGGCTCTGGGCCTGCGGGGTCTGGGTCGAGGTCACGCGGGCATGGTGACAGCCGCCCCGGCAGAGCGCCAGAGTGCCGACCGGGCCGACCGGGCAGAGTGGGCGGGCCTCGTCGGCGGGCCAAGTGGGCAGGCGCCTCGGGCGAGCCGACGGGGCGTCAGGCCGCGAACCGGCCCCCGGACCGGACCGCGAACCGGCCCCCGGACCGGGCCGCGGATCAGCCCCCGGACCGGGCCGCGGATCAGCCCCCGGACCGGACCGCGAACCAGGCCCGGGACCGGACCGCGAACCAGACCCCGGATCGGCCGCATGTCGGGTGCCGGATCAGGCCCCGGACCGGGCCGTCCGCAGTCCCGTCAGCCAGTCGTGCGCCGCATCGGCGCTGAACTCGCCCTGCCCGCCCGGGAAGAGGAGCCCGGCGGTCGCGAACTCCGGGTCGCGTGCGCTCCGCGCCACGTACGGCACCGCCACGCAGTGCATGCCGGCGGCGTGGGCGGCCCGCGCTCCCGGCGCCGCGTCCTCGACGACCACGCAGTCGGCCGGCTCCGCACCCAGCCGCCGGGCCGCCTCCAGGAACACGTCCGGGGCGGGCTTGCCGTGCGTCACCTCCTCGGCGGAGACGGTCAGGCTCAGCAACGCGTCCAGACCGGTGCCCGCCAGCACGGCGTCGATCGCCTCGCGCGAGGATCCGGAGGCCACCGCCATCGGCACGCCCTCGGAGTGCAGCCGCTCGACGAACCCGCGCATCTCCGGGAAGGTCTCGGTGCGGGTGCGGGCCAGTTCCAGGTAGGCGGCGTTCTGTTCGGCCAGCAGCTGCTCGATCGGCGCCTCGATCCCGTGGCGGTCCTTGAGGATCTCCAGGGTCTCCAGGGTGCCGATCCCGATGAAGCGGGAGTGCTCCTCCCACGTGAAATCGGGAACCCCGTGCCGCTCCAGGGTGCGGCGTCCCGACTCGTAGTAGTTCGGCTCACTGTCCACGAGGGTGCCGTCGAGATCGAATATGACGGAAATCATCCGCTGTGCCTGTCCTGCCGGTCATGTCCTGTCCGGACCATCCTGTCAGGTTTTGCGGGTCGCTCGTCCCACTGATTCGACCAGCGGCAGCAGCCGGTGCGGGACCCGCTCGCGCAGTGCCACCTCGGTACGGGTGCGGACGACGCCGGGCAGCCGGATCAGCCGCTGGATCACGTCCTCCAGGTGTTCGTTGTCCCGGGCCGCGACCCGGGTCAGCAAGTCCCCGCCGCCGGTGATCGAAAACGCCTCGATGATCTCGGGCACGGCCGCGAGCGCGTCGCCGACGTCGTCCAGGTGCCCCTGCGTGACCTCGATGTGCACGAAGGCCAGCACCGGATGCCCCAGCGCCGCCGGGGAGAGCGCCGGCCCCGTACCGGTGATCACCCCGGTGCGCTCCAGGCGGTCCAGGCGGGCCTGGAGGGTGCCGCGCGCGACACCGAGGATCCGGGCGTACTCACGGACGCTGGTGCGCGGCTGCTCGATCAGCAGGCGCAGGATCCTCGTGTCCAACTCGTCCACCGCCATGCCCCGACTGTACCAATGGCATACCAATGGTCCGGTTCAGCCGGATCCCCTGCCGTCGGGGAACTGCCCGGAGTGCAGCCGTGGCTGTCCCAGCTCGGCCGCGGCCGAGGCCAGCACCAGCACCGCGATCGGCAGCAGCAGCCGGCCCACGGTCCATCCGGCCTGCACCAGCAGCGCCCCGACGAAGCCGCCCGCGAACATCGCCAGGACCGACAGTCCGCGCAGCTGCCACGCGGGGGTCCGGTATGCGAAGGCCCCTCCCTGGCCCATCGCGGGGCCCCCGAAGAAGGCGGTCATGGACCGGGTGATCAGCGTCGTGGGCACCCCCGGCAGGTGCGCGCGCATGATCGTGAGGTTGCGGATGCCCAGCGCGAACGCCAGGACGCCGGTGACGAGCAGGTGCCGCGCGGTCGGAGCGCCGTAGCGAGGCTCCAGCCCCCAGCCGATGCCCGCGGCGGCCAGGACGAGCACCCCCTCGACGGTGAGCCCGATGATGAACCAGCGCCGACCCCGCGCCTCCGTCACCGATTCCAGCAGCGCCCCGCAGAGCACCCCGAGGACGAAGGCCGCCAGAGAGACCGCCGACGGCAGGGCCGGCAGGTTGCCCGCCCGGGCGGCCCCGAAGGCCAGGAACAGCACGTTGCCCGTCTGCATCGCGGTGAACACCGGCCCGAGCGCGAGCAGGCTCACCGCCTCGACCAAGCCGGTCGCCACCGTCAGCACGATCATCAGCGCGGGCAGCCGCGGCCCCTCGTCCATGAGGCCCGACAGTGACACGCCCACCTGGTCCCGCCGTGTCGACATGCCGGAAGGCATAGGGTCCCGAGGATGAGCGACCTGTTGCTGGTGAGGCACGGAGAGACGGCCTGGAGCGCCGACGGACGGCACACCGGACTCACCGACGTTCCGCTGACCGCGCGCGGCGTCGAGGAGGCCATCTCACTGGCCCCCTTCTTCCGGGACCGCGAGCCGGCCCTCGTGCTGACCAGCCCGCTGCGCAGGGCCGTCGCCACGGCCGAGCTCGCCGGCCTCACCGGCGGCATCCCCTACCCCGACCTGCACGAGTGGGACTACGGCGGCTACGAGGGCGTCACCACCGCCGAGATCCGGCGGACCACCCCGGACTGGTCCCTGTGGACCCACGGCGTCCCGCCCGGCGACGCCACGCACCCGGGCGAGAACGCCACCCAGGTGGGCGCCCGCGCGGACCGCGCGCTGGCCCGCGTCGCCCCCGCGCTGGACGCGGACGAGGGCAACGTGGTGATCGTCGCCCACGGGCACTTCCTGCGCGTGCTGACCGCCCGCTACCTGGGCCTGGACCCCGCCGACGGCCGGCTGTTCCTGCTGCGCACCGGCACCGTCAGCATCCTCTCCAAGGAACACGGCCTCCCGGTGATCGCGGGCTGGAACACCCGCCCCTGACCGGCGGAACCCGCCTCGCGGGGCGCCGCCGGGTGCGTGACGATGCGTACATGGCCCAAGACGTTGAGAGCGGTGGCGGTGCGGGGGACGGCGACCTCGAACCGGGGCTCAAGGCGAACGCGATCGGCTTCCTCGACGCCCTCGTCATCGGCCTGAACTCGACCTCGCCCGCCTACTCGCTGGCCGCGGTCCTCGGGCCGATCGTCGCCCTGGTCGGGATCTACGCGCCGGGCGTGATGCTGGCGTCCTTCGTGCCGATGCTGCTCATCGCCGCCGCCTTCTACTACCTCAACAGGGTCGACCAGGACTGCGGCACGACCTTCTCGTGGGTCACCCGGGCCATGGGCCCGTGGGCGGGCTGGTTCGGCGGCTGGGCCATCGCGATGACCGGCGTGCTCGTCATCGGCTCGCTGGCCGACGTGGCCGTCCGCTTCGGGCTGCTCACCGTGGGCCTGGACAGCTGGGCCGCCAACGAGGCGATCCGGCAGGGGCTGGCCGTCGTCGTGATCCTGCTGATGACCCTCATCTGTGTCATCGGCACCGAGCTCTCCGCCCACCTGCAGGACATCCTCATCCTCGCCCAGGTCTTCTTCCTCCTGGTCTTCTCCGTCGTGGCCATCTACCGGGTCTACGCGGACACCAGCACCCTCCACGCGATCGATCCGTCCATCGAATGGCTCAACCCCTTCGGGGCGGGAGGCGCCGCCCTCACCGCCGGCCTGCTGCTGGGCGTGTTCATCTACTGGGGGTGGGAGTCGGCGGTCAACCTCACCGAGGAGGTCGAGAACTCCGCCACCGCGCCCGGGCGGGCCGGTATCTGGTCGACCGTCATCCTGCTGGTGACGTACCTGTCCGTGGGCTTCGCGGTCGTCGCCTACGCCGGCACCGAGTTCCTCGCCGAGAACGCGGGCGAGGAGGAGGCCGTGTTCGCCGTACTCGCCCACGAGGTGATGGGCGGCTGGGACTGGGTGGTGCTCGCCGCCGTCTGCACCTCCGCGCTCGCCTCCACCCAGACCACGATCATCCCCGCCTCCCGCACCGCGCTGTCGATGGCCCGCCGGCACGCGCTGCCGCACCATCTCGCCCACATCCACCCGCGTTTCCGGACCCCGAGCGTCAGCACCTGGTGGGTGGCCGCCATCGCCATCGGCTGGTACCTCGTGGTCAACCAGATCAGCGAGAACGCCCTCCTGGACTCGCTGACCGCGCTCTCCCTGCTCATCGCCTTCTACTACGCGCTCACCGGACTGGCCTGCGCCGTCTACTACCGCCGCCACCTGTTGGAGTCGCCGGGCAACTTCCTGCTCATCGGGGCGGGCCCGGTGATCGGCGCCTGCCTGCTGATCTGGCTGCTCGTGGAGTCGGTGAACGACATGTCGAACCCCGAGAACTCCGCCAGCGGGGTCTCCTGGTTCGGCCTCGGCCCGCCCCTGGTCATCGGGATCGGCATCGCCGTCGTCGGCCTGCTCGTCATGTGCTACTGGCGGATCCACGACGGCAGGTTCTGGCAGGAGCGGCGCGGTGTGGTGGACCCGGCCCTCGTCCGCGGCCGGAAGAACTGAGCCGGAAGAACCGAGCCGGAAGAACCGAGCCGGAAGAACCGAGGAGGAGCCCCCATGTCCGTAGTCCTGGGGTACGACGAGTCGCCCGGCGCGGAACGGGCCCTGCACGTGGCGCTGGAGGTGGCCACCGCCTTCGGCGAGCCCCTCGTCCTCGTCTACGGCGCGGCCGCCCCGGGCGCCGTGGGCGAGGAGTACCACGCCCACCAGGAAGCCGTCCGGCAGGCGGGCCGCAGCGCCCTCGCGCACGCGGTCGAGGCCGCCGACGAGGCCGGGGTGCCCTCGACCGTCGAGGTGGTCGACGAGAAGCCGCACCAGGCCCTGCTCGACGCGGCCGAACGCCACGACGCGCGCGTCATCATCGTCGGCACCTGGGGCGACAGCCCGATCAGGGGCGCCCTCCTCGGCTCCACCCCGCACAAGCTCCTGCACCTGTCACCGGTGCCGGTCCTGTGCGTGCCCACCGAGGGCTGAGCCCGGGCGGAGCGAGGGGTGGTCGGCCGTCCCGTGTCTGAATTGATGACGGAGAGTGGGTTTCGGTAGCTTTGCGTGCATTCCGAGCGGCTTGACCGACCCAGCGGTGGGAGCCCGGACGGGAGGTGCGTGCCGGTGCTCGGTTCGACGCGGAAGGCAGGGCGCGTGGCGGCACGCGGGGCCGAGGCCCTGGACGCCCGGCTGCCGCTCTCGGAACTGGCCCGGACCGGGGTGCGCAAGGTGTTCCCCGACCACTGGTCGTTCCTGCTGGGGGAGCTGGCCCTGTACAGCTTCGTCGTGCTGCTGCTGACCGGCGTGTACCTCACGTTCTTCTTCGATCCGTCGATGACGGAGACGGTCTACCGGGGCCCCTACGAACCGTTGCAGGGCGTACCCATGTCGCAGGCCTACCTCTCCACCCTGAGGATCAGCTTCGAGGTCCGGGGCGGGCTGCTGATCCGTCAGATGCACCACTGGGCCGCCCTGCTCTTCGTGTCCGCCATCGGGGTGCACATGCTCCGGGTGTTCCTCACCGGAGCGTTCCGGCGCCCGCGCGAGCTCAACTGGACGATCGGCGTGACGCTGTTCCTGCTGGCGCTGCTGGAAGGATTCGCCGGCTACTCCCTCCCCGACGACCTGCTGTCGGGCACCGGGCTGCGGATCGCCCAGGGGATCATGCTGTCGGTCCCGCTCGTCGGCACGTACCTGAGCTTCTTCGTCTTCGGCGGCCAGTACCCGGGAGAGGACATCGTGCCCCGCCTCTACCCGGTGCACATCCTGCTGGTCCCCGGCCTGCTCACGGCCCTGATCACCGTGCACCTCCTGCTCGTCGTCACGCTGAAGCACACGCACTGGCCGGGGCCGGGCAGGACCGGCCGCAACGTCGTCGGCCTGCCGTTCTTCCCCCAGTACACGGCCAAGTCCGCCGGGCTGTTCTTCGCGCTCTCCGGGGTGCTCGCGGCCCTCGGCGCCGTCGCGCAGATCAACCCCATCTGGACCTACGGCCCCTACCGAGCGGACGTGGTCTCCATCGGATCCCAGCCCGACTGGTACGTCGGCTTCCTGGAAGGGGCACTACGACTGATGCCCGGCCTGGAAACCCGGCTGTGGGGGCACACGATCGCCTGGAATCCGCTGGTGACGGCCGTACTGCTGCCCGGTCTGCTCTTCACCGTCCTGTACGCCTACCCGTACTTCGAGCGCTGGATCACCGGCCCGACGGGCGAGCGGCACCTCTGCGACCGTCCGCGCGACCGGCCCGTCCGTACGGGTCTGGGCGCGGCGGCCGTCTCCTGCTACGCCGTACTGCTCCTCGCCGGGGCGCAGGACATCCTGGCGTTCGTCTTCGACGTGCCGCTGCCCGGCCTGACCCGGGCGCTGCGGATCGCGTTCTTCCTCGTACCGGTGGCCGTCTTCTGGCTCACCAGGCGGTTGTGCCTGGCCCTCCAGTGGCGCGAGCAACGGTTCCTGACGGACGGTGCGGAGTCCGGCCTCGTGCTCCAGGGCGTGGAAGGCGGCTTCGAGCCGCGGCACCGGGCCCCCACGCCCACCGAGCGGTACGCCGTGCTCGCGCGGGAAAGGCCCCTGCCGCTGACGCTCCCGGCCCGCGGCCGTGCGCGCCGGCGCGACCGGCTCCGGTCGGCCCTCAGCACCTGGTACTACCAGGACCGCATCCGCTTCCCGGCGACCCCGAAGCAACGCCGGCGGGCCGCCGGGACCACCGCGGGCCCGGACCGGGACCGGCGCTCCCCGGACCGCTGACCTACTCCGATTCGGGGTGGTCGAGGTTCTGGAAGGCGAACCCCACGACCCCCGGCAGCAGCACCCCGAACCCGATCAGGCACAGCCACAGCCCCTGGACCACGCCCAGGCCGATCAGCGCGCTTCCCGCGGCCGCCAGGACGGGGAAGTGGCTGCGCGCGGGGAAGTAGAGCCGCCGCCCGGCGGCCTCGCTCACCTCGGCTTCCCCGCGGTCCTCCGGCCGCTCGCCGCCCCGCCGGTACTGGCGCCAGAGGAAGGCGGAGACGAGGGCCGCCATGATGAAGGACACGCAGAGTGCCGCGGTCCCCGCGGGCTCCCGGGACAGCCATTCGTAGGCGACGGCCGTGATCCCGAAGAACAGGGCCGTACCGGTGAAGAGCCAGGCCTCACCCTTCACGGGGCACCTCCGAGTGGTGCAGGTCGAAGGCGGGGGATTCCGAGCGGATCCGGGGCAGGGAGTGGAAGTTGTGGCGGGGCGGCGGACAGCTCGTCGCCCACTCCAGGGAGCGGCCCCATCCCCACGGATCGTCCACGGTGACCCGGGTGCCGTGGCGGCCGGTCCGCCAGACGTTGTAGAGGAAGGGGAGCGTCGAGAGGCCCAGCAGGAACGAGCCGATGGTGGAGACGGTGTTGAGCAGCGTGAAACCGTCGCTCGCGAGGTAGTTCGCGTACCGGCGCGGCATGCCGGCCTCGCCCAGCCAGTGCTGGACCAGGAAGGTCGTCTGGAAGCCGAAGAACAGCGTCCAGAAGTGGACCTTGCCGAGTCGTTCGTCCAGCATCCGCCCGGTGATCTTGGGCCACCAGAAGTAGAAGCCGCCGAAGGTGGCGAACACGATGGTCCCGAAGAGGACGTAGTGCAGGTGGGCGACGACGAAATAGCTGTCCGTCAGGTGGAAGTCGAGCGGCGGCGACGCCACCAGCACACCCGTCAGGCCTCCCAGGAGGAAGGTGACGAGGAAGCCGACGCACCACAGCATCGGTGTCTCGAAGGAGAGCGACCCGTTCCACATCGTCCCGATCCAGTTGAAGAACTTCACCCCCGTGGGCACGGCGATCAGGAACGACAGCAGGGAGAAGAAGGGCAGCAGCACGGCCCCCGTCGCGAACATGTGGTGCGCCCACACCGTCGCGGACAGGCCGGTGATCGCGATCGTGGCACCGATCAGGGAGACGTAACCGAACATGGGCTTGCGGCTGAAGACCGGGAGGATCTCGCTCACCACGCCGAAGAACGGCAGGGCCACGATGTAGACCTCCGGATGCCCGAAGAACCAGAACAGGTGCTGCCACAGCAGAGCGCCACCGTTCGCCGGGTCGAAGACGTGCGCGCCGAACTTCCGGTCCGCCTCCAGCACCAGCAGCGTGGCCGTGAGCACCGGAAACGCCAGCAGCGCCAGCACCGAGGTGAAGAGGACGTTCCAGGTGAAGATCGGCATGCGGAACAAGGTCATGCCCGGCGCCCGCAGGCAGATGATCGTGGTGATGAAGTTGACCGCTCCCAGGATCGTGCTCAGCCCGGACACGGCGAGCCCCATGGCCCACAGATCGGCGCCGGTGCCGGGGGAGTAGCGCAGGCCGTTCAGGGGCGCGTACGCGAACCAACCGAAGTCCGCGGCCCCGTGGGCGGTCAGGAACCCCGACACGACGAGCAGGCCCCCGAACAGGTACACCCAGTAGGTGAAGGCGTTCAGCCGGGGGAAGGCGACATCGGGCGCCCCGATCTGCAACGGCATGATCGCGTTGGCGAAACCGGTGAAGGTCGGCGTGGCGAACAGCAGCATCATGATCGTGGCGTGAATGGTGAACGCCTCGTTGTACTGCTGGTTCGACAGGATCTGCAGCCCGGGGCGGGCGAGTTCGGCCCGCATGGCCAGGGCCAGCGCGCCGGCGAAGAGGAAGAAGCAGAAGGCCGTCACCAGGTAGAGGTTGCCGATCACCTTGTGGTCGGTGGTCGACAGCCATCGCAGGACGGTGGACCCCTGGCCCACCCGCCGCTCTGTCCGTTGCCGCCCGGTCCGGTCGGGATCTACGGGTGGCGCCTCCCGCGCCGAAGGATCGACCGACGTCATCCGTCCTCCCGAGAGCCTCGCCGCCGCGCCTGCACCCCCTTGCCCTACAGGCTCGGGTTCCCGGCGGACCGGCGGCGCGCCGTGGAGCGCGCCGCTACCCCCGGGTCAGCGCAGGCACCCCGTGATCTGGACCGAGATCCTCGCGCTCCCGGTCAGTCCGGAGGCCGTGTCGGTGGCGGAGAAGACGAGCGGGTAGGTCCCGTCCGCCAGGAGCGGCACCAGGAACCGGCCTGAGGCACCGGCGCCGATCGTCATCGGCCCGTTCGGGCCGATGATCTGCCAGGTCGTGGCCTGCGGATCGGTGATGGCCCGGTCTCCGGGGCGCGTGCGCGCCGAACCGGTGAACGTCTCCTCGCAGCCGCGCCGGAGCCTGCCGCCACCGCCCGGCTGCTGGATGGACACCGCCGGGGCCTGCGGCTGCGCGGAGGGCGAGTGCCCGGGCTGGGTGGCGGGCGGCTGATCGGGCCCGCCGGTCGTCGGCCCGGGACTGTTCGGCGTACGGGGCGTGGGCGAGGCGCCCGGCGCCCCGCCGGGGCTCACCGAGGGCGAGGGCGAGCCGCTGGGCAGGGGGCTCGCCGAGGTCGCGGGACCGGACTTCGACGGCGCCAGGTCCAGGGCGGGCGGCAGGACCGGCCGGTTGACGGTGGGCGGCGCCGCCCCGTTGTCCGGGGAGGTGGGCTCGGCGTCGATGGTGCCGCACACGGCACGCGCGACCATCTTCTGCCTGTCGGGGACGGGGACGCTGCGCAGCTCGTTGTCACCGGCGCCGTGCGCGTGGTTGTCGAAATAGACGTTGCCCGTCAGGGTCTCGCCGTCGGAATGCTCCATCCAGACCGTGTCGTGGTAGTCGATGCCCGCCCGCTGCTGGTTGTTGCCGGTGACGTGCCAGTCCTTCACCGGCCGGCCCGACTTCCCCGGAGTGGGCCCGTCCGCCGACGCGTACAGCCAGCCGTCGCCGAAGAAGCGCTGCGGGCCGCCGGCGGCGTTCTCGTTGTCCGCGGGGAACTGGAAGCCGCCGCCGAGTACCAGCCGGCCCTTGGGACATTTCACGGTGGCCTCCGCGGTGCCCCCCGCCCCGACGTCGACCGTGGCGGTGGCGATCGAGACGTCCCGCAGCTGGACGCAGACCGGCCGCACGTCGACCGCGTAGTTCGACTGAGGGGGCTGCGGGTCCAGGATGCTGGTCCTGCGCTCCGCCCCCTCGGAGTTCCACATCCGGAACGAACCCGTGCTCAGTTCCGTACCCGGATTGACCGAGATCCTCCAGGCCGCGGTCGACGGCGTCCCAGCGGTGGGCTCGTACATGGCCATCCTGTCCATCGGCACGGGAGCCACGGACCGCCCGGGGACCTTGCGCCCCGCCCGGAACTCGACTCCGACCATGACGAAGCCGCCGCCCGGACACACGGGCCTCGCGTCCGTGTTGCGGAAGGCCCCTGCGAACGGGCCGTCGGTCGACAGGTCGTGGATGTCGCCGTCGTCGTGGTTGGTGATCTTCGTCGAGTGGTCCTTGAAGGCGTGCGCCGCGGCAGGAGTGAACTCCTGGTGCGGTGCGAACTCCGGTTTGGCGTTCACGCACAGCGCGTACGAGGTGAGGTTGACGGGAGCGTCCCCCGGGTTGTACGCCGCCGCCAGCCATGCCGCGCCGACGAACTCGCCGGCCGTCGCGAAGCCGCCGCCGCCGACCGCGTACCCGCCGCCGAGCGCCGTCTCGTGCTTCTCGCACGCCGCGATGACCGACTGTTCGCCGCCCGCGGGCACCTCCGCCGACGCACTGCGCTGCACGACCACCACGTGCGGCTTCCCCTGCGCGGTCCACCACACGCCGGCCCCCGCGGCGCCGCCGACCACCAGCACACCCGCGGCCACCGACGCCGCGGTCTTCCCGCTGATCGTTCCACCCAGTCTCGCGAAGACCCCAGAGCCCATGTCCCCCGCTCCTCACCCCTCCGCCCGCCTGTGTACACGCGGGGCCGTGGGCAATGTAGTGGTGCGAAACCGCCGATCCCAGGGGTGTGGAGTCACCTGCCACGACGTTTGCCGTCCGTTGGTCTTCTCATGGCCGAGGACCGCCGCCCAGGACTGTGCCATTGGCCCACCGATCCGCTCCTCGGTTGAACCATTGCCCTCTACATGCTTATCTGTGTCCTATCCATGTATCTACGGCGCCGCGCAGCGCCGGACCGGCAAAGGCGCCGGACCGGACCGCGGTGCCTTCGTCGTGTCCGTACGCCTCCCACCACCCCCGGGCGGCCGCCCGGACACGGCGCGCAGCATCGCAAGGGGGGCGGCACACCGCCGTGAAGAGGATGTTCGTTGCTCCGGACCCGGGGCTCACGAGACTGCGGAACTCGGCCCGCGCGGTGATCGGCGTCGCCGCCGCCGTGGCCCTCGCCGAACTGTGCGGTCTCTCCCTCACCGCGTCGATCACCGGGGGACTGGCCGCCCTGCTGGCCCTCTTCACCGTCCTGGACCCGAAGGTGCCGGCCCAGCGCCTCACCACCGCGCTGCTGCCCGTCGCCGGATTCCCGGTCCTGGCCCTGGCCACCGGCCTGCACACCATGCCCCTCGCCCGGGACGCCGCGTTCCTCGCCGTCGTCCTCGCCGGGGTCTACGCCCGCCGTTGGGGGCCGCGCGGGCACGCCCTCGGCGTCTTCGGCTTCATGATGTTCTTCGTCACCCAGTTCCTGCACGCCGTGCCCGCGCAGCTGCCCGAACTGTTCGCCGCCGTCGGGCTGGCGCTCCTCGCCTCGGGCTCCGTGCGCTTCGTCCTGTGGCCCATCGAGCGGCGCACCCCGCCCCCGCCCGCCCCGCCCGGGCTGCCCGGCACGGGCCTCGCCCGGCCCACCACCCGGCAGGCCTTCCAGGCCACCGCCGCCTGCGCCTTCGCGCTCGTCATCGGCCAGTCCCTCTCCGATGACCGCTGGTACTGGGCCGTCGGCACCGCCTGGTGGATCTTCGTCAACACCACCTCCCGCGGCGAGACCCTCGTACGGGGCTTCCGCCGCGTCCTCGGCACGGTCACCGGCATCGCCGCCGGCCTGCTGATCGCCGTACCCCTGCACGGCGCGCCCGTGCCGACCGCCGTCCTCGTCGCCCTGTGCGTCTTCGGGATCTTCTACACCGCGGCCCCCTCGTACTCCTGGATGATGTTCTTCGTGACCGTCATGGCCGGGCTGCTCTACGGTCTCCTCGGCGTCCTGCACCCCGGCCTGCTGCTCCTGCGGTTCCAGGAGACCGCGATCGGCGCGCTCGGCGCCGCCCTCGCCGTGATCGTCGTCCTGCCGGTGACCACCCACGCCGTGAACTCCGCCTGGATCCAGCGGGCCCTGCGCTGCGTCCACGCGGCGACCGCCGAGGCCACCGCGCGCCTCGCCGGTTCCCCCACCGCGGACCCCGCACCGCACGCCGCCGAGCTCGAGGTCCTGCTGGCCCGCGTACGGATGGCGCTCGCCCCGCTCGTGCACCCCCTGAGCCCCTTCCGGGGCCGCAAGGAACGTGCGGGGCAGGTCATCGCGCTGCTCGACGACTGCGCCCGCGAGGTCCGCGGCCTCGCGGCGGTCGCCGCCGACCCCGACGCGAGCCACGACGCCCGCCTCGCGGCGGCCTGCTGGCGCGTCGAAGCGGCGGTGGAGGCGCTGACCGCCGCCGACGAACAGGACCACGCCGGGCACACGGCGGCGCCCGACACCGCCATCCGGGCCGCCGCGACCGAACCCGCACTCGCCCACCTGTACGGCCTCGAACAGGCCCTCGCCGAACTCGCCGGGCCCCTGCGCAGCTCCCGGCCCTCCCCGCTGATCGACGCCTGATCCGGCGCGTCACGAGCCCCGGTCCTACCGGGGCTCGCGGACCAGCCGGTACGGCTCACCCGCCAGCCAGATGCGGTCCTCCACGTCCACGTGACAGCCGAGGCGCCGCGGAAGACCGCGCAGGTACGCGACGGCCGGGCCGGTCAGCCGCACCCTGCCGTCACCGACGCGGGTGATGCCCTTCGGCGCGCTCAGCGAGGCCAGCCAGGCGGCGTGCTCCCGGTGCAGCTCGACGGTGTACACGTCCTCGGACCCGCTCTCCCGCGCCAGGGCGTACAGGACGTCCCCGTAGCGCGCGTGGTCCAGGACGGAACGGACCGCCGCCTCGATCCCCGACAGCCCGGCGTCCACCTGGTCGCAGGCGAACACCCGGCCGGCGCGCGCCCGGGCGTACGCGAACCAGTTCCCCGCACGGGACGGGACGACGTAGCCCACCGGATAACCGCCGGGCAGCCCGTCGTCCACGCAGACGTACACGATCCCGGCGGCATCGCTCCGCTCCTGTGTGAGGAAGAGCCCCCGCGTCTTCAGCAGTGCCCCGAGAGATCCGTCGATGACGGTCATGTCCGTGTTCCTTCCGCGGTCGTGGCGGCGGCCGCACCCCTCGTGGCGGCCGCCGCGCTTGCGAAACCGTCGCGGAACGCGCTGCAATGCGGATGAAGTTCTGATGATGTACGGAGCGGAGCGGAGGCTTTCGACAGTGGGGGCGGGATCTCCTCGGCGGTTACGGCTCGCGGTGCTCGGCACCGTACGGGCCTGGCGGGACGGTACGCAGCTGGCCCTCGGGCCCGTCCGGCAGCAGGCCGTCCTGGCCGCGCTGGCCCTGCGGCCCGGCCTCCTGGTGAGCGGGGAGCAGCTGCTCGACGGGGTCTGGGGGGACAAGCCGCCGGGCTCCGGCCTCAAGGTCCTGCCCAGCTACGTCTACGCACTGCGCAGGAGGCTCGACGAGGAGGGCACCGCGCCCGCGGATTCGGTGATCCGCGGGGAACGGGGCGGATACCGCTTCGCCGACGGCACGGTCCGGCTCGACGCCGACGACCTGGCCCGGCTGGCCGCCACCGCCCACCGCGCGAAACGGGCCGGGGATCCGGCCGGCGCGGCGGACCGGCTCTCCCAGGCACTCGCCCTGTGCGACGGCGAGCCGCTCGCCGGGCTGCCCGGACCGTACGCCGACGCCGAGCGGCAGCGGCTCCTGGAGCGGCTGCGCGCGGCACGGCGCGACCGGCTCGAATGCATGGTCCTGCTGGGCCGGTTCACCGAGACCCTGGACGAACTCGCCGCCCTGTCCGCGGCCGCTCCGACCGACGAACCCCTCGCCGCGCTGCGCATGCGCGCCCTCCAGGGCTGCGACCGCCAGGCCGAGGCACTGAACGTGTACGAGGAGCTGCGCAGGCGCCTGAAGCGAGAGCTGGGCGTCGATCCCGGCACGGAACTCCGGCGTGCGCACCAAGCGGTGCTCCGCCGGGCGGACGTACGCCCCCCACACCCCCCGCCAGGGCATGCCGCCCCCGCCCGGCCCGGGCCCCGCCGCGCGATAAACGAACTGCCCGGTGACGCGGGCCGCCTCATCGGACGCGAGGCCGAACTGGCCCGGCTGACCGCCCCGTCCGAGGCCGGAGCCGTGTCGGTCGTGACGGTCGACGGCACGGCCGGCGTCGGCAAGACGGCGCTCGTCGTCCGCGCGGCCCGCGAACTCAGCGCCCACCACCCTGACGGCTGCCTGTTCGTCGACCTGCGCGCGCACGGCACCGGCCGGCGCCAGACGCCCGAGCAGGCGCTCCAGCGGCTGCTCCGCTCCCTCGGCGCGGCCCACGGCGAGCTGCCGAGCGACCTGGAGGAACTCACCGCCGCCTGGCGCGCGGCGACCAGCCCGCTGCGGCTGCTCCTCGTATTGGACGACGCCCTGGACGCGGACCAGGTCAGGCCGCTGCTGCCCGCCGGGGCGGGCAGCAGGGTGCTGGTGGCCGGCCGGCGCAGGCTCGGCGAACTGGACGCCGACCGGCGCGTCACCCTGGAGCCGCTGGCGAGCGGGGACGCCGTGTCCCTGCTCGCCCACCTCATCGGGGAGGAGCGCGCGAGCAGCGAGCCGGACGCCACGGACCGGCTGGCCGGGCTGTGCGACGGGCTGCCGCTGGCACTGCGCATCGCCGGGTCACGGCTCCAGAACCGCGGCAGCTGGACGGTCGGGTACCTGGTCGACCGCATGGTGGACGACGACCGCCTGCTCGGAGAGCTGAGCGTCGGGGACCGCAGCGTCGAGGCGGCCTTCCGGCTGTCGTACGACCAGCTCACCCCCGGCCAGCAGCGCGCCTTCCGGGCCCTGGGCCTGGCACCGACGGTCGAGTTCGACGCGCTGACACCCGCGGCCATGCTCGGACGGCCGCCCCACGAGACCGAGGCGGTCCTGGAGGACCTGGTCGACACCAGCCTGCTCCAGCAGCCGCGGCCGGGCCGCTACCGACTGCACGACCTGGTGCGCGTCCACGCGCGACGGGTCGCACAGGCCGAGCCGGAGCAGGCAGCCACCGCGCGGACGGCCGCGCTCGGCCTCTACCTCGACGCAGCCCGGACCACCAGCGACTGGGGCTCCGGCGCCTTCCCGGCCGCTCCCGCGCCCACCGGCCCCGCGCCCACGCGCACCGGGTTCACGGACTGGCGGGAGGCGGAGGCCTGGCTGGACGCGGCCGGCGGTGAGCTCGTGGACGTCGTCGGACACGCCGCGGCCCTCGGCGAAGCCGACTACGCCTGCCGGCTCGCCGAGGCGCTGTGCGACTACTTCGTACGGCAGGGCCGCTACCACGAGAGCCAGACGGCGCTCGAGATCGCGCTCGCGCACGCCGACGAGGCCACGGACCCGCGCATGGCCGTGGCCCTGCGCAACTGCCTGGCCTACACCTCCTTGTTCCAGCGCCGGTACGCACGGGCACGGGACCTGTTCACCGAGGCACAGGACCTCGGCCGGCTCCGCCCCGACCCGTACGAGCAATCCCGGACCCTGACCGGGCTGGGGGCCCTCCACATCAGCCTCGGCGAAGGCGGCCTCGCGCTCTCGTACGTCGGGGCGGTGACCGAAGCACCCCGCCAGGAGCCGCTGAACGACTGGGTCGCCTCGATGGCGCTCGTCATCCAGGGCCTGGCCCACCAGTTCGAGGGGCGGAACGAGAAGGCGCTCGCCTCCTTCGCCGCTGCCCGCACCCATGCGGAGGCGGCCGGCCGGCCGCGCATGACCGGCCGGGTCCTGAGCTGCGCCGCGGACATCCATCTCCGCCTCGGCCGGCACGCGGAGGCCGAGGAACTGCTCCGCACGGCGGTCGACCTGGTCGCGCAGGGCGGGGACGTCTTCCTCTGCGCGCGCAGCCTGACCCGGCTGGGCACGGCGCGCCAGGGCGGGGGAGACCCGGGCGCAGCCATCGCCCTGCACCACCAGGCCCTCCTGCAGCACCGGTTGCTGTCCCCGCTCACCGAACCCGGCTACGACTGGCTGGAGATGGACATCCGCAGCCGCCTGGGCCGTGCCTACACGGCGGCCGGACGCGTCCGCGAGGCGCGCGAGCAGTTCCAGGCCGTGCTGGACGTGCACGCGGCCCGCGGGCACCGGGCGGGCGCGGCCCCCCGTCCCTCCTGAGGGAGGGACGGGGATCAGCCCTCCGCGAGCTCGCCGGACCGGAGCCCGTGCAGCCCCGCCGGGAGCCGACCGGGGCCGTGCAGGACTCCGAGGGACTGCGTGGCGCGGGTCAGGGCCACGTACAGGTCGCTGGGCTGGAAGTCGGCCGGTTCCACCACGATCACCGTGTCGAACTCCAGCCCCTTGGCCTGGCGCGGGTCCAGCAGGACCACCTCCTGGGCCAGATCCGGCGCTGCGCCCGCCCGTACCCCCGGCAGCGCGGACGCCAGCTCCGCGTGCAGCGCCCGTGGGGCGATCACCGCGAGCCGGCCCTCCGCGGGCCGCTCCGCCTCCACGGCCCGCGCGAGCGCCCTGGGCAGCTCCGCCGCGGCGCGCGCCCAGGGCCGTACTCCGGTGGACCGTACGGAACTCGGCGGCCGGAAGCCGGGGTCCCGCTCGCGGAGCACGGCCGCCGCCACCTCCATGATCTCGGCGGGCGTACGGTAGTTGACCCCCAGCCGCACCAGTTCCCAGCGCCCGCCCACGTACGGGGAGAGGATCCGCTCCCAGGAACCGCAGCCCGCCTCCTCCGCGGTCTGCGCGGGATCGCCGACCAGGGTCATCGACCGGGTCGGGCAGCGGCGCATCAGCAGCCGCCAGGCCATCTCCGACAGCTCCTGCGCCTCGTCGACGATGACGTGCCCGAAGGCCCAGGTGCGGTCGGCCGCCGCCCGTTCGGCCGTGCTGCGGTGGTCGGCCTCCTCGTACCGCTCGGCCATCCGTTCGGCGTCGATGATGTCGTGCGCCGCGAGGTACTCGTTCTCCTCGTCCTCGAACTCGTACGACTCCGAGCCCTGCGAAAGGTCCAGCACCCCCTGCGCGTACGCGATGCGCCGCGCCCGCGCCCGCTCCTCCTCGGCCCGTCGCGCGGAGTCGTCCTCGCCGAGCAGCTCGGCGGCCTCGTCCAGCAGCGGAACGTCGGCCGGGGTCCACTCCGGCCTCGCCGAGGGCGCGCGCCGGATCAGCTCGGCCTCGTGCGGGGGCAGGTGCGTCGGCTCCGCGAGGAAGTCGGCGACCAGTTGCTGGGGGGTGAGGGAGGGCCACAGCGAGTCGATCGCCGCGTGCACGGCGGGGCTCATCGCGATCTCCTTGCCGAGCTGGGCGATGTCGTCGGAACCGAGCAGGTTGGGGCCGCCGTACGGATCGGCGCCCAGCCGGTCGGCGAGCTGCGCCGTGAGCGCGTCGATGATCGGGAAGGCGAAGGCGGGACGTGCCTGGTTGTGCGGCAGTCCGGTGGCGCGGGCCCGGTCCCGGGCCTCGTGGGCCATGGTGCGGTCCAGCAGCAGGGTGCCGTAGTCGTCGTGGCCGATCTCCAGCGCGGGCTCGGGGACGGCGTCGTACTCCTCGCCGGTGTCCGCCGGCAGCGTCTCCGGCAGGCACTGCCGGTCGGCGACCACCCGGGCCAGCACCTCGGCCATCTCGGCCCGGCCCTTCACGGCGGCGGCACCGGGGCGGTCGGTTCCCGTGGCGTGCACCCCGGGGAACAGTTCGCCCGGAGTGGCGAGCAGGACGCCCGTCTCGCCGAGCGCGGGCAGCACCCCGCCGATGTACCCGAGGAAGGCCGGGCCCGGGCCGACGATCAGCACACCGCGCTTGGCCAGCAACTCCCGGTGGGCGTAGAGCAGGTACGCGGCCCGGTGCAGCGCGACCGCCGTCTTCCCGGTGCCCGGCCCGCCCTCGACCACCAGCACCCCGCGGTGCGTGGAGCGGATGATCCGGTCCTGCTCGGCCTGGATGGTGCGCACGATGTCGTGCATCCGGCCGGTCCGCGCGGCGTCGAGCGCCGCGAGCAGCACGGCGTCGGCATCGGCGCCCTCGTGGCCGGTGCGCTCGGTGTCGGTCAGGTCGAGGATCTCGTCGTGCAGGGAGGTGACCACCCGCCCCCGGCTGCTGATGTGCCGGCGGCGCCGCAGCCCCATGGGGGTGTGGCCGGTGGCGAGGTAGAAGGGCCGGGCCACGTCGGCGCGCCAGTCCAGGACGAGCGGTGTGCGCTCCGCGTCGTCTGCCCGGATTCCGATCCTTCCGATGTGGTGGTCACGGCCGTCGGAGAACTCCAGACGGCCGAAACAGAGACCGTTCTCCCCGGCATTCAGAGCGGACAGCAGACCGGACTGCTCGGCGACCAGAACATCGCGCTCCAGCCGGGCCTGGGCCCCGTTCCCGACCTCGCGCAATGCCCCTGCCACGGCGTGTTCTGCCTGGTCACGCAGGTCGTCGAGGCGCCGATAGAGGTCCGTGACGAATTGCTGCTCTTTCCGGAATTCCTCGGTTGACAATTGCACTCCCACCGCGCTACAGTGTCCTCGTAAGGTTGTCCACGCTGTTGTTTTCAGGCAAGGCGTGAATCAATCAATATACGCCCTCCTCTCCCTCGGCAGCGAATTCGGCCGGGGGATTTTTTGCGTACCGTGGATCTCATGACCATCGCACACGGCTCCGCCGACGGCATCGTCTACCGCCCCGCCCGACCCCAGGACGCGGGCGCCATCGAAGCGCTGGACGGCTCCTTCACCACCGCCACGGTCTTCGAGGTCGGCCCCGCCGAAGGGGGCCTCGGCTTCGTCCTCCGCGAGGTCCCCGCGGACCCGCCGGTGTACAAGGAGTTCCCGCCCGAGGAGCACGACGAGCAGGGGCTCGGCCGCGGCTCGGGCGCCGACGCGGACGGGCGTACGTACGTGGCCCTCGACGGCGAGCGCGTGTGCGGGTTCGTCGCCGCCGGCTATGCCGCCTGGAACCGGCGGCTGACCATCGAGGACATCGAGGTCGCGCCGGACCGCCGGGGACGGGGCATCGGGCGGGCGCTGATGGAGTGCGCGGCGGAGTTCGCCCGCGAACGGGGCGCCGAGCACCTGTGGTTGGAGGTCAGCTCCGTCAACGCCCCGGCGGTGCACGCCTATCGGCGCATGGGGTTCGTCCTGTGCGGTCTCGACACCACGCTGTACGGGGGCACGCCCGCGGCCGGCGAACGGGCGCTTTTCATGGCCAGGCCCTGCGGTTGACGAATCGTACGCCCCATCGGTTCCGCCCCGCAGCCCGATCGTCGAAGAACACACGGAGGAGTGTTCCGGGCGCGCCTGCCACACGCCGCTGACCTGCGGCATGTACAAAGGGTGATTGTTTATTGCACATTCATCCGGCATGTACAGGGTGGATCTGGTCGGACAGGGGGTAACCGCCCGGAATGGAAATTCTTCAACAGCGCTCCACCACCGCTCAGGTGTGGGAAGCGGCCGAGGAGTTCATCCGACTCTTCCACAGGGAGCACGCCGACGCGGGTGACCCCCGCGCCCGGCTCGCCGAGGTGCGGGCCGAGCTCGCGGAGACCGGCACCTACCGGCACACCCACGCGGAACTGGTCCACGGGGCCCGGGTCGCCTGGCGCAACAGCAACCGATGCATAGGCCGGCTCTACTGGAACTCGTTGCGGGTCCGCGACCGGCGGGGTCTCACCGAGGCCGACGCGATCGCCTCCGAATGCTTCGAGCACCTGCGCGAGGCCACCAACGGCGGCCGGGTCCGGCCCACCATCACCGTCTTCGCCCCGGACACCCCGCAGAGCCCCGGGCCGCTGATCTGGAGCGAGCAGCTCGTCCGCTACGCCGGTTACGGCGACCACCCGTCGATAACCGTCGGCGACGCCCGCAACGCGCCGCTCACCGAAGCCCTGCTGCGGCTCGGCTGGGCCGGCGGCGCCGGCACCCCGTTCGACCCGCTCCCGCTCGTGGTCCAGGGGGTCGACGACAAACCCCGCTGGTTCGACCTCCCCGCGGACGCCGTGCTGGAGGTGCCGATCGAGCACCCCGAGGGCGACGGCTGGGCGGACTGGGGGCTGCGCTGGCACGCCGTACCCGCCATCTCCAACATGTGCCTGGAGATCGGTGGCATCCACTACCCGGCGGCCCCGTTCAACGGCTGGTACATGGGCACCGAGATCGGCGCCCGCAACCTGGCCGACATCGACCGCTACAACCTGTTGCCCGCCGTCGCCCGCCGCCTCGGACTGGACACCGGCAGCGACCGCTCGCTGTGGAAGGACCGCGCGCTCGTCGAGCTCAACCGGGCGGTGCTGCACTCCTTCGACCGCGCGGGCGTCACGATCGCCGACCACCACACCGAGTCCCGGCGCTTCCTGTCCCACATGGAACGGGAGGAGCGCAAGGGGCGCGAGGTGGGCGCGGACTGGTCGTGGATCGTGCCGCCGATCTCCGGCTCCGCGACCCCGGTCTTCCACCGCACCTACGAGGACCGGCCGAGCAGCACCGCGTACGTCCACCATCCCGGCGCACAGGAAAGGGCACAAGGGCGCGACTTGGTCTAGACCTTCTGTTACGGTCGGCTCGGGACCGATCGACGGAGGGCACGGGCATGGGCGACAGGACGGCCGACGCGGCGGAACACCGGGTCTACATCGGCTCGTTCACCTCGTCGGGCGGGCGCGGCATCACCACCGCGGCCCTCGACCCGGAGACCGGAGCCCTGACGGAGCTCTCCACGACCGACGTCCTGGCCGACCCCTCGTACCTCGTGGAGGGTGTGCACGAGGGGGTCCTCTACGCGGTGAGCGAGAGCGCCGAGGGAGCGGCCGGCGCCTTCGTCGCGGAGGGCCGGGGGCTTCGGCTGCTCGGAGCCCCCGTACCGGTGGGCGGCGCGGGCCCCACCCACCTCGACGTCGCCTGGCCGTGGCTGCTCACCGCCCACTACACCTCCGGCGGTGTCGGGGCGCTCGCCATCGCCGACGACGGATCCCTGACCGGGCCCCCGCACGTGCTGCACCACCGCGGATCGGGCCCGGACCCCGCGCGCCAGGAAGGCCCGCACGCCCACCACGTGCTGGCCGACCCGAGCCTCAACTGGGTGCTCAGCGTGGACCTGGGCACCGACTCCGTGCGCGTCTGCTCGCTGGACGAGCACACCGGCACGCTGCGTCCGCACTCCGAGACCGCGCTGACCCCCGGCAACGGCCCGCGCCACCTCGCCTTCCACCCGGACGGGGAGGTGGCGTACGTGGTGAACGAGCTGCGGCCGCTGCTGACCGTCTGCCGGTGGGACGCGGAGGCGGGCACACTGGAACCGGTCGCGGAGGTTCCGATCGCCCTGGAGCCCGCCCCAGGGGCCGTCCCGGAGGCGGGCCGGGGGGACGTCAGGGCCTATCCCTCCGCGATCGCGGTCGCCCGGGACGGCCGCTTCGTCTGGGTCGCCGTACGCGGCGCGGACGTCCTCGTCACGTTCTCGCTCGCCGGCGGCGCCGAGGAGCCCCGGCGCGCGGGCGCGGTGGACTGCGGCGGCCGCTGGCCCCGCGACCTCGCCCTCGACGTCTGGCGCGACCGCCTCTACGCGGCCAACGAGCACTCGGGGGACGTCACCTGGTTCGACGTGGACCCGGCCACCGGGCAGCCCCGCCGCGCCGGCTCACTGCCCGTCCCCGCCGCCACCTGCGTGCTCTTCGCCTAGGGTCCGTCCGGCTCGTGCGCGAGGCCCCGCCCCCTGGCATGCGCCGATCGGGGAACGGGGCCTCACGCACGCGTGTGCGGGTCGCCGTCAGTGCACGGGGGCGCCCAGGGTGATCCCGAGCGCCGCGGAGTACTGGGCGACGGCCAGCTTGCCGAGCGCCCCGTAGGCACCGAGCACCTCGGCGGTGGCGCAGTCGGCCTCCTTGCAGGCGGTGTCCAGCAGCCCGTCGGCGGCCTCCGGGCCGATCAGGTACGGGGCGAGCGCGAGCTGGGTGGAACCCTCGCGGCGCAGCTGCTCGGCGACCGCGGCCACCGAGCCCTCCTCGTCGAGAGCGGCCGCCTTCACCGGCACCGCGAGGCGGGCGGCGAGCAGCATGCCGGTGATGCCGGCGGCCTGGACGGCCTCCTCGCCACCGGTGGTGGCCAGCACGATGCCGTCGGCGGCGGTGGTCACGGTGAAGAGCCGCGCGCGGTCGGCGCGGGCCAGCCCCGCCTCGGAGAGCCGCACGTGCAGGCCCTCGGCGAGCAGCGGGTGCGGGCCGAGTACGTCGGCCAGCTCGGCGGCGGCCGAGGAGTCCATCAGCGCCTGGCGGATCCGGCGCAGCAGATCGCCGTCCGGGCCGGCGAGCAGCGGCACGACCACGGCGTCCGGGCCGGTCGGCGCGGGCACCTCGTGACCGGCGGCACGGGCGAACTCGGCGCGCTCGGCACGCTCGGTCGCGACGGCCGTCAGCACACCGGACAGCGAGGGGAACTCGGACTCGTCGTCACCGTCCAGGAAGCCGATGCGGGCGTCCAGGCCCGGCAGCTCGGAACGGCCGATGCTGATGATCTCTTCCGCCAGCCCCCGCGAGGCGGCCGACGGGGTACCCGGCACGGCGAGCACCAGCGCGGGCGCGCCCTCTGGCGCCGCCGCGGGCTCGGGCCGGCGGTGCCGTCCGGTCTGGCGGGGTCGCGGCATTCGTACGGGCAGGCCATTGTCGGGCCCAGTGGGGGAGCTCATGGCGCCGCATGCTACTGGCTTATCGGAACCTGGTGTTCGGGAGGGCCTGTCAGGGCGGCATCTGTCCGTATTTATCCGAGGAATATCAGATACGGTCAGCCCACCGGAGCCGAAAACCGAGCGGTCGTACTTTATCCCGTCGCCCGGGTTCGGGAACGGGGCGGCTGCGCCAGTAGAGTGATCCTTTGTGGCAGCTCTCCCGTTGAACCAACTCGTCGAGCCCGGCTGGGCCGAGGCGCTGAGCCCCGTGGCCGGCCGCATCGCAGCCATGGGCGACTTCCTGCGCGCCGAGATCGCCGCAGGTCGTACGTACCTTCCGGCCGGGGCGAACGTCCTGCGCGCCTTCCAACAGCCCTTCGACGAGGTGCGCGTCCTGATCGTGGGACAGGACCCCTACCCGACCCCGGGTATGGCCATCGGCCACAGCTTCGCCGTCGCACCCGACGTGCGCCGGCTGCCGGGGAGCCTGGAGAACATCTTCCGCGAGCTGAACACCGACCTCGGACTGCCCAGGCCCTCCAACGGCGACCTGACGCCGTGGACCCGGCAGGGCGTGCTGCTCCTCAACAGGGCGCTCACCACCGCGCCCCGCAACCCCGGGGCCCACCGGGGCAAGGGGTGGGAGGAAGTGACCGAGCAGGCCATCCGCGCGCTCGCCGCCCGCGGCAAGCCGCTGGTGTCCGTGCTGTGGGGGCGTGACGCCCGCAACCTGCGGCCGTTCCTCCAGGACTTCCCGGCGATCGAGTCCGCCCACCCGTCGCCGATGTCGGCGGACCGCGGTTTCTTCGGATCGCGGCCGTTCAGCCGGACCAACGACCTGCTGGCCCGCCAGGGAGCCCAGCCGGTCGACTGGCGCCTGCCCTAGCGGACCCCGAACCCGGGGGGCCCGGTCGATGCGGGATGTCGCCGCAATCGACATCCGACCTTGACATTCCGCATGCCGTTGTCGCTTCGATACCCGTTCGCAATCCCTCCGAAGGCTCCAACGCCCCTTCCCGCGCGTCAGATTCAACACCGACGACGCTCCGAGGGAGACGGCATGACGCCTCATCAGGATGACCGCACGTCCCGCACGTCCCGAACAGCCGGCACGGCCGGCACGGCCCGCAGGAGACCCCGCGGCCGGCTGATCGCCGCGCTCGCCGCGGGCGGCGTCCTGCTGGCCGGGTGCGGATACGGCGGCGAGAACCGGCCCATCGATCGGGCCGCGAACGGCGCGGACTCCCGGCCGAGGCCCGCCGCCTCGTTCCCCGGCGGGGGCGCCCCGGAGGGCGAGAGCGACGGGCGGAGCGCGACGAAGCCGCCCGCGGACTACCTCTCGACCTTCGCGCTCGACGTGGACACCGCGAGCTACGGCTACGCCCGCCGCACCCTCGCCGAAGGCCGGCTGCCCGACGCCGCGAACGTGCGCCCCGAGGAGTTCGTCAACAGCTTCCGCCAGGACTACCGGCAGCCCGACGGCGACGGCTTCGCGGTCACCGTCGACGGGGCCCGTACCACCGACCCGAGCTGGTCCCTGGTCCGCGTGGGCCTCGCCACCCGGGCCGCGGGAGACGGGGCGGACGCGGAACGGCGGCCGCCCGCCGCCCTCACCTTCGTCGTGGACGTCTCCGGGTCGATGGCCGAACCCGGACGCCTCGACCTCGCCCGCACCTCGATGAACCTGATGACCGACCGGCTGCGCGAGGACGACTCGGTCGCCGTCGTCACCTTCAGCGCCACCGCCCAGACCCGGCTGCCCATGACCCGGGTCGAAGGCCACCGCGACCGGATCCACGGGGTGGTCGACGCACTGCGCACCGCCGATTCCACCAATGTGGAGGCGGGCGTCACGCGCGGGTACGACGAGGCCGTGAAGGGGCTGCGGCCCGGCGCCACCAACCGGGTCGTCCTGCTGTCCGACGCCCTCGCCAACACCGGTTCCACCTCCGCCGACACCATCCTGAAGCGGGTCGCCTCGGCGCGGACGGAGCACGGGATCACCCTCTTCGGGGTGGGAGTGGGCAGCGAGTACAACGACGCCTTCATGGAACGGCTCGCCGACAAGGGAGACGGCCACACCACCTACGTCTCCGACACCGAGGGTGCCCGCAAGGTCTTCTGCGAGGACCTCCCGGCGCAGGTGCAACTGCGGGCGCGCGACGCCAAGGCCCAGGTCTCCTTCGACCCGGCGACCGTCGAGCGGTTCCGGCTGATCGGCTACGACGACCGCCGGGTCGCCGACGACGCGTTCCGCGACGACACCGTGGACGGGGGAGAGGTCGGCTCCGGGCACACGGTGACCGCCCTGTACGCGGTACGGCTGCGCCCCGGCGCCGGCGGGCACGTGGCGACGGCGACGGTGCGCTGGCTGGACCCGAACACACGGGCTCCGCACGAGGAGTCGGGCCGGGTGGAGGCGGCCGCGCTGGCGGGGGACCTGTGGACCGAGGCGCCGGCGCGCCTCCAGGTCAGCGCGGTGGCCGCGTACTTCGCCTCGGCGCTGCGCGAACGGGGCGGCGGCTGGGAGCGGGTGCCGGGCGCGGTCTCGCTGGCCGGCCTCGCGGAGCACGCGGACCGGTTGGCCGGCCGTACCGAGGACCCCGCCGTACGGCAGCTGTCGCAGGCCGTACGACAGGCCGGGCGGCTGACGGGCTGACGGGCTGACGCGCCGGCGGGCGGTCCGAACGGTGGCGAACGGTCCCCCGCCGGGGCCTACCCCGCCACCACGGCCGCCCGCACGCACAGGACGTCCGGCAGGTGCTCGGTGAGCAACTGCCAGCTCTCGCCGTCGTCATGACTGGCGTACAGCTCGCCGTTGCGGTTGCCGAAGTAGACCCCCGCCGGGTCCGCGTCGTCCGTGCACAGGGCGTCGCGCAGCACCGTGCCGTAGTGGTCCCCGGCCGGCAACCCCTTGGAGAGCGGCTCCCACGTGGCGCCCGCGTCCCGGGTCCGGAAGACCCGGCAGCGGTGCTCGGCGGGGACGCGGTCGGAGTCGGCGTTGAGGGGGAAGACGTACGCGGTGTCCGCCCGGTGCGGGTGGGCGGCCACCGCGAAGCCGAAGTCCGAGGGCAGCCCGCCGCCGATGTCCGTCCACCGGGCGCCCGCGTCGTCGCTGCGGTAGACCCCCCAGTGGTTCTGCAGGTACAGCCGGTCCGTGTCCCCGGCGTCCCGGGCGATCTTGTGCACGCACTGGCCGAACTCGGGGTGCGGGTCCGGCAGGAACACCGCCGAGACCCCCTCGTTGGAGGGGGACCAGCTGGCCCCGCCGTCCTCGGTGCGGAACACCCCGGCGGTGGACACGGCCACGGTCACCGTGTCCGCGTCGCGCGGGTCGGTGATCACCGTGTGCAGGCCCTCACCGCCCCCGCCCGGCACCCACTTCCCGCGGCTCGGGTGCTCCCACAAGGGGCGGACCAGCTCGAAGGATTCGCCCCGGTCGGTGGAGCGGAACAGGGCCGCGGGCTCCGTCCCCGCATAGACCACGTCGGGGGCCTCCGGGCCGGCCGGCTGGAGCTGCCAGACCCGCTCCAGCGAGGCACCGGTGTCCTTGGGGAACTTCACGGCGGGCGACGCGGGTTCCCGCCAGGTCGCGCCGAGGTCGTCGGAGGTGAAGACGGACGGCCCCCAGTGGGAGCTGTCCGCGCCGACGAGCAGCCGGGGCGCCGTGCCCCGCCGGTCGACGGCCACCGCGTAGATGGCCTCCGCGTTGAAATGGGGTCCGTCGAACTCCCACGGACCGTCATCGCGGCGACGACCGATGAACAGTCCTTTGCGGGTTCCCACGAGCAGCAGTACCTCGGCCATGGCCGGCACCTCCGGACTCGGACCTCTTCTTGCGCTTCTTCCCGGTGCATTTCCGGTTCTTTCCGGCCAGTCTGCACCCGTCCACTGACAGTGGCCCCGCGGGCGGCCCGGGGTCCGGATTAGCTGATCGATACTGATCGTTTACCGACAGGAAATCATTGCTACTTGCATGTAGGTGTTTGTAATGGGTTGACTTCAGGCCATCACCGCCACCCGCGAGAGGACGTACGTGGTCACCGAGCACCTCTCCCCGCTCGACCTCGCCTTCTGGCGGATCGAATCCGCCGCCCACCCCATGCACCTCGGCGCGCTGGCCGTCTTCGAGGCGGCCGGCCCCCTCGGATCCGCCGCCGACGACTCCGAGGCCGAGTCCGCCGCCGAGTTCGCGTCCGCGCTGCTCGCCGCCCGCTGCGCGGCCGTGCCGGGCCTGCGCCGCCGGATCCGCGACGTGCTGCTGCCGGTCGGCGCGGCCGCCTGGTCGCCGGACCCCGGTTTCGACCCCGCGCGCCACGTGTTCCTCGTACGGACGGACTGCGCCGACCCGCACACCGCCGCCGGTCCGCTCATGGCGCGCCCGCTGGACCGGGACCTGCCGCCGTGGGAGGCCCACGTGCTGGCCGGGCCCGACCCGGAGCGCTTCGCGGTGCTCTTCAAGTTCCACCACGCCCTCGCCGACGGCATGGGCGCCCTCGCCCTGGCGGCCTCCCTGTTCGACGGGTTCGACCAGGAGCACGCCGTACGCACTCCCGCGCCTCCGGTGCCCGAGCAGCGGGTCGGCTCCGCCCTGCGCAGGCTCCCCGGCGCCCTGGCGGCCCGGGTCCAGGACGTCGGCCAGGCCCTGGAGATCGGCGCCGCCGTGGCCCGCTCCGGCCTGCCCCTCGGGGTCCCCGCGGCCCTCGTCGCCGGCCCCGAGAGCGCGGGTACCCGTACCGTCGCGGGCCTCGCGCTCGACCTGGACGAGGTCAACCTGGTCCGCAAGGGCGCCGGCGGCACCGTCAACGACGTGCTGATCGCCCTGGTCGCCGGCGCGCTCCGGCGCTGGCTGGCCGGGCGCGGCGAGCCCGCGCCGCAGGGGCCGGGCCCGCGCGCCCTGATCCCCGTGTCCCGTCGGGGCCGGCCCGGGACCGGCGGCGGGAACCGGCTCTCCGGCTACCTCCTGCGGCTCCCGCTCTCCGAGGCCGACCCGCTGCGCCGCCTGGACTCCGTACGCACCGGCATGGACCGAAACAAGGACGCGGGCCCCGCGCGCGGCGCCGGGGCGGTGGCGCTGCTCGCCGACCACGTCCACCCGCTGGGCCACCGGCTCGGTGGCCCGCTCGTCGCCCAGGCGGCCCGGCTGCTCTTCGACATCCTGGTCACGAGCGTCCCGCTGCCCGGTCTCACCTTCACCCTCGGCGGGAGCCGGGTCCGCGAGGTCTACCCGCTCGCCCCGCTGGCCTGCGGCCAGTCCCTGGCCGTCGCGGTCTCCACCTACCAGGGCACGGTCCACTACGGCCTGGTCGGCGACGCGGCCGCGGTCCCGGACCTGGAGGCCCTGGCCGGGGCGCTCCGTGCGGAGCTGGACGAGCTTGTACGACAGGTCTCGTAGTACGAGAGATTTCGTAGTACGGTGTCTCTCGTACTTAGCCGCCGATCCCCGGCGCGCCCGGTGACATCTGGAGATCCCTGATGAGTGCTGCCTCCGCCGCCCCTGCCGCCCCCGCCGCTTTCGCCGCCCTGTTCGCACCGCACACCCTCCGCTCGGTCACCATCCCCAACCGCGTGTGGATGGCCCCCATGTGCCAGTACAGCGCCGAGGCCTTCGGCCCGAACGCGGGCGTGGCGGGCGAGTGGCACTTCGCGCACTACGCGGCCCGCGCCGTCGGCGGCACCGGCCTGATCATCCAGGAGGCCACCGCGGTCTCCCCGGAAGGCCGGATCACCCCCTACGACCTCGGCATCTGGAACGACACCCAGGTCGAGGCGCTGCGCCGGATCACCGCCTTCGTCAAGGCCCAGGGCTCGGTCCCCGGCATCCAGATCGCGCACGCCGGCCGCAAGGCGTCCACCGACCGCACCTGGAAGGGCGGCGCCCCGGTGGGACCGGAGGCGCACGGCTGGCAGCCGGTCGCCCCGAGCGCGGTCCCGTTCGCCGAGGGCCACCCGGTGCCGCACGAGCTGACGCTCGATGAGATCGCCGACATCACGCAGAAGTTCGCTGCCGCCGCCGGGCGCGCGCTGGACGCGGGCTACGAGGTCCTGGAAATCCACGGCGCACACGGCTACCTCATCGGCGAGTTCCTCTCCCCGCACAGCAACGAGCGCACCGACGCTTACGGCGGCTCCTTCGAGAACCGCACCCGCCTCGCCCTCGAGGTCGTGGACGCCGTGCGGGCGGTGTGGCCCGAGGAACTCCCGCTGTTCTTCCGGATCTCCGCCACCGACTGGCTGGAGGAGAACGGCTGGACGGCCGACGAGACGGTCCGGCTGGCCGCCCTCCTCCACGAGCACGGAGTGGACCTCCTCGACGTCTCCACCGGCGGCCTCGCCCCCGGGGTCACGATCCCCCTCGGACCGGGTTACCAGGTGCCCTTCGCGGCCCGGGTCAAGGCGGAGACCTCCCTGCCGGTGGCGGCCGTCGGCCTGATCACCGAACCGGAGCAGGCGGAGAAGATCCTCGCGAACGGCGAGGCCGACGCGATCCTGCTGGGCCGCGAACTCCTCCGCGACCCGTACTGGGCCCGCCGCGCGGCCGCCGAACTGGGCGGGGAGCCGCGCACCCCCGACCAGTACCACCGCTCCTGGTGAACGCCGGTCATACGATGGTTCTCGTACGATGGCGGGCAGAGCAACCCGAGTGAGCGGAGCCAAGGACATGACGGAACGGGACGCGGCCCGCACCCTCGACCACCCCGAGGCGGCGGAGATCCGCCTGGAGGGCGTGCTGCACGCGCTCTCCGACCCGGTCCGGCTGTCCATCGTCCGCGACCTCGACGCCTCGGCGGCGGAGCTGGCCTGCTCGTACTTCGACCTGCCGGTCACCAAGTCGACGACCACGCACCACTTCCGCGTGCTGCGCGAAAGCGGTGTCGTACGCCAGACCTACCGCGGCACCACGAAGCTCAACGCCCTGCGGCGCGAGGAGCTGGAGTCCCTCTTCCCCGGCCTGCTCGACGCCGTCCTGACGGCGGCGGCGGCCGAGGCGGGGCGGATCGGCCAGGCCGTTCCAGTGCTGTGACCCGGTGAACCTTTCCGGTCACAGCACTAGATCGTGGCGTCCCAGCGGTGGAGCAGGCGGCCGTCGGGGCCGTACACGTCCATCGTGTAGCCGCCGCCGAGGGTGAGGCCCTCCTTGCCGGTCAGGAAGGAGGTGATCGAGGCCGCCTGCTTCTGGAAGAGGGCGTTGCCCGTATCCGGATTGCGGGTGTGGACGACGATGTGCGGCGGATAGCCCTCCCGCTTGAAGTTCGGCTCGATGCCGTACACGTCGGCGTCCCCGCCGGCCTGCCGGTAGCGGTCGGCCAGCGCCGCGGCCTCCGGCGGCGCCGCCGTGCTCGTCGCCGTGGGGCCGGCCAGGAGGCCGGTCGGCGACCGTGGGTCCGGGTCCGTGCATGCCGTCAGGGCGGCGGCGCAGGCCACCACCGTCAGTATCAGAGCGATCCCGCGTCCCACCCGCACAACTCCCTTGATCCGGCGCGCCGTCCGGACCACGCTATGCCAGGCCCGCCGCCCCCAACAGGCCCGCCCAGTCCGGGATCTTCACCGATCCCCGGCCGAAGGAGCGGCCCAGGTCCGTCTCGGCCGCCTCGATGGCCAGCCAGCCCGGCCATTCCACCGGGTGCAGCCCGGCCGCCCGGAGCGCGTCCAGGGGGTCCCCCGACAGCTCCCGCCGGGCCAGCACGCCCGCGTCCTGGAGCAGCGAGGAAGCGGACTCCTTCGCGCAGGGGCGGTTGGTGCCGATCACGCCCGTCGGGCCGCGCTTGATCCAGCCCGCCACGTACTCGCCGACCGAGGCCCGGCCCGCGCGCAGGACCCGCCCCGCCGCGTGCGGGACGGTACCCTTCGCCGGATCGAAGGGCAGCCCGGCGAGCGGAACGCCCTTGTATCCCACGGAGCGCAGCACCAATTGGGCCTCGACGTCCTCGTAGACGCCCGTCCCGGTCACCCCGCCCCGCCCGTCCGGGGCGGTCCGCTCGAAGCGCATCCCGGTGACCCGGCCGTCGGGTCCGCCCAGGATCTCCGCCGGGCGCAGGTAGAACCGCAGCGCGATCCTGCGCTCGGACCCGCCCGGCCCGGCCTCGGCCCAGCCGCGCAGAGCCTCCAGGTTCCGCCGCGCGACCGCGGGCAGGGCGGCGGCCGCGGCAGGGTCCGTGTACATCGGGTCGATGGCCAGCTCGGCCGGGTCGACCACCGTGTCCACCCCCGGCAGCGTGCCCAGCTCCCGCAGCTCCTTGGTGGTGAACTTCCCCTGCGAAGGCCCCCGCCGGGCCACCATCGCCACCCGCCGCACCCCGCTGCGCGCGAGCGCGCCGAGCGCCGGCTGCGGCATGTCCGTCGGCTCCAGTTCGGCGGGGCCGCGGGCCAGGATCCGCGTCACGTCCACGGCGACGTTGCCCGCGCCGACCACCACCGCCGAATCCACCCCGGACAGGCCGAAGCTCTCGTCGACCGCGTCGGGGTGCCCGCTGTACCAGGAAACGAACGCGGTCGCGGAGTGCACCCCGGCCAGTTCCTCGCCCGGGATCCCGAGCAGCCGGTCCCGGGCGGCTCCCACGCAGTAGACCACCGCGTGGTACAGCTCCAGCAGCCGCTGCGTGGGCAGGGCGGGCCCGCCCACTTCGACGTTGCCGAGGAAGCGGATCCGCTCGTCCTCCAGCACCGTGCGCAGGCTGCCCTGGAGGGACTTGATCTTCTCGTGGTCCGGTGCGACCCCGTACCGCACGAGCCCGTACGGTGCGGGCAGCCGGTCCAGCACGTCGACGAGCACCCCGGGCACCTCGCGTTGCTGGACCAGCGTCTGGGCCGCGTAGACCCCGCTGGGGCCCGATCCGACGACGGCGATTCGAAGCACGGCGGAGCTCCTCCCGCAGGTGGTCCCAGCATGACACCGGCCTTCCCGCCCGTCAGCCCATCGCGCGCATCCGGTGGATCTCGGCCGTCTGGGTGGCCACCACCTCGGTGGCCATCTCCTCGACCGCCACGTTGTTGCCGCCGGCCAGGGCCTCGCCGGCCATCTTCAGCGCGCCCTCGTGGTGGGCGGTCATCAGCTTCAGGAAGAGCCGGTCGAAATCGGTGCCCGTGGCCGCGGTCAGTTCCGCCAGCTGCTGCTCGGTCGCCATGCCGGGCATCGCGGAGTGGTCGTGGGCGTGCCCGCCGGGGGCCGCCGGCGGCGCCGGGTGGAGGGCCAGCCACTTCTCCATCGCCCCGATCTCGGGCTGCTGCGCGGCCGTGATCCGCTCCGCCAGCCGCCGCACCCCGTCCGCCGAGGCCCGCTGCGGGGCCAGGGCGCTCATCGTCAGGGCCTGTCGGTGGTGCTCGATCATGTTCCGCACGTAGGCGTGGTCGGCGGCGTTCGGGCTGTCGTCGGGCTTCTCCTTCGCGGCCTGCTCGGGCGTGAGCGTCCGGGCCGCCTCGCCCGGTCTGCCGGGCGCGATCACCACGGGCCGCCCGTCCTGCGCGCTGTCCGTCCCGCCGTCGGAGTCGCAGGAGGTGAGGACGAGCAGGAGACCTGTGATGGCGGCCGCGCCGGTGAAGCGGCGGAGCCGAACCGATAAGGCCATGAGGCCACGGGGGGCTGTTGCCATGTCCATGCGGAGGACCATACTGCCGGGGTCCTGGTTCCGTTCCCACCCCGAACGGAATCGACCGGACTTCCAAGGGAGGGCACAGTGACCTCGCTACACCACAGGAGAGTGCGAAAAGGGAGGATGGGAGCGGTCGCCCTGGCGGCCGGGCTGTTCAGCGCACTCCTCGCCGCCGGACCGGCGGCAGCCACCCCCGACCCGGGCGACTTATCACCGGGCACCGGCACCCAGCCCAGCGGTGCGGGCCTCGCGGCCGGACGGGAGCTCGCCCCCGGGGAGATCCCCGGGCAGGACGAGATCGTGCACAGCGCCAACATCAAGCCCCTGGCCAACATCCCCTCGGCCGACCCCGCGGTGATCAACTCGGACATCGCCTTCCAGGGCAGGTACGCCTACGCGGGCAACTACAACGGTTTCACGATTTACGACATCGCCAACCCGAAGGCCCCGAAGACCGTCACCCAGGTCTTCTGCCCCGGCGGTCAGAACGACATCTCCGTCAGCGGCGACCTGCTCTTCCTCTCCACCGACTCCTCCCGCAGCGACGACTCCTGCAACAGCGTCTCGCAGCCCGCGACGGAGAAGTCCTCGTGGGAGGGCATCAAGATCTTCGACATCAAGGACAAGAAGAACCCCAAGTACATCAAGTCCGTCGAGACGGCCTGCGGTTCCCACACCCACACCCTGGTGCCGAGCGGCCGTGACATCTACCTCTACGTCGCCTCGTACTCCCCGAACGAGGCCTTCCCCGACTGCAAGCCGCCGCACGACGGGATCTCGGTGGTGAAGGTCCCGAAGAAGGCGCCGACCCAGGCCGCGGTCGTCGCCTTCCCGGTCCTCTTCCCCGACGGCGGCAACCCGGGCGCACCCACCAACCCCGGCGTCTCCAAGACCACCGGCTGCCACGACATCACCGTGCTGCCCTCGAAGAACCTGGCCGCCGGAGCCTGCATGGGCGACGGCATCCTCTTCGACATCAGCAAGCCCGAGCAGCCGCGGGTCATCGACCGGGTGCAGGACAACGTCAACTTCGCGTTCTGGCACTCGGCCACCTTCAACGAGCAGGCGAACAAGGTGGTGTTCACCGACGAGCTCGGCGGCGGTGGCGCCGCCACCTGCAACGAGGCCACCGGTCCCAACCGGGGAGCGGACGGGATCTACGACATCACCGGCAGCGGAGACCAGCGCAAGCTCGTCTTCCGCAGCTACTACAAGATCCCGCGCCACCAGGCCGACACCGAGAACTGCGTGGCCCACAACGGCTCGCTGATCCCGGTCGGCGGCGGCCGCGACATCATGGTGCAGGCCTGGTACCAGGGCGGGATCTCGGTGTGGGAGTTCACCGACTCCGCACGGCCCAAGGAGATCGCGTACTTCGAGCGCGGACCCCTGACGACCGACAAACTCGGCCTGGGCGGCTCCTGGTCGGCGTACTACTACAACGGGCACGTCTACTCGAACGACATCGCCAAGGGCCTGGACGTGCTGCGGCTCGACGACTGGCGCACCGAGAGCGCGAAGTGGGTCTGGCTGGACCGGCTCAACGTGCAGAGCCAGCCCGAGTACCACTGACGGCCGTGACCTAGCGAATCGTTCCGCCGGGCGGCCCGCCGGCCGGCGGAACACCGAGTTCCCAGTCCAGACCGTAGCGCTGGAACAGCTCCGCCCGCAGCCTCGCCGACGGCATGGGCGCCCCCGGCAGCAGCACCGCCACCACCGCACCCATCAGCAGTGCGCGCAGCAGCGGGTAGTCCGCGTCCACGTCCCGCGAGCCGTACCGCGCGACCGTGTCCCGCAGCAGCTCCGCCAGTCGCTGCTGCTCCGGGCACTGCACGAAACCCTCGGCCGTGAGGATGCCCGCCATGTGGGTGCGCATCAGCAGCGGCCGGTCCCGGGCCAGCCCGAGGATCGCGTCGATCGCGCGCGCGAGCCGCTCCCGCCCGTCGTCGCTGCGCGGCTCCCGCTCCAGCGCCGCGTGCAGGGTGAGGTGCATCAGCCGGTGCACGGCGGACTGCAGCAACTGCCGTTTGCCCGGGAAGTAGTACGAGACCAGGCCGCGCGCCGCACCCGCCCGGTCCGCGATGTCGCCGAGCGTCGTCGCCTCGTACCCGCGTTCGGCGACGAGCTCGACCGTGGCCTGCAGCAGCCGCTCCCGGGAACGTCTGCGCAATTCTTCATTGACCGATGGGCTACGCGGGGACATGCTTACTCCTGCGTTGACTGGCTCGGAGCCAATATACTCAGCGCACGGGTCGGCCTGCTCTGGGTGACACGGGGGATCGCCCAGGGCAGGCACACCCGCACCTTCACCGCAGGACGGCGCCGGACCCGGGCCGGCGGACCGGCAGGCACACCGCGAGGGCCACCAGGGCCACGCCCAGCAGCCAGCCCCCGATCACGTCCGACAGCCAGTGCACCCCCAGGTAGATCCGGGTGAATCCGACCCCGGCCACCGACACCACGGCCAGCGCCCAGGCGGCCGCCACCGCCGCCGGAGCCGTCGAGCGGGGCAGCAGCCACAGCAGCAGCCCGCACACCACCGCGGCCGTCATGGCATGCCCGGACGGGTAGGCCGCGTACTGCGAGGAGTGCACCGGGTCCGGCCACACCGGCCGCTCCCGGCCCACCAGTGCCTTCAGCCCCTGGTTCACCGCCGCGGCCGCCACCGTCGCCAGGCCCACCCGCCATGCGCGCTCCCGGTCGCCGCGCCACCACAGCCACGCACACGCGAGGGCGGCCAGCGCACGCATGGTCCAGGGGTCCCAAAGCCAGTCGGTCAGCACCAGCATCAGCCGGGTGACACCGGGGTGGGTGACGGCATGGGCGTGCAGGTCCCGCGCGACCTGCTCGTCGAGGGCCAGGAGCGGCGGCCACTCGAGCACCACCAGCACCGTCAGCGTTGCCGCGAGCAGCGCGCAGCCGATGCCCGCCCATCGCAAGTGATCGTTCCGCATGCGGGTGATCCTCGCACCCGCGCACGCCGGGGGTCCTCAACGCCTCAGGCCAGCGCGGTCAGCCCCGGTACGAAGGCGACGAGCAGCGGTACCGCCGGGAGCAGCGTGGCCAGTGCCGTCAGCCGGAGCCTGCGGCCGGCGGGCAGGCGGGGTTCGGCCGTCAGCAGCCGCCGCACCCGCTGATGGACGTGCGCGTCGGGCGTGGCGCCGGGCCCGAACGCCCCCCGGTCCTCGTTCAGCCCGACCAGCGCCAGCGCCACCGTGAGCCGCCCGTAGCGACGGGAGGCCGCGTCGTCGGCGGCCAGCTCGACGAGGAGGTGCATCTCCGCCTCGAACGCCGCGAAGACCGGCACCTGCGGGAACCCCCCGGACAGTGCCCGCGAGCAGTGCAGCAGCCAGTCGTGCCGGGCCGCCGTGTGGCTCTGCTCGTGCGCCAGTACGGCGTCCAGCTGGCTCCCCTTCAGCCGCCCGAGCGCCGCCGTCGTCACCACCAGCCGCGGCGCCGGCCCCGGCAGCCACCACGCGTCCGGCCGCGGGCCCTCCAGTACGACGAGCCGAGCGCCCACCGGGTCCTCCCCGGGCAGCAGCGGGGCCCGCACCAGCAGTTGGCTGTCCTGCGCGCGCCGCCGGGCCCGAGCCCGCAGCACCTCCCGCGTCAGCATCGCCCCCGTCCACAGGGCGCCTCCCGCCAGCGCGAGCGCCGTACCGGCAGCCCAGGGGCCGCCGGAGGAGCCGAGGGCGTAGGCGTCGGCCACCCCGTGCGGGGCGGAGGCGAAGAGCCAACCCCGGACCGCCTGCCAGGCGGCCGCCGCACTCAGCAGCATTGACAGCCCGAAGCACAGCAGCACCGCGCCGACCACGCACTGCCACACCCACAGGGCGACGACCGGTTCTCGTTCGGGCCATCGGGCCCGGGCCAGCAGGCGGGGAGCGAGCACCGCGGTCAGGGCGCCGAGCAGCAGCAGTGCGGCGGGGACCATCATGGTCTTCACCCTATGAGCCGTGGCTACCTGCGGGTACGGCCTCGGGACATTGGTGACGCAGGACACGTGGGCCCGCACCCTCACATGGCGAGCAGCATGGCCAACATCCCCATTCCCATGGCCAGTCGGCAGGCCCGGGTCAGCTCGGCGGACCCCGCCGGGCCGGCCGGCCTCGCGGTCGCGGCACCGGCCGGGTGCCGGATCGTGGCGCCCGCCGTGGTGCCCGCCGTGATCAGGCGCGCCCCGCCGAGGACCACGTAGCCCGCGTAGTAGAGGAGCAGCACCCCGGTCAGCAGCGGGAGCCCGCCGCCGTGCCCGGATCCGTACCCGGCCGCCACCGCCATGTAGACCATCGTCAGCGAGCCCACCAGGTGGTGGGCGTGGTGCGCCCCCTCGCGCAGCAGCCACACGGCGTGCAGGGCCGTGGCGCAGAACACCAGCCCCAGGGCCGTGGCCTGCCACCCGTCGCCGTGCCCGAGCGGAACCGCCATCAACGCCATGCCGAAGCCCATCACGGCTTCCCCGGCCGCGGCGCCGCCCGCTCTGCGCACCCGTCCCAGGCAGTACGCGCCGCTCACCGCGCACAGGAGCACCAGCAGCCACGCGGAGACGGATGCGGAGAGGGACATGGCGGAACCGTGCACGGCGGGGCCCCCGGGATGTCGGCGCTCTCCGGCGTCACCGAAGAGACGGTCAGGGGAAGGGATTCCCGCTTCACGGCATCCTCACGCGGTCCCGGGTTAGGCTCTCGGTGCACTGACCGGCATGTCATATGCCATCGCATGAACGTCGTACAGAACGCAGCACAGATCGCCGTACAGCACGTCGTACAGAACGGAGCGCCCGATGTCGACCGCCCAGCCCGCCCCCCTCAGCTTCCGCGACGCCGGGGAGGCGGACGTGGCCGAGTTGGTGGCGCTCGTCGAGTCGGCGTACCGCGGCGAGACCAGCCGCGGCGGCTGGACCACCGAGGCCGACTACCTGGAGGGCCAGCGCACGGACGAGGACGGGGTCCGCCAGATCGTCGACGCGCCCGAGGGAACCCTGCTCGTCGTCGAGCGCGCGGACGAGATGGTCGCCTGCTGCCACCTCGAACACCGCGGTGACCACGCCTACTTCGGCATGTTCGCCGTCCGCCCCGGCCTCCAGGGCGGCGGCCTCGGCAAGGAGATCCTGGCCGAGGCCGAACGCCGGGCCCGCGAGACGTGGGGCGTCCGCGAGATGCGGATGACGGTGGTGAACGTACGGGAGGAGCTCATCGCCTACTACGTGCGCCGCGGCTACCGGCGCACCGGCGAACTGAGCCCCTTCCCCTACGGTGACGAGCGCTTCGGCGTCCCGCTCCGTGACGACCTGGCCTTCGAGCTGCTGGTCAAGCCGCTGTAGGACGCCTCGTCAGGTCGTCTCGTCAGGTGTCAGGTCGCCTCGTCAGGCGGTGAAGCGGCCCGTGCTGCGGATCTCCGGGAAGTCGGTGACCACGCCGTTCAGCCCGAGCGCCCGCGCGAGCCGCAGCAGGTCCAGGGTGTTGACCTCCCTGCCGATGACCCGCAGACCGGCCTCGTGCGCGTCCTCGACGGTTTCCAGGGTGAGCCGGCGGATGTCCAGGGCGACGGAGCCGGCGCGGACGGCGAGGGCCCGGTCCACGAGGGGCCTGCGGGCCGCTTCGGGCCGGTCCGCGTACAGGCTGGTCCGCACCCCCGGCGCCAGCCGGGCCACCTCGCCCAGGACTTCGTCGTCGAACGAGGCCACTTCCACCCGCGCGGTCAGATCGCGGCGCAGCAGCAGCTCCGCGAGCGCCCCGACGGCCCCGTGGTCCCGTACGGAGACCTGGAGCGGGGCCCGGACCGCGTCCAGGACCTCTTCGAAGACCGGCACGCGCTCGCCCTGCCCGGCGTCGAGCCCGCGCAGTTCGGCCAGGGTTAGGTCGACGACGGCCCCCGACCCGTCGGTGGTCCGGTCCACCTCGGGGTCGTGCAGGGCGACGAGGGCGCCGTCCTTGCTCAGTCGCAGGTCGAGGGCGATGACGTCCATGCCCGAACGTTCCGCTCGCAGGTAGGACCGCAGGGTGTTCTCCGGTTCGACACCCATGACCCCGCGGTGACCGATGGTGAGGAAAGTCAAGGTTCTCTCGCTTCCGTCGACGGCGGCTCCCCGCGCGGTCGCGGTGTCCCGACCGGCCCCGCGCGATTGAGGACGCATGCTAGTGCGCCCGCGGTGCGAAGGGACCGCCCGTGCAGCGCCCTGAATGTGGCGCTCCGGCCGCTTCCCGCACGGGTCGTACGGTCCTTCGAGGCCGACGGTGGCGTGATCGCGTCACCCGGGCGTGGGCGAGTCCCCGCCGGCTTGACGAACGGCCGGGCCGGCCGCCGGACCGCCCGCGTCGAGCTCCGCCAGGTCGGTGAGCAGGGCCTCGGCCAAGTCCAGTTCCGCGAGGTGCTGCCGCTCGCTCCAGCGCAGCGCGAGGGCGGGGAACGCCCATTCCGGTACGTCGGCCGCGTGCTCCATGGCCTCGCGGACGGCGGCCAGTTCGCCCCGGGTGCGCTCCACGTGCTCGACGACCATCGTGCGCAGCCGCTCCGGCTCGGCGAGGTGACCGAGCCAGATCCGCAGCATCAGCCCGTGCTTGAGCACCGGCGGCCCGGCCTCGGCCGTGTCGGCGGCCCAGCCGGCGAGCGCCTCGCGGCCCGCGTCGGTGATGGCGTAGCGCCGCTTGGCCCGCGCCTCCTCGGGCCCCGAGCGCGCGGAGGACGCGTACCCCAGATCCTCCAGGCGGCGCAGTTCCGCGTAGATCTGGCTGATCGCCGGTGACCAGTAGAAGAAGCGCAGGGAGGAGTCCGCCCACTTCTTCAGCTCGTAGCCGGTGCGCTCCCCCGGGAAGGAGAGGAGGCCGAGCATGGCCCACGCGGTAGGCGGCAGCTCTTGCTTCTTCGACTCCTGACTACTAGTCATATTTCGAATTGAAGTGAGGCCGGGCACCGGACGCAACCCTGGAGGCACAGTGAAATTCTCCGTGATCTTCGAAGCTCAGCTTGCGGACCCGACGGTGGAACGGGAGCACCAGGTCATCCACGACTGCGTCGAGCAGGCCGTGCTCGCCGAGCGCATGGGCTTCGACCGGATCTGGGCCGTGGAGCACCACTCGCTCAAGTGGTACGCACACATGAGTGCTCCCGAGATTTTCCTGACCTGGGTCGCGGCCAGGACGAACACCATACGCATCGGGCACGGCGTCGTGTGCATGCCCTTCAACTTCAACCACCCGGCGCGGGTCGCCGAGCGGGCCGCCATGCTCGACCTCCTCTCGGGCGGGCGGCTGGACCTCGGGGCCGGGCGCGGGGGCACCGAGCAGGAGACCTCGCTCTGCGGGGTGGACCGGGACCGGACCACTGCGGAGGTCGAGGAGGCCCTGCGGATCATCGGCAAGGCCTGGCAGGAGGAGGAGCTCGAATACCACGGCGAGCTGATCGACATCGATCCGCACCCGATCCTGCCGAGGCCGAAGCAGACGCCGCATCCGCCGCTGTTCCTCGCGTGCAGCCGGGGCGAGACCCTCGTGCAGGCGGCCGAGCTGGGGATCGGGGCCCTGGTGATGGGCTTCGCCGGACCCGAGTCGATCGCGGGGATGCGGAGCGTCTACGACGCGGCGATCGCCGGGCGGGACGGCGGCCGGTTCGTGTCCACCGTCGTCAACGACCACTTCTCGGTGCTCTGCCCGACCATCGTGCTCGACGACCGCGAGGAGGCGCGGCGGATCGGCATCCGGGGACAGCGGTTCTTCGCGCAGTCCATCGGCCACTGGTACGGCGGGGCCGGCATCCCGGACGAGGCGGTGGTGGCGGGCGCCGACGAGGCCGCGGAGATGCGCCGGGCGGCGGAGCAGGTGGTGGCCCGGCTGCACGAGCTGGACATCCCCGTGCGACCCACCTCCACGGCCACCTTCAACGCCGACCACGCCTACGGGAACGCGGACGACGCCATCGCGTACGTGGAGCGGCTCAGGGCGGCGGGGGCCGACGAGATCATGTGCCTGATCCAGATGGGGACGGTGGAGCAGGAGGCCTGCCTGGAGACCCTGCGGCAGTGGGGCGAGAAGGTCATCCCGCACTTCCGGGGGGCGTGATGACCGACCCCGCCGCCGCTCTCCACACGGACACCGAGGACCGCCCCGGGCCTGCGGCTGCTGCCCTCTCAGACGCCGGGCCTGCCGCTGCCCGCGCCGACGCTGCCCGCGTCGACGCCGGGCCCGCCGTCGGTCGCGCGGGCGTCGGGGTCCGCCCCGGGCCGGTCTCCGCGCGCCTCGACCCCGCCGCGCGGCCCTACCTGGACGTCCTCGCCGCGGCCTTCCCCGATGTCGGCGGGCGCGTCACCGACGCCGACGAGGCGCGGCGGATCCTCGCGGCCGCGCCGCGCCCGGCCGCCGCGCGGCCCCGGGTCGGTGCCGTGGAGGACCGGAGCGTGCCGGGCCCGCCGGGGGCCCCGCCGGTCCCCGTACGGGTCTACCTGCCGGATCCGGAGCAGTGGCCCGGACCCCGCCCGACCGTGGTGTTCAGCCACGGCGGGGGCTGGGTGCTCGGCGACCTCGACACCTACGACACCACCGCCCGCAACATCTCCCGCGCGGCCGGCGCCGCGGTGGTCTCCGTCGACTACCGGCGGGCCCCCGAGCACCGCTTCCCGGCCGCCCTGGAGGACGTCCACGCGGCCCTGTGCTGGGCCGGCGGCCACCTCGACGAGCTGGGAGGCGCCCCCGAGGCCCTGGTGGTCGCAGGAGACAGCTCGGGCGGCAACCTCGCCGCCGCTTCCCTGCTCCTCGCCCGCGAGCGCGGGGGACCGGCCGTCGCGCTCCAGGTGCTGGTCTACCCCGCCCTGGACGCGGCCCAGGACAGCGCCTCGTACCGGGACGACGCGGAGGGCTGCTTCCTGACCGCCGCGCACATGCGCTGGTTCTGGGCGCAGTACCTCGGGCCGGACGGCCGCGCGGACGATCCCCTGGCCTCGCCGCTCCGGGCGGAGCCGGCCGGGCTGCCACCGGCCCACGTGGTCGTCGCGGGATGCGATCCGCTGCGGGACGACGCAGCCGCGTACCACCGGCGGCTGAACGAGAGCGGGATCACATCGGTCCTCGACGGCCGTCCCGGGCTGTTCCACGGCTTCCTGGCACTGGCCGGCGTACTGCCGGAGGCCCGCGCGGCGTTGGAGGGGTTGGGCGGAGCTATCCGTTCCACCCTTTCGGACGGGAAGACTTCCGGTGAAGCGGGGGGTGACGCAGGATAATTTCCCGCTTCACCTCTTGAACGGGAGAGCCTCATATGCATACGCTGCCTTGACGTGAGGTTCTCCTGTGGAGGAAGTGACATGACGGAAACTCTTGTGCCGGGCATCGGCGGGGCCGCAATAACCGCCGGGGCGCGGGTGGTCGACCACCCCGCGTGGCCCGAGCTCAAGGCCGCCGTGGAGGAGATCCGTCCTTGGCAGTCCAAGGACGGGTCGATCGACTTCGAGGCCGAGGGCGCACCCGCCCAGCACACGGCCGAAGCTGCCGTCGGGCGCGTGATCCGCGCCGTCGAGGAGCTCTCCCCGCTGCTCCCGCACGCCACGGCGTACCACGAGGCGCTCGTCAGCGACCTGCGCAAGTGGGCCGCGGGCGGCTTCCAGGTGCCCGACTTCCTCGACTCGCTGCTGGCCTTCCACCCGGCCGCCGAGCGCGCCGACGGGCTCCAGCACCTCGTCGTCTTCCCCATGTACACGCAGAACGGCAACCCGGACCGCAACCTGGAGGCCGTCGCGCTGAAGATGGTGTGGCCCGAGTGGCTCTCCGAGCTGGAGCGCACCCGGTACGACAACCCGCTCTTCCTCGGCATCACCTTCGAGGACTTCACCGCGGGCTACGACACCCACTCCGCCGTGCTCTTCCCGGAGACCATCGCCGTGCGCGAGGCCCCCGAGCGCTTCACCTGGGGCGGCATCTTCTGCGACCGCGAGGCCGCGCGCTTCCGCAAGGTCACCTCGGCCGCCGTCGACATCCTCGGCGTCGAGCTGCCCGCGGACATCGCCGCCATGGTCACCGACCAGGAGCGCTGCGAGAAGGCCTTCGTCCTGTGGGACATGGTCCACGACCGCACCCACAGCCACGGCGACCTGCCGTTCGACCCCTTCATGATCAAGCAGCGCCAGCCGTTCTGGATGTACGGCCTGGAGGAGCTGCGCTGTGACCTCACCGCCTTCAAGGAGGCCGTGAAGCTGGAGTCCGAGGGCAACGAGCACGGCCGTGACGTGCAGTACGCCGTCCTCTTCGACCGGATGTTCCGCTTCCCCGTCTCCGGTGACCGCAACCGCAACTACGACGGGCTCGGCGGCCAGCTGCTCTTCGCGTACCTCCACAAGCACGACGTCGTGCGCTGGACGGACAACAAGCTGAAGATCGACTGGATGCGTGCCCCGCAGGTCACCAACCAGCTGTGCGCCGAGATCGAGGAGCTCTACCGGGCGGGCATCGACCGTCCGAAGCTCGTGCACTGGTTCAAGGCGTACGAGCTGGTCTCGACGTACCTCGCCCCGCACCCGGGCTCCAAGTGGGCCAAGGGTCCCGACGCCCTGGACCTGACGCAGCCGCCGCGCAAGCTGGTCGACGACGTGCTTCCCGACGAGTTTCCGCTGAGCATGTTCTTTGAGGCGCTCGCCAAGAAGCTCAAGGGAACGATCGCCTCCACCAAGGGCATCACCGCCCTCAACGCCGATCAGGCCGAGCGAGTCGCCGCGTGAGCGCTCGCCCACAGGAGGCTGCACAGATGAACGGCTCCGGGAACGGCAACAACGGAAAGCTGCACGGAGCGGTGGTGGCGGTGGCCGGGGCCGGCGGGCCCGCCGGCCGCGCCACCCTGCTCCGCCTCGCCGACGCGGGGGCGACGGTCGTCGCCTCCGACGCCGATGCGGCACGGCTGGCGGAGGCCGTGGACGCGGCGCGCTACGCCCACGGCGGAGCCACCGTCATCGGTGACACCGTGGACCTGCTCGACCTCGAGGCGACCAAGGCGTGGGCCGAACGGACCGAGAAGGAGTTCGGCCGGATCGACGGTCTCGTCCACCTGGTCGGCGGCTGGCGCGGAAGCAAGACCTTCACCGACGTCGACCTCGCGGACTGGGACTTCCTGGAGAAGCTCCTCATCCGCACCGTCCAGCACACCTCGCTCGCCTTCCACGACGGACTGCTGCGCAGCGACCGCGGCCGCTTCGTCCTGGTCAGCCAGTCCGGCGCGCACAAGCCGGTCGCCAACAACGCCGCGTACAACGCGGGCAAGGCGGCGGCCGAGGCGTGGACGCTCGCCATGGCCGACTCCTTCCGCAAGATCGGCGGGGAAGACGGCCCCGGCGCCGCGGCTGCGATCCTGGTGATCAAGGCACTGGTGCACGACGCCATGCGCGCCGAGCGTCCCAATGCGAAGTTCGCGGGCTTCACCGACGTGAAGGAGCTGGCCGAGGCCATCGCCGGCGTCTGGGAGCGGTCCGCAATCGATGTGAACGGACAGCGTCTGTGGCTCACTCCGCAACCGTGAGAACCGATACGGGTAAGACCGACGCCCGCCGCCACCACGACCCCGAGGTGCGCGGATTCGCGAGCGACAACTACGCGGGGGTGCACCCGGAGGTCTTGGCCGCCATCGCGCTCGCCAACGGCGGCCACCAGGTCTCCTACGGCGACGACGAGTACACCGAGCACCTGCAGAAGGTCTTCCGCAGCCACTTCGGCCCGTACGCGGAAGCCTTCCCGGTCTTCAACGGCACCGGCGCGAACGTCACCGCCCTCCAGGCGATGACGGACCGCTGGGGCGCCGTGATCTGCGCCGAGACGGCGCACATCAACGTCGACGAGGGCGGCGCGCCCGAGCGGATGGCGGGCATCAAGCTGCTCACCGTCCCGACCCCGGACGGCAAGCTCACCCCCGAGCTCATCGACCGGCAGGCCTGGGGCTGGGAGGACGAGCACCGTGCCATGCCGCAGGTCGTGTCGATCACCCAGAACACCGAGCTCGGCACCCTCTACACGGTCGACGAGATCCGCGCGATCTGCGAGCACGCGCACGCCAAGGGCATGAAAGTGCACCTCGACGGCGCCCGGATAGCCAACGCCGCGGCCTCGCTCGACGTGCCGATGCGCGCCTTCACCAACGCGGTCGGCGTGGACGTGCTGTCCTACGGCGGCACGAAGAACGGCATGATGTTCGGCGAGGCCGTGGTGGTGCTGAACCCGGACGCGGTCCGGCAGATGAAGCACATCCGCAAGATGTCGATGCAGCTGGCGTCCAAGATGCGGTTCGTGTCCGTGCAGCTGGAGGCCCTGCTCGCGAAGGACCTGTGGCTGCGCAACGCCCGGCACGCCAATGCCATGGCGCAGCGGCTGGCGGCGGGCGTCCGTGAGACCGACGGCGTGGAGATCCTCTATCCGGTGCAGGCGAACGGGGTGTTCGCGCGGCTGCCGCACGAGGTGTCCCGACGGCTGCAGAAGCGTTTCCGCTTCTACTTCTGGGACGAGAGCGCCGGCGATGTCCGCTGGATGTGCAGTTACGACACCCAGGAAGAGGACGTCGACGCCTTCCTCCAAGCCCTGAAGGAAGAGATGGCCCGCTGACCCCAGCTCACCGCTGAACGGTGCATGGATATACCTCCGATCGGAAATCTATTGATCTTCGATCGGAGGTCTGTCTATGCTCCGGCGCATGCAGCTGATCCAACAGAACCCCGACATCCACGCCTATCTGGCATCGGATGAGGCGATCGACCACTGGCACCCCCTGGTGCAGGAAACCGCCGACGCCCTCTGGTCCGCCACCGGCGACGCATATTCATACGCCAAGACGGCCTTCGAGTTCGTCCGCGACACCATCCCGCACTCGGCCGATTCCGGTGACATGCGGGTCTCCTGGCAGGCCTCCGACGTCATCGCCACGCGCAACGGCATCTGCTACGCCAAATCCCACGCCCTCGTCGCCCTGCTGCGCGCCCAGGGCATCCCGGCGGGCCTGTGCTACCAGCGCCTCGCCGACGACGACGGCTCGAACCCCGCGATCCACGGGCTGGTCGCGCTCCGGCTCCCCGGCGGCGAGAGCTGGGCCCGGGTCGACCCGCGGGGCAACATGCCGGGTGTGGACGCCCAGTTCAGCCTGGAGGCCGAGCAACTGGCCTTCCCCGTGCGCCCGGAGCTCGGCGAGATCGACTACCCCGAGCTCTACGCCGCCCCGCACCCGGCCGCCCTCAAGGCGCTCCAGAGCTCCGCCGACCGGCCGGAGTTGTGGCGAAACCTGCCGACGGCTCTGTGACGGCCCCGGCGGGCGCGGGCCTCCGCCCCACCGTCAGTACGTGCACCAGCGCCGCCGCGAACTGAAGCCCGGCGATCCCGGCCAGCAGCAATCCCGCGGGCGCGTCGGCCGCGAGCCCCACCAGGGCCGCGCCGGCCGCCGCCGCCGTCATCTTCAGCCCCGCCCCCAGCGTGAACACCTGGGTCCGGACCCCGTCCGGGGCGTACTGCGCGCGGATCCGCAGCGTCGCCGTGAGCAGCGGTCCGTCGCACACCCCGGCCACCGCGAACAGCGCCGCCGTGACCGCGACGGACGGCGTGAACGCGGCCGCCGTCAGGGCCGCGCCCGTACCGACCATCGCCCAGCGCACCAGCCGACCCGGCGCCACCGACGTCATCCGGCCCAGCGTGAGCGAGCCCGCCAGGGCGCCCACCGCGAAGGCCGTCATCAGCACGCCGCCGGCGCCCGGGCTGCCGAGCCCGGTGGCCAGCAGTACCGAGGTGGTGGTGAGCGAGCCTATGCCCACGAAGGCCAGGGTCGTCGCCGCGGTGACCGCCCGCAGCTCCCGTACCCGCCACAGCGCCGCGAGCCCCGCCGCCGCTCCGGCCGGCGGCCCGAACGGCTGGGCGCCCGCGTTCCGGTCCTCGTACGGGAGGGTCGCGGCCAGCGCCGCCGCGGCCCCCGCGGCCGCCGCCAGGACCCCCATCGCCGGTCCGGCCGAGACCGTCGCCGCGACCAGGCTCACCACCGCCGGGGCCGTGACCGCCGCGGCGTTGTAGGTGGAGGCGTCCCAGCCGTACGCCCGGTCCCGCCCGGGCCCCGCCGGGACCAGTGCGGTGACCAGGCTGGACAGGCCGCCCGTCACCATCGGTCCGCAGGTCCCGCCGAGCACCGCCACCGCGAACACCAGCGCCTGCGGGGCCCGGCCCAGCAGTACGGCCAGCGCCGCCACGGCTGCCGTGAACCCGGCCAGCGCGCCCACGTGGAACAGCCGGGGCCTGCGGGTCCGTGCCGCCGCGGCGCCCGCGAGCGGGGCCGCCAGCACGTTGGGAACCAGCCAGGCCGTCAGCACGAACGCCCCGTGCGCCGCGCTCCCCGTGCGTTCCAGGGCGAGCAGCACCACGGCCATGCCCATGCCCTCGTTGGCGAACCGTGCGGCCAGCGCCGCCGCCAGGTAGCGCCCGAACCCGCCCATTCCGGCCCCCCGCGTTGTGTAACGTGATAGGTGGACAAGACGTTACGTCATTCGAGTGTACGGGGAAAGGATCCAGGCGTGGTGGACTCCCGAGGGGGCTTTTCGGCGGTCCGGCGGCTGATCGACCTCGCCGAGGCGGTCCGGACCGCCCCCGACCTGCCGCGAGCCGGCCTCGCGGAGCTGCTCGCCGCACACGGGGAGCGTCCGGCCGACCTCACCGAGGAGGCCTTCTCCGAGGCGGGCGCGGCGGAACTGCGCGCCGCGGCACGGCGGATGGGGGAGGTGCTCGCCGAGGGCGACGAGGACCGGGCCGCCGAGGCGCTCAACGCGCTGTTCGCGGAGTGCGCCACACGCCCCCGGCTGACCCGGCACGACGGCCACCCCTGGCACCTGCACGTGGACCGGGGCGAGGGGGCCGGCTGGGGCGACTGGTTCCTGGCCTCCGGCGCCCTGGCCCTCGCCGGACTGCTCACCGAATACGGGCGGATCGCCTGGGGGGCCTGCGCCGCCGCGGGCTGCGGTCGGTTCTTCCTGGCCACCGGGCCGGGCAGCACCCGCCGGTACTGCTCCACCACGTGCGCCACCCGCGCGAGGGTCGCGGCCCACCGCCGCCGCAAGCGCGAGGGTTGACCCCGGCGGCCCGCCTGCTGATAGGAAACTTTCTTGTCGGACGCCGTTGTCGGCTTGGCATGGGCATGAGTATCTTCGGCCCACCGGAACCCCTCCCACCGGAAGGCCCCCCATGCGTTTCGGAATCCCCGCGGGACTCGCCGCCCTGGCCCTCGGCCTGACCGTGACCCTGCTGCCAGGCCCCACCCAGGCAGCGCCCCCCGCCCAGGTCTCGGCCCCGGTCTCGGCCCCGGTCCCCGCCCCGGCCGCGCCCGCGCGGTTCGCGCACCCCGGAGTGCTCAGCAGCCGCGCCCAGTTGGAGTTCGTACGCACCCAGGTACTGGCCGGGCGGCAGCCGTGGAAGGCGGCGTACGACCAGATGCTGGCGAGCGAGTACGCCTCGCCGACCCGCACCGCGAAGCCGCGCGCCGTCGTCGAATGCGGCTCGTACTCGAACCCGGACATCGGCTGCTCCGACGAGCGCGAGGACGCGATAGCCGCCTACAGCCACGCACTCGCCTGGTACATCACCAAGGACCCCGCGCACGCGAGGAAGTCCATCGAGCTGATGGACGCCTGGTCCGCGGTCATCAAGGACCACACCAACAGCAACGCCCCGCTGCAGAGCGGCTGGGCCGGCTCCACCTGGCCGCGCGCCGCCGAGATCGTGAAGCACACCTACACCGGCGGCTGGCCGAACCAGGGGCGCTTCGCCACCATGCTGCGCGAGGTGTACCTGCCCGAGGTGATCGGCGGGAAGCCGAACAGCAACGGCAACTGGGAACTGATCATGATGGACGCCGCAGTCGGCATCTCCGTACACCTCGACGACCGCGCGAGCTACGACAAGGCGATGGGCATCTACCTCGGCCGCGTCCCCGCCTACTTCTACCTCGCGTCGGACGGCGCGCAGCCCGTCTACCCGCCGCGTTCGAGCATCGACACCCGCGGCGAGCTGATCGACTACTGGCACGGCCAGAGCACCTTCGTGGACGGCCTCGCCCAGGAGACCTGCCGGGACTTCGGCCACACCGGCATGGGCATCGCGGCCGCCCTGCACGTCGCCGAGACCTCACGGATCCAGGGACGTGACCTCTACCCGCAGTTCAAGGACCGCTTCCGGCACGCCCTCGGCTTCCACGCCAAGTACGAACTGGGCGAGCCCGTGCCCTCCTGGCTGTGCGGCGGGCGCCTGACCAAGGGCATCGGCCCGGCCACCGAGGTCGGCTACAACGCCCTGCACACCCGGCTCGGCGTCACGATGGAGAACACGCGCCGTCTTACCGAGGGACGGCGCCCCGCGGGCACCGAGAACCACTTCGAGGCCTGGGAGACCCTGACCCACGCCGAGAACCCCAACTGACGGGGCCTGCGGCACGCCGACGGCCTCCGGGACCAGGTGCTGGTCCCGGAGGCCGTCGCGCACGGTGTCGGCGGGGTCAGCCCCGCTCCTTGACCTCCGCGGCCGTCGGGGCGGTGCCGCCCAGGTGCGCCGGGAGCCACCAGGAGTCGGCGGCGTCCTTCGGCTTGGCCGGATAGGCGCGCTGCGCCGACTCGAGCAGCTCCTGCACCCGCTCGCGCACCCTGCGCGTGATCGCGCCGGCGTACTGGTCGGTGGGCGCCTCGATCGGCTCGCCGACGCGCATCGTCACCGGGATGTGGCTGCGCTTCAGGTTCTTCGGACGCCCCTTGGTCCACAGCCGCTGGGTGCCCCACAGCGCGACCGGGATCAGCGGGACGCCGGCCTCCTGCGCCATGCGCGCCGCACCCGACTTGAAGCTCTTGAGGGTGAACGACTGGGAGATCGTCGCCTCGGGGAACACCCCGATGATCTCGCCGGAGCGCAGCGATTCGAGGGCGTGCTGGTACGCGGTCTCACCCTGCGCGCGGTCCACCGGGATGTGCTTCATCGCGCGCATCAGCGGGCCCGACACCCGGTGCCGGAAGACCGATTCCTTCGCCATGAAGCGCACGAGCCGCTTCTGCGGCCGCGCGGTCAGACCGGCGAAGATGAAGTCGAGGTATCCGATGTGGTTCGACACCAGGACCGCCCCGCCCTTGCGCGGGATGTTCTCGGTGCCCTTCATGTCGATGCGGATGTCGAGCGCCCGGAACAACGTGTGCGCGGCGCCGATCACCGGGGGGTAGACGAGCTCAGCCATGGTGCGGAGACCCCGCTTTCTGCCTGGGGAGGTGCTCCCGGCCGGAAGTTACGGCAGCGTAGGTACGCGGCCATGGGGGATGGTGCCCCATACTCGGCCTGCTGGCCAGTCCAGACGCCCGTGCCGGGGGAGATTCTCGTCACGCCGGGAATGGTGCAGGTCCGGGCAGTGCTCCGATCCTCGTACGAGCGTACGGCGATGATGTACGCGGACGAAGACGGGCGTGAGACGGGAGTGCGCGTGCTCGGGCGAACGGACGGGCCGACGATGCTGGGTGCGGCGGAGCTGGGCGAGGCACCGGGGGAACGGGCCACCCTGGTGCAGTTCTCCAGCGCCTTCTGCCAGCCCTGCCGGGCCACCCGGCGGATCCTCGCCGAGGTCGCGGAGATGGTCGAGGGGGTCGCGCACATAGAGATCGACGCCGAGGAGCGGCTGGACCTCGTACGGGCCCTCGGCATCGAGAAGACCCCGACCGTGCTCGTGCTCGACTCGGCGGGCCGCGAGGTGCGGCGGGCGGCCGGCATGCCCCGCAAGGTGGACGTGATCGCGGCCCTGGGTGCCGCCGTATGACCCCGTGGCGGGGCGTCGGAGGGCCCCGGACGCGCCGGTGCACGCGCCCGCACGCAGCGTGACGCGCCTGACATCTGTCTCGTCTCGCTTGACTGTGTACACGAGAGATCGCCAGGCTGGCGGCATGCGGTACGAACTCCTGCTCTTCGGCCGGGTCCACATAGACCTCGTCCGCCACGCGAGCGCGCTCTGTTGGGATCAGTGAACGCCCCGACCCCTGATCGCCGACCCGTGCCCGCGTTCGCCGCGGCAGAAGGAAGACTCATGACCGCCCCGACGGCACCGTCCCCCGGCCTCGCGGCCGCCCTCCCGGGCTCGCCCGACCTCCTGCGCTCCGTCTTCCGCCGGCACGCCGCCGGCGTCGCCGTGATCACCGCCGCGGACGGGGCGCGCCCGGTCGGCTTCACCGCGACCTCGCTCAACTCCGTCTCCGCCGAGCCGCCCCTGCTGTCCTTCACGACCGGCACGGGCTCCTCCAGCTGGCCCGCGGTGCGCGACAGCGAGTACCTCGGCGTCCACATACTCGGCGAGCACCAGAAGGAGCTGGCGGGCCTGTTCGCCCGCAGCGGAGCCGACCGCTTCGGTCCGGCCACCGACTGGAGCGTCGGCCCGCACGGGGTCCCCGTGCTGGACGGCGTACTGGCGTGGCTGGTGTGCCGGGTGGTGGCACGCGTGCCCGCCGGAGAGCATCGTGTGATCATCGCGGAGGCGGTCGCCGGCGACCCGGCGGGGGATCCGACCGGCGTGGGCCGGCCCCTCCTCTACCACCAAGGACGCTTCAACGCGTTGCGCGACTGAATCGTCCCTGTTGGGAGCAGTTGCGCGGCGTTGGACAGATCACAGTTCACCAGCCTTGCGGGTTGGCGGAACCCAAGGTGTACTGACGAGTAACATTCCCTTCGGAGCGCGGGCCGCCCCGACCGGGATCCGCCCGACAAGGCGCCTATGCTGCCTGCACAAGGCGGTATCAGAAAAAGACGATGCGGTAGGAGAGCCGGCGTGAGCCTGAGGATCGTTGTCTGTGTGAAGTACGTGCCCGACGCCACCGGCGACCGGCACTTCGGCGATGACCTGACCGTCGACCGCGACGACGTCGACGGCCTGCTGTCGGAGCTCGACGAGTACGCCGTCGAGCAGGCGCTGCAGATCGCCGATGAGGCCGACGACGCCGAGATCACCGTCCTGACGGTGGGCCCCGAGGACGCCAAGGACGCGCTGCGCAAGGCGCTTTCGATGGGCGCCGACAAGGCCATCCACGTCGAGGACGACGACCTGCACGGCTCCGACGTCATGGCCACCTCGCTGGTGCTCGCCAAGGCCGTCGAGAAGGCCGGCTACGACCTGGTCATCACGGGCATGGCGTCGACCGACGGCACGATGGGCGTGCTGCCGGCGATCCTGGCCGAGCGCCTGGGCGTCCCGCAGGTCACCCTGCTCTCCGAGGTCAAGGTCGAGGACGGCGTCGTGACCGGCCGCCGTGACGGCGACACCGCGAGCGAGCAGCTGGAGGCCTCCCTCCCCGCGCTCGTCTCGGTGACGGACCAGTCGGGCGAGGCCCGCTACCCGTCCTTCAAGGGCATCATGGCCGCCAAGAAGAAGCCGGTGCAGTCCTGGGACCTGGAGGAGCTGGAGATCGAGGCCGACGAGGTCGGTCTCGAGGGCTCCTGGACCGCGGTCGACGCCGCGGCGCAGCGTCCGGCGCGCACCGCCGGCACGATCGTCAAGGACGAGGGCGAGGGCGGCAAGGCGCTGGCCGAGTTCCTGGCCGGCCAGAAGTTCATCTAAGAGCTTCGGCCAACCCCTCACAGTCCCCAGACACTTCGCAACAGCAGGAGAGCAGTCCCATGGCTGAAGTTCTCGTCTACGTCGACCACGTGGACGGCGCCGTCCGCAAGCCCACCCTCGAGCTGCTGACGCTGGCCCGCCGCATCGGCGAGCCCGTCGCCGTCGCGCTGGGCGCCGGCGCCGCCGACACCGCCGCCGCGCTCGCCGAGCACGGTGCCGTCAAGGTCCTGACCGCCGACGCCCCCGAGTTCGCCGAGTACCTCGTGGTACCGAAGGTGGACGCGCTCCAGGCCGCGTACGAGGCCGTTTCGCCGGCCGCCGTGCTCGTCCCGTCCTCCGCCGAGGGCAAGGAGATCGCCGCCCGCCTGGCCGTGCGCATCGGCTCCGGCATCATCACCGACGCCACCGACCTGGAGGCGGGTGACGAGGGCCCGGTCGCGACGCAGTCCGCCTTCGCCGCGTCCTTCACCACCAAGTCCCGTGTCTCCAAGGGCACCCCGGTCATCACCGTGAAGCCGAACTCGGCCCCGGTCGAGGCCGCTCCGGCCGCCGGCGCCGTCGAGGCGCTCGCCGTCACCTTCGGCGCCCTGGCCACCGGCACCAAGGTCACCTCCCGCACCCCGCGCGAGTCGACCGGCCGCCCCGAGCTGACCGAGGCCGCGATCGTGGTCTCCGGCGGCCGCGGCGTCAACGGTGCCGAGAACTTCCACATCATCGAGGACCTCGCGGACTCGCTCGGTGCGGCCGTCGGTGCCTCGCGCGCCGCCGTCGACGCCGGCTGGTACCCGCACTCGAACCAGGTCGGCCAGACCGGCAAGTCGGTCTCCCCGCAGCTGTACATCGCCTCCGGCATCTCCGGCGCGATCCAGCACCGGGCTGGCATGCAGACCTCGAAGACCATCGTGGCCATCAACAAGGACGCCGAGGCCCCGATCTTCGACCTGGTCGACTACGGCGTGGTCGGCGACCTCTTCGCGGTCGTCCCGCAGCTGACCGAGGAGATCAAGGCGCGCAAGGGCTAATCGCCTGACCTGCGCTTCTCTTCGAAGCTCCACTTCTCCGGGGCCGTGTGGTGATTGTCACCGCGCGGCCCCGAGTCGTTTGTCCAGGACGACCGAGGGACCATTGACGGAGCGGAACCCCGTGACTAAATTCTGCTATGCGGATCTAAGCTTCCGTGAAGCGGAAAAGAGGAGAGTGCACGATGGGTCAGCAGGAGAAGGTGGCGACGAGCCTCGCAGGCGCGGTCAGCGAGGGCATCAGCGCTTCCCTCGCGCCGGTGGACGCGGAACTCGCGCGCCATTACCCGGGCGACCCCGGCACCCGTCAGCCCATTCACACCGTCTACGTACCCGGTGACGTCTTCGCGGCGGACACCATCCGTTCCTGGGGCGACCAGGCCCTCGCGGCCATGGACGAGCACGCCCCGGACGCCGCCACCTTCGCCAAGGTACTCGGCATCCCGGACGAGCTGGCCGTACCGGTCTACGAGCGCGTCCGCGCCAAGCTCGCCACGGAGCCCATCGAGGACCTCCGCGTCGACTTCGAGGACGGCTTCGGCGTCCGCTCCGACGAGGAGGAGGACCAGGCCGCCGCGCGCGCCGCCCGCCTGATCTCCGAGGCGTACTCCAACGGCACCAACGCGCCGTACATGGGCATCCGCATGAAGTGCATGGAGTCCAACGTCCGCGACCGCGGCATCCGCACCACGGACGTCTTCCTGTCCGGCCTGCTCGCCCACGGCGGCCTCCCGGACAACCTGGTCCTGACCCTGCCGAAGGTGACGTACGCCGAGCAGGTCACCGCCTTCGTCCAGCTGCTGGAGGCCTTCGAGAGCACCCGCGGCCTGCGCCCGGGCCGCATCGGCTTCGAGATCCAGATCGAGACCAGCCAGTCCATCCTGGCCTCCGACGGCACCGCCACCGTGGCCCGCATGATCGAGGCCTCGAAGGGCCGCGCCACCGGTCTGCACTACGGCACCTTCGACTACAGCGCCTGCGTCGGCGTGTCCGCGGCCTACCAGGCCAGCGACCACCCCGCCGCCGACCACGCCAAGGCGATCATGCAGGTCGCGGCCGCCGGCACCGGCGTGCGCGTCTCCGACGGCTCCACCAACGTGCTGCCCATCGGCACCACGGAGAAGGTGCACGAGGCCTGGAAGCTGCACTACGGCCTCACCCGCCGCGCCCTGGCCCGCGCCTACTACCAGGGCTGGGACATGCACCCGGGCCACCTCCCGACCCGCTACGCGGCCGTCTTCACCTTCTACCGCGAGGGCCTCGAAGCCGCCGCCGCGCGTCTGAAGGCGTACGTGGCCAAGATCGAGGGCGACGTGATGGACGAGCCCGCCACCGCCAAGGCCCTGGCCGGCTACCTGGTCCGCGGCCTCGACTGCGGCGCGGTCGGCACCGACGAGGTCACCGCCCTCACCGGCCTGACCCGTGCCGAACTGGACGCCTTCGCGATCCCGCGCCGCTCGGCGACCCTGACGGCGACCGCCTGATCCACCCCTGCGGGGCCCGGCCGGAATCCTCCGGCCGGGCCCCGCGGCGTTTCACACAGCGCCGGTGGGCGGGAGTTCCCCCGAGCCGCGGGGGATCAGGCGGGTCGGGAGTTCGATGCGGGTCGGGGGGAGGGCGGCGCCGGCCAGGCGTTGGAAGAGGCGGTCCGTGGCGACGCGGCCCAGGGCCGCCGCGTCCTGGGCGACCACCGTGATGCCCGGGTTCAGCAGGTCGGCCAGTTCGAAGTCGTCGAAGCCGACCAGGGCCACCGGGTGCGCCGGCGCGGCGAGGACCCGGACCAGCGTGACCGTCACCCGGTTGTTGCCCGCGAAGAAGGCCGTCACCGGTTCCGGACCCCCGAGCATCGCGCGGGCCGCGGCCGCCACCCGTTCCGGGTGCGTGGAGCCGAGGGAGACCCATGAATCGGCCACCGGCAGGCCCGCCCGCGCCATCGCATCCCGGTAGCCGCGCAGGCGTTCCGTCGCCGTGTGGATGCGCGGGTGGTCCCCGATGAAGCCGATCCGGCGGTGGCCGCCCGCGATCAGGTGGGCGACGCCCTCCCGGGCGCCGCCGAAGCTGTCCGAGAGGACCACGTCCGCGTCGATCCGGCCGGCCGGCCGGTCCACGAACACCGTGGCCACGCCCGCCCGGATCTCCGGTTCCAGGTAGCGGTGGTCGTCACCCGCCGGGATCACGATCAGCCCGTCCACCCGGCGCGCGCACAGCGCGAGCGCCAACTCCCGCTCCCGCTCCGGGTCCTCGGCGCTGGAGCCGTTGATGAGCAGCGCCCCGTGCGCCCGCGCCACCTCCTCCACCGCCCGGTTCAGCGGGCCGTAGAAGGGGTCGGCGAGGTCCTCCAGGACCAGGCCGACCGTGGCGGTACGGCCCTTGCGGAGCACGCGCGCACTGTCGTTGCGGCGGAATCCGAGCGCCTCGATGGCCTCCTGGACGCGATTCTCCGTCTCGGGGGTCACGCCCGGTTCGCCGTTGACCACACGCGACACCGTCTTCAGGCCCACGCCCGCGCGGGCCGCCACGTCCTTCATCGTGGGCCGGTTGCCGTAGCGGGGGTCGGACGGGCGGCGGTTGGTGGCCACGGCTGCAAAACCTCCGGAGGTAGCGGACAGCGCTCTGACCTTGAGGATAAGCACTCGGCTGATTAACGGGTTTCCGTGGCAGGGTGGTGCGGGCAAGCCACTGGGGGCTCCGGACGAGCCATGCGGAGAGGGGTAGACGTGATTGTCTGGATCAACGGCACATTCAGCGCCGGGAAGACCAGCACGGCCCGCGAACTGGCCGGAATCCTGCCGGACAGCACCCTGTTCGACCCGGAGTTCATCGGGGACGCGCTGCGCGTGCTGCTGCCGCGCAAACGGCTGGCGGAGGTGACCGACTACCAGGACCTGCCGAGCTGGCGCCGGTTGGTGGTGGACACCGCCGCGGCGATGCTCGCCGAACTGGGCGGAGTGCTCGTCGTACCGATGACCCTGCTGCGGCAGGAGTACCGGGACGAGATCTTCGGCGGCCTCGCGGCGCGCCGCATCCCGGTGCGCCATGTGCTGCTGGCCCCCGCTGAAACGATCCTGCGGGAGCGGATCGCGAACCGCGAGGAGCCGGGGGACCCGCAGGAGGTGGACCTCCACGTCCGCCAGTGGGCCTACGACCACATCCCGGTCTACCAGCAGGCCCTCGGCTGGCTCACCGCCGACGCGCACGTCGTCGACAACGGCGCCCTGACCGTGCGGGAGACCGCCGAGCGGATCGCCGAGGCCGTCCGTACCGAGGCGGCCCCCGTCTGCGACATCGTGCAGACCCCGGAACCCGTGCGCGAGACCGTGGCCGCCGGGGTGCTGCTCTTCGACGAGCACGACCGGGTGCTGCTCGTGGACCCGACGTACAAGGCGGGCTGGGAGTTCCCGGGCGGGGTCGTCGAAGCCGGCGAGGCTCCGGCCCGGGCGGGCGTACGGGAGGTCGCCGAGGAACTGGGCCTCGTACTGGACGACGTGCCGGGCCTGCTCGTCGTCGACTGGGAGGCTCCGCAGCCCCCCGGGTTCGGGGGGCTGCGGCTGCTCTTCGACGGCGGCCGGCTGACCGAGGAGGCGGCGCAGCGGCTCCGGCTGCCGGGCCCGGAGCTCCGCGCCTGGCGCTTCGTCACCGAGGCCGAGGCCGCCGGACTGCTCCCGCAGCACCGGTACGAGCGCCTGCGCTGGGCCCTGCGCGCCCGCGAGCGGGGGCACCCCCTGTACCTGGAGGCGGGCGTCCCCGTCGGCTGACGGGCCCCGTCAGGCCGGGGTGTCGGCGGCGGCCTTCGCGAGGGCCGCCGCCGTGTCCGCGGTCAGGGGATCGCCGTGGCCGAAGCAGGCGACGTCGGGGGAGAGCGCGGCCAGCCGGCGGAAGGAGTCGATCGCCCGGGCGCGGTCCACGTTGAAGACGCCCAGCATCAGCGGGCCGACGGCGGCGACGCAGTCCCCCGTGAACAGCACCCCGTGGCGGGGCAGGTGCACGCCGATGCTGCCGTCCGTGTGGCCCGGGGCGTGGACCGCGTAGGCCCCGTCCCCGAAGCCCAGCGCGTCCCCGTCCTCCAGTTCCTCGTCGACGGGGGTCGGCGGGGCCTCGGGCACGGTCAGGCCGTGCTCGTACAGCGGGACCTCCCAGTCCAGCAGCACCGGTTCGGGGACCGGCAGCTCGCCCCGGATCACGGGCGCGTCCAGCCGGTGCGCGAGGACCCGCGCGCCCCAGCGGGCGGCGAGCTCACCGGCCGCGCCGATGTGGTCGCGGTGGCAATGGGTGAGCACGATCCGCTCCAGCCGCCCGGGCTCCAGCCCGAGGGAACGTATCGCCCCCTCGATCTCGGCCGCGGACCGCGCGTTGCCCGAGTCGATCAGGGTGAGGGCTCCGTCGTCCTGCCAGAGGTAGGCCTGGCCGATGGGGAAACGGAGCATGTGGAGCCGGTTCGGAAGTACTTCGACAAGATCCATACGGCGAACGTACGCACGACCGGGCGCCCGGGACACGCCACTTCGCCGGGAGCGCGGTACGCCCAGAGCGCACTGCGCCCTGGGCGTACACGCACGTCACTGCGGGGTCAGCCGCGCTTGGACTCCGCGTAGTTGACGAGGAACAGGGCCTCCGCCACCGACAGCCGCTCCAGCTCCTGCGGCGACACGCTCTCGTTCACCGCGTGGATCTGCGCCTCCGGCTCGCTCAGCCCGATCAGCAGCATCTCCGCCTCCGGGTACAGCTGCGTCAGCGTGTTGCACAGCGGGATCGAGCCGCCCATGCCCGCGACCTGCATCTCCTGGCCGGGGTACGCCTCACCCAGCGCCGCGGCCATGGAGGCGTACGCCGGGCTGTCCGTGTCCGCCTGGAACGGCTGGCCCTGACCCACGACCTCCAGCTCCAGCCGCGCCTTCCACGGGGTGTGCGCCACCAGGTGCGCCTCCAGCAGCTTGACGGCCGCGGCGGTGTCCACGCCCGGCGGCACCCGCAGGCTGATCAGCGCAGCCGCGCTCGCGTGCACCGACGGGGTGGCGCCGACCACCGGAGGGCAGTCGATGCCGAGCACCGTCACGGCCGGACGGGCCCACAGCCGGTCCGCGATCGTGCCCTCGCCGATGAGCTCGACACCGTCCAGCACCTTCGCGTCGGAGCGGAAATCGGCCTCCGGGTACTGCAGGCCCTCCCACACCGCGTCCGAGGCCAGACCGTCCACGGTCGTCGAACCGTCAGCCGCGCGCAGCGAGTCGAGGAGGCGGATCAGCGCGGCCAGCGCGTCCGGGGCGACACCGCCGAACATGCCGGAGTGCAGGTTGCCGCCCAGCGTGTCGATCTTCACCTTGAGCAGGCACATGCCGCGCAGGGTCGCCGTCACCGTCGGCAGGCCGAGGCGGAAGTTCCCCGCGTCGCCGATGACGATGGTGTCGGCGGTCAGCAGCTCCGGGTGCGCCTCGGCGTACTGCTGGAGACCGCCGGTGCCCTGCTCCTCCGAGCCCTCGACGATCACCTTCACGTTCACCGGCACACCGCCGTTGGCCTTCAGCGCGCGCAGCGCCAGCAGGTGCATGATGAACCCGCCCTTGCAGTCGGCCGCACCGCGCCCGTACCAGCGGCCGTCGCGCTCGGTCAGCTCGAAGGCGGGGGAGATCCAGGCCGCGTCGTCCAGCGGCGGCTGCACGTCGTAGTGCGCGTAGAGCAGAACGGTCGGCGCTCCCTCGGGGCCGGGAAGGAAGCCGTAGACGGACTGGGTGTCGTCGGGGGTGTCGAGCAGGGCCACGTCCTGGAAGCCCTCGGCGCGCAGCGCGTCGGCCACCCAGTTCGCGGCGCCCTCGCTCTCGCTCCGGGGGAACTGTGCCCAGTCCGCCACCGACTGGAAGGCCACCAGCTCGGTGAGCTCCTGCTTGGCGCGGGGCATCAGCGAGGCGACGGTCTCGGCGATCGGATTCTGGGACATGGGCACGCTCCTTTTGGGTGCGACGTTGTGCTCTGTGTACGGCTTCCCCGCATGCGCGGGGGTGCGCGTATGCCGGGTACGGCGAAAGTCAGTCCTGATCCTCGCACAACGGGGCGACGGAGCGTCTCGCTAGGATTTGCCCGGCATCGGAGCAACGGGTGATCAGGAGCAGCAGCACATCGTGAGCAGCGACGACGACGTACGCGACGAAGGTACGGGCGCAGGCGAAGGCGACGGCGAAGGCGCAGGCATGGGCGCAGGCGCCGGGGCGGACGCGGAGCGGTCCGGACCGAGGCCGGGCGACGAGGTGGCCGGCGAAGCCGACGAGGTGTCGGGGGCGGCCGGTGAGGCAGGGGCGGCCGGTGAGGCCGGGGACGGTCGGGGAACCGGCGAAGTGTGGGACGTGGTCGTGGTCGGGGCCGGCCCGGCCGGATCGTCCGCGGCGTACGCGGCGGCCAAGGCGGGGCGCAGCGTCCTGCTGCTGGAGAAGGCCGAACTGCCCCGCTACAAGACCTGCGGCGGCGGCATCATCGGCCCCTCGCGCGACGCCCTGCCGCCGGGCTTCGTCCTGCCCTTCAAGGACCGTATCCACGCGGTGACCTTCTCGCTGGACGGGAGGCTGACCCGGACCCGGCGCTCGAAGCAGATGCTGTTCGGGCTCATCAACCGGCCCGAGTTCGACGCCGCGTTGGTCGCCGAGGCCGAGAAGGCGGGGGCGTCGGTGCGTACGGGTACCGCCGTGGCGCGCGTGGAGCAGCACGGGTCCGCGGTGCCCGACCGGCGCACGGTGGCCGTGGTGCTGGCCGACGGGGAGACCGTACTGGCCCGCGCGGTCGTCGGCGCGGACGGCAGCGCGAGCCGGATCGGCGCGCACGTCGGCGTGGAGATGGAGCAGGTGGACCTCGGCCTGGAGGCGGAGATCCCTGTCCCGGAGACGGTCGCGGAGGACTGGAAGGGGCGGGTGCTGATCGACTGGGGCCCGCTGCCCGGAAGTTACGGGTGGGTCTTCCCCAAGGGGGACACCCTCACGGTCGGGGTCATCTCGGCCAAGGGCGAAGGCGCCGCGACCAAGCGCTACTTGGACGACTTCATCGCCCGGCTCGGCCTCGCGGGTTTCGAACCGGCCGTCTCCTCTGGGCACTTGACCCGCTGCCGCAAGCCCGATTCGCCGCTCTCGCGCGGCCGGGTCCTGGTCGCGGGTGACGCGGCCGGGCTGCTGGAGCCGTGGACGCGGGAGGGCATCTCCTTCGCGCTGCGCTCGGGGCGGCTGGCGGGGGAGTGGGCGGCGAAGATCTCCGAGGCGCAGGACGCGGTGGACGCGCGACGCCAGGCCCTGAACTACGCCTTCGCGGTGAAGGCCGGGCTGGGTGTGGAGATGGGCGTCGGGCAGCGGATGCTGACCGTGTTCGAGGCCAAGCCGGGTCTGTTGCACGCGGCGATCACGGGCTTCCGCCCGGCGTGGCGGGCCTTCGCGCGGATCACGCGCGGCTCCACGACGCTGGCGGACCTGGTACGGACGCACCCGCTCGCGCGGCGGGGGCTGCAGGCACTGGACGCGAGGCAGGCGGCGGCCCGCGGAGGCGGCCGGGGCTAGGGTCCGTCGTCGAATTCCCGCCGTCGCCCGGAGGGCGGCCCCGCGACGCCGGGCACGCGGGCCCGTCTGCCGGGATCGGGATGGGCCCGTGGCCTCCCTTCCGGGCCTCCGGGCCTCCAGGCCTCCCGGGCCCCGGCCCGTCGGGCAGGCCGACCGGCGTGCCCGCCGGTCGGCGCCGGCGGCCGGGTGCTACGGGCTGCCGCCGGCGAGCAGGGATTCCGCGACCGAGGTGCGCGCGTAGAGCACGGAGCGCCCCGCTCGGTGGGCGCTGACCAGGCCCGCGTCGCGCAACGCCGTCAGGTACTGGGACACCCCGGACGGGGAGAGGCCCGTACGGCGGGCCAGTTCGGTGGTGGAGGCGGGCGTCTCCAGTTCGGCCAGCAGTCGGGTGCGTGAGCGGCCGAGGACCGCTGCGACGGCCTCGGTCCTGGTGGCGGTACGGGGTTCCCAGAGCGCGCCGATGCCGCGCGCCGGGTAGGCCAGCTGTGGCGGCTCCGGCGGGGTCACCCGGGTGAACGGGCCCCGCGCGGTGAAGACCGAGGGAATCAGCACCAGCCCGGCGCCCGCCGCCTTCCGGGACAGCTCCCGCTGCCGCCAGGCCAGCCGGAGCGCGTTGTCGTCCCAGCTCAGCGAAGGGTGCAGCCCGTCCAGCAGGCGGCCGGGACCCTGCTCGGCGACCTGGCGGGCCCGATGGAAGACATCGGCGTCGAGCACGGCCCGGATCCGCGCCCAGTACGGGGCGAGTGCCAGCTCCCAGTAGGTTTCGATCTCTTCCACGATCCGCTGCCGACGGGCCTGCGGCTCGGCGTACAGACCCCGTAGCCGGGGACCCAGGCACCCCTGCTCCTCCCGCAGGCGGTCGAGGTCCCGGCGTACGCGGGCGTCGGGAGCGGCCAGGATCCCGGCCAGCTCCTCCGCCAGGGTGGGGGCCGGGCCGGTGGGCGACGGGTTGAGGAAGTCGGGCACGTAACCCGAGGGCGGTATCAGCTCGGCGAGCAGGCCCCGGTCCAGTCCGGCAGCGGCGACCCGCGGTCGCACCTGCTCGATCCAGGGCCGGTGGACGGGGTGCGCGGAGCCGGAAGCGAGCAGTCGGAAACTGGGGCCGACCTCCCACATCGGCGAGACGGCGAACCGCATCTGCGCCAGGTCACTCGTCGAGAACGCCAGCTCCGCCGCCACGGCCACCCCGAGGATTCACGCATGCCCGAATCAATTGCCGCCAGCCTAGGCGAAGGAGACCATCCCGGGCATGACCTCAAAGACGATCACCGCAGCGGCATCGGGTAGTTGGACGCTCGGAGACTTGAAGATCAACCGGATCGGCTTCGGCGCGATGCGCCTGCCGCAGACGGGGGAGGCGCTCATCGCCGACGCCGTACCACGTGACCGGGATCAGGCGATCGGCGTGCTGCGCCGCGCCGTCGAGCTCGGGGTGAACCACATCGACACCGCCGCGTTTTACTTCTCGCCGCTGCGCTCGGCCAACGAACTGATCAACCGGGCACTGACCCCCTACCCCGACGACCTCGTCATCACCACCAAGGTCGGCCCCGGTCGCGGTCCCTCGGGTCAGTGGCTGCCGCACGCCACTCCCGAACAGCTGCGCGGCCAGGTCGAGGAGAACCTTCGCCAGCTCGGTCGCGACCACCTCGACGTGGTGAACCTGCGCACGGTCGGCACCGACTCGATCGCCGAGCGCTTCGGCGCCCTCGCGCGGCTGCGCGAGGCGGGACTCATCCGCCACCTGGGTCTTTCCAACATCCACCCCCACCAACTCGCCGAGGCCCGGTCCATCGCGCCGGTGGTCTGCGTCCAGAACCCGTACGGCATCGGCGTACGGCCCGAACACGACGCGTTCGTACGCGGCTGCGGTGAACAGGGAATCGCGTACGTGCCGTTCTACGCGATCGCCGGCACGGGGCGTACGGTCGGCGCGAGCGGGGCCGAGCCCGCGGAGGTACTGGCCGTGGCCCGGGAGCGCGGGGTGAGCGCTGCTCAGGTCAGACTGGCGTGGACGCTGCACCGCGGACCGCACGTGCTGGCCATCCCTGGGACCGGTGACCCGGACCACTTGGCCGCCAACGTGGCCGCGGGCGCCTTGCGCCTGTCCGAGGACGAGCTGGCCGTGCTGGAAGTCCTCCACCGCGCGGGGGTCACTTCGACACCGTGATGCGGAAGACCGGGTGGTCGTCGGCGGCGGCCTGGAGCTCCGCGTCGGAGGACTTCGCCGTCACGCCCTGGAAGTACTGGTTGACCTCCCAGCCCCACTTCTCCAGGTAGGTCCGCAGGATGGCGACCTTCTCCGTCGGGTCGGTGATCTCGGTCGCGGTGAAGGTCCGCAGCTTGCGGCCCACGCGCAGTTCGCCGCCGCCCGCGACCCGCATGTTGCGGACCCACTGGGAGTGGCCGCGGGCCGAGACCAGGTACTGGGCTCCCTCATACGTGTGCGGGTTGACCGGGATCCGCTGCATCGCGCCGGACTTGCGGCCGCGGACCGACATCTCGGCGGTGCCGGCCAGGCTGATGCCGAGGCGCGCCAGCTTGCCGATGAGGGCGTTGAGGCGGGTGGCGACCGGGCCGGCCTGGAAGTAGTACGGGGTGGGCGTGCTGCTCATGGTGACCTCCGGGTCTTCTCGCGTTTTGGAGAGCACTGCTCTCGCTTGAGACCAGTGTGCACGGATCGGCGCTCCAAAGCAAGAGCAGTGCTCTCGAAATGGAGCGGGGATCCGATTCTTGGGCAGTGCTCCGCCTGCGTGGCAGACTGGCCCGCATGAACACCGTGCGAGGGGCCAGGGAACGGGCCCGCATCGAGGTCACCGCCGCCATCAAGGACGAGGCGCGCCGTCGGCTCGCGGACGAGGGCGCCGCCAAACTCTCCCTGCGCGCGGTCGCCCGCGAGCTGGGCATGGTCTCCTCCGCCCTCTACCGCTACTTCCCCAGCCGCGACGATCTGCTCACCGCGCTCATCGTCGACGCGTATGACAGCCTCGGCGCCGCCGCCGAGCAGGCCGACGCCCACGCCCTCGCCGCCGGCGCCCCGCCCCGCGCCCGCTGGGTCGCGGTCTGCGAAGCCGTCCGGGCGTGGGGGCTGGAGCGCCCGCACGAGTACGCCCTCATCTACGGCTCCCCGGTGCCCGGTTACAGTGCCCCCGTGGACACCATCGGGCCCGCCTCCCGGGTCGGAAACACCCTCATCGGGATTGCCCGGGCCGCCCACGAGGGCCGCGGTCTCGCCCTGCCGCCGCTGCCCGCGACCCTGCGTGCCGAGGCCGAACGGATGACCGCCGAGTTCGCCACCGGACTGCCGCCGGAGGTCTCCGCCGCCCTGGTCGCCGCCTGGGCGCAGCTCGCCGGTCTCGTCTCCTTCGAGCTGTTCGGCCAGTTCAACCGGGTCGTCGAGGACCGGGACGCCTTCTTCACGCATGCCGCGGGCCGGCTCGCCCACGAGGTGGGGCTGCCCGCGGTGTGACGCGGTGACCGCCCGTTCGTTCTTCTGTTCCTCGTATGAATGCGGGCGGTTCCGGCCTGAAGAGGGGGCTGCCCGGCTAGTGTTCCTCGGGCCGCCCACCCCTTGCCGCCGCCGGAGGAACGTTCATGCCCCGCGCCGTGAAGGCCCTCTTCGCCATCGTCGTCACCGCGTTACTCGCCGCGCCGGCGCCGGTCGTCACCGCGTCGGCGCGCGACACGCCTCCGACCGAGGTCGCCCAGGCCACGGCCGCCTCGCCCCGGATATCGGGCGTGCGGGGCCTGGAGATCGCCGTCCCCGCCTACGTCTGGGCGGACGACCGCGTGCTCACCGACCTCGCGGCCACCCGCCCGGCCCCCTCGGTGGTCGTCCTCAACCCGGGCAACGGCGACGCCCCGTTCGACGCGCCGTGGCGGTCCCGCGCCGACGCCCTGCGCCGCGCCACCACGGCGACCGGCGAGAAGACCAAGGTGCTCGGCTACGTCCACACCGACCACGGCAACCGCGACATCGCCGCCGTGAAGGCCTCCGTCGACAACTACCTCAGACCCGCCGACGGCGACGGCCGCCTCCACGTCGACGGCATCTTCTTCGACGTGGTCAGCCGCGACTGCGGCCCCGGCAACGCGACCCGCGACCACTACGCGGAGCTGCGCCGTTACGTGCAGGCCGTCATGGACGCCGTCGACCCGTCCGTCCCCGAACTCGTCGTCGACAACCCGGGCACCGCCATCGCCGACTGCTACCTGGAACCGGGCCACCGGACCGCCGACGTCTTCGTCACGTACGAGGACACCTACGCCGCCTACACCGGCGGCGGGTGGCTCGGGGGGAACGTCTTCGACCCGGTGGGCGGGTACCGCGCCGGGGCCGAACTCGACCCGAGCGGCACGGCGTTCTGGCACCTCGTCCACGAGGTCCCGGACGCGACCGCGATGCGTACCGCCCTCCAGACGGCCTTCACCCGCGGCGCGGGCTACGCGTACGCGACGGACCGGACCATGCCCAACCCCTGGAACGCGGCGCCCGCCTGGCCGTACCGCGCGCAGACCGCCTACGCCGCCACGCTCGGGGATTGACCCGGTGACCCGGTGACCCGATGACCTGGTGACCCGCCGGTTCCCGGCCGGGGGCCGGCCGGTCCCCGATCAGATGCCGGCCGTCTCGCCCCACAGCCGGGTCAGCGACAGGTCACCCGTGACGCCCGGGCCCGCCAGCGGGAGACGGTTCCAGAGGGCCGCGTACAGCCAGGACGCGGTGCCCGTCACCTCGCAGTCGGCCGGCTCCTCCGTGGTGCCGCGGACCGTGCGGGCCGGCTCCGCGGACAGGTGGACGGTCCACGACGCGCCCGTGTCGGCCGCCCGGATCCGCAGCACCTTGGGCTCCGCGGTACGGACCCGGCTGCGCGGGCGGGCGTGGAAGCCCGTCAGCAGCTCGTCCACCCCGTCCTCCGCGAACCGCGCCTCCACCGGCGAGTACGCCACGCCGAGCGCCGACTCCGCGTCCAGCCGGTGCACCGAGGTCTCGTGGGCCTGCCGCCGGGCCCAGAACGCCAGCGGAGAGGGCGCGGCCGTCGGGAGGAAGGTCCAGCACTGGACGTCGGCCGGCGCCTCGGTCAGCGTGCGCACCAGCGTGGCGTGCCCCTCCCGGAACCACCTCAGCAATTCGGCGCCCGCCAGCTCGGGGGCATCGGGGAACCCGACCGGTTCCAACTGCCCCTCCGCGACGTATCCGGCCGCCCAGCGGTGCACGGCCCCCGTGTGCCGCAGCAGATCGGCCACGTGCCACCCCGGACAGGTGGGCACCGCGACCTCGGTACCGGCCCGTTCGGCCACGTCGGCGAGCAGTTCGCCCTCCCGCGCGACCGTCTTCACGTATTCGATGATCTCCATACCGGGAGTCTCGCAGCCGAAGCCGACAATGGAGCCATGGACGGGGAACTCTTCCCGCGCGAGCGGGCCGTGATCGCTCCCGGTGCCGTGCACGTGCCGGACTGGTTGGGGGCGGGCCGTCAGCGCGAGCTGCTCGACGCCTGCCGGGAGTGGGCGCGCCCGCCCGCCGGCCTGCGCACCGTACGGACCCCCGGTGGCGGGGTGATGACCGCCCGGCAGGTGTGTCTCGGGCTGCACTGGTACCCGTACGGATACGCGCGTACCGCCGTCGACGGGGACGGGGCGCCCGTCAAGCCCATGCCGCACTGGCTGGCCGGGCTGGGGCGGGAAGCTCTCGAAGCCGCCTACGGGCGGGTGCCGGGCCCCGAGGTGGTCTACGACATCGCCCTGGTCAACTTCTACGAGGGCGACTCCCGCATGGGCATGCACCGCGACGCCGAGGAGAGGTCCGGGGCTCCGGTGGTCTCGCTCAGCCTCGGCGACAGCTGCGTCTTCCGCTTCGGCAACACCGCCTCGCGCGGCCGCCCGTACCGGGACGTCGAGCTGCGCAGCGGGGATCTCTTCGTCTTCGGGGATTCGAGCCGTCTGGCCTACCACGGCGTGCCGAAGGTCCTGCCGGGCACGGGCCCGCACGGGCTCGGCCTGACCGGCAGGCTGAACATCACCCTCCGCGTCGGCGGCCTCGGCCCGAGCCTGACGTAGGGGCGGCGTCCGGCGCCCTCCGATCATGCGAGGATCGTTGCCATGAACGGCAACGGGGCCCCGGCGGGGGTGGGGGATGCGAGGGATGTGACCACGGTGTCCACGTCCGCACGGACCAAGCTGGAGCGCGGCCGCGGGGCGCTGGGCCCGGCGCTGGAGCTGGTCCACACCGGCCGAGCCCCCACGCGCGCCGTCCTGACCGCCGAGCTCGGCGTCACCCGGGCCACCGCCGGGGCCGTCGCCGCGGAACTGGAGGCGCTCGGGCTGATCCGCGTCGACTCCCGGCCCGGCGGCGCGGGCGGCGGCGGCACCCAGGGCCGCCCCTCGCACCGGCTCGCGGTCGCGGAGGACGGGCCCGTCGCGCTCGCCGCCCAGGTGCACCCGGACGGCTTCCGCGCGGCCCTGGTCGGGCTCGGGGGCCGCATCGTCGCCACCGCCCCCGGCAAGATCACCGTCTCCGCCGACCCTGCGCAGGTGCTCGGCGCGGTGGTCGACGCGGGCGCGCGACTGCTGGAGGAGAGCGGCCGCCGCTGCATCGGCGCCGGACTCGCGGTGCCCTCGGCCGTCGCCGAGCCGGAGGGCACGGCGCTGAACCCGCTGCACCTGGCCTGGCCGCCCGGTTCTCCCGTACGGTCCGTCTTCGCGCGGTGCGTGAAGGCGGCCGGCATCGACGGCCCCGCCCTGACCGGCAACGACGTCAACCTCGCCGCACTGGCCGAGCACCGGCACGGTGCGGGGCGCAGCGCCCAGCACCTGCTGTGCGTGGCCACCGGGCACCGCGGTGTCGGTGGGGCGCTGGTGCTGGACGGGCGCCTGCACAGCGGGAGTTCGGGCCTGGCCCTGGAGGTCGGCCACCTCACCGTGAACCCGGAAGGGCGGGCCTGCCACTGCGGCAGCCGCGGCTGCCTGGACGTGGAGGCCGACCCGCTGGCCTTCCTCACCGCGGCGGGGCGCACGCCCGGCCCGGAGGTGTCGCTGCTCCAGCAGGCCCGTGACCTGCTGCGCGACGAGCCCGGCGAGGCGGGGGTGCGGGCCGCCACCGAGGAGCTGATCGACCGGCTCGGCCTCGGCCTCGCGGGCCTGGTCAACATCCTGAACCCGGACCGCATCATCCTCGGCGGCCTGCACCGCGAACTGCTCAACGCCGACCCGGACCGGCTGCGCGCGGTCGTCGCCGACCGCAGCCTGTGGGGCCGCAGCGGGGGAGTCCCGATCCTGCCGTGCACCCTCGACCACAACAGCCTGGTCGGCGCGGCGGAACTGGCGTGGCAGCCGGTGCTCGACGACCCGCTGGGAGCCTTGGCCTAGAGGCGGCCGGCAGCGGTGTCCCGGGGCGGGTGTTCCGGGGCGGTGCCCGGGGCCGAGTGCCCGGGGCCGAGTGCGGGGGTGTCGCGGCGGGGCGTTACCCGGGCCCGGTGCCGACCGAGGCCGCCACCGGCAGGGCTGCCGGTACGGTTCCGGGGTCCGCGGCGAGGGACACCGCTCGCGAAGGCTCTCGTACGGGCATGGTCTTGATCCGCCTCGGCTGCGACGGAGCCTGCGGTGCGGGCGCCGCCCGCAGGGAGAACCACACCGCTTTGCCCGGGCCGTCGGGCCGGTGCCGCGCCCCCCAGGCCTCGCTGACCGCCGCCACGAGCGCGAGCCCGCGCCCGCAGGTCTCCAGCGCCTCCGGTGGCTGCGGTGTCGGCGGGAGGGTATCGCGGAGCACCGGGAGCCGCGGATCGCTGTCGATGACCGAAACCGTCAGGCGCCCGAGGCGCAGTTCGATCTCCACCGTGCAGGTCTTGTCCGGCTGCGCGTGGCGATGGACGTTGCTGAGCAGTTCCGTCACGCCGAGCGCAGCCCGGTCTATGAGCGGATCGAGCTGCCAGTGGCGCAGCTGCGCGGAGACGATCCTGCGGATTTGGCCGATCCGCGACGGCAAGGCCTGCAGTTCGACGACGCAGTGCCTGCGGGAATGACTGATCACGGCTGCGACTCCCCGACATGAGTGTTACGGGTGCTGCACCCTCGGTAATGCTCCACCAGGGTCACCCACGGTGCGCCACAGTGCAACCGAACGCGTCCGAAAGCGATCCGCATGGAAACCCAAAGCGACTGTTTGCGCAGGTGAGCGAGGTACATTGCGAAAGCACAGGGCATGAGATACGGGCACGAAGGAGCACGGCGCATGAGCACCACCGGCACAACCGGCGCAGCCGCCAAGACCGCCACGAGCGGAGCCACCGTCACGACCGCCACGACCGTCGACGTGGACCACAGCGACGCCGAGTACCGCGCGTGGCTGAAGGAAGCCGTTCGCAAGGTCCAGGCGGACGCCAATCGTTCGGCGGACACGCATCTGCTGCGCTTCCCGCTCCCCGAGGCGTGGGGCATCGACCTCTACCTCAAGGACGAGTCCACGCACCCCACGGGCTCGCTCAAGCACCGCCTCGCGCGCTCGCTGTTCCTCTACGCCCTCTGCAACGGCTGGGTCCGCCCCGGCCGTCCGGTCATCGAGGCCTCCTCGGGCTCGACCGCCGTCTCCGAGGCGTACTTCGCGAAGCTCATCGGCGTCCCGTTCATCGCGGTCATGCCGCGGACCACCAGCCCGGAGAAGTGCCGGCTCATCGAATTCCACGGCGGTGAATGCCACTTCGTGGACGACTCGATGAAGATGTACGAGGAGTCGGCCGAGCTGGCCGCCCGTACGGGCGGCCACTACATGGACCAGTTCACGTACGCGGAGCGGGCCACCGACTGGCGAGGCAACAACAACATCGCAGAATCGATTTACCAGCAGCTGCGCCTGGAGCCGTTCCCCGAACCGGCCTGGATCGTCGCGACCGCCGGTACCGGCGGCACCTCCGCGACGATCGCGCGCTACGTGCACTACATGCAGTACGACACCCGGATCTGTGTCCCCGACCCGGAGAACTCCTGTTTCTTCGACGGCTGGACGAACAACGACCCGCACGCGACCAGCGACTGCGGCTCGCGCATCGAGGGCATCGGGCGGCCCCGGATGGAGCCGAGCTTCGTACCGGGCGCCATCGACCGGATGATGAAGGTCCCGGACGCGGCGAGCGTCGCCGCCTGCCGTGCGCTGGAGCAGGCGATCGGCCGCAAGGCGGGCGGCTCCACCGGTACCGGCCTGTGGAGCGCTCTGAAGATCGTCTCCGAGATGGTGGCCGAGGGCCGCAAGGGCAGCGTGGTCACCCTGCTCTGCGACTCGGGCGACCGCTACCTGGACAAGTACTACTCCGACCAGTGGCTGGCGGAACAGGGCCTCGACCTGGCCCCGTACGCGAAGACCATCGACACGCTCCTGACGACGGGCACCTGGCGCGAGCCGACGGCCTGAGCCGGCCGGCGGCCACGAAGGCGGCGCTGTGACAGGGCGGTGACGAAATCGCCCTGTCCGCAAGGGACTTGTCCGGCTACGCTCGGCGAACTCGGCACGGGGCGATGGGGGAGCCATGGCGGGCATCGAGTACAACAGACCGGAGCGGGACGCGCGGACGCAGGCCCAGACCGGTCGTGCGGCGGGTCGTAGGGACGGGCGTGCGGACCGGGGCGAGGTCGAGGGCGCGGCCGGGAGGCCCGACGAGAGTCCTGACGGGGGCGGGGGCGCGCGCCGGCTGGAGTGTCCGAGTTGTCGCCGGTCCGACCAGGTCCGGGCCGTCCCCGCCGTGTGCATCAGCGGGCACCGCCGGTTCGCCGAGACCGGCTCCGGCGAAACCGAGCAGCGCACCGAGACCCGGGAGGTCGTCCCGCGCCTGGCGGACGCCCTCGCGGTGGCCCCGCCACCGCCGGTGACCGGTGGCCGGACCGCCCTGGGCGTGCTGCTCGTCATGGTGTCGATCGGTACGTTCATCGGCGGTGCGACCGGCGGGAACTGGTTCGCGGACGCCCCGAAGGCGGACCACGGCTCGCTCCAGCTATGGGGAGGTGCCACCTGGGCGGACCCGCCCGAGCCCGAGGCCGAACTCCTGTTCCTCGGCTGGATCTCCGCGTTCGCCCTGGTGGGGGCGGTGCTGCTCTTCCGGTCGGCCGTGCGGATCCAGCGCGCGTTCCGGACGCGGATGGCCGCCGGGCGGGAAGCGGCCGAAGAGGTCTGGGCCCGGGGATGGTGCTGTGAGCGGTGCGCGGTCGTCCACTTCGGCGGCGGTCCGGCGCTGACCCTCCAGGAGTTCCGTACGCGGGTGTGGGACGCGGGTGGCTACGGGGACCTGGCCCAGGTGCACAGGGTCTAGCGGCGACCGGCCGGGACGCGCGGCAGGGCCCGGCTCCCGGCTACTGACCGGCCGCGCGCCGGGCGGTCAGGCGGGTGTCAAGGGCGCGGACCGCCTGGCGGAAGGAGTGGCCCAGGCCCGGGCGGGCGAGGGTGAGGGCGAAGCGGAAGGCGGCCGGTCCGTCCGCGGCGAAGGTCCAGCGGACATGGGTGCCGGTCCCGCGCGGAGTCAGCCGCCACTCCTCCAACAGGGCCTGGAGGCCGGGGGCATTGGTGGTGTCGACCCGGTACGCGTAACGCTGCCCGGGATCCGCGGCCATGATCGTCTCCTCGAAGCGGACGCCGCCCATCAGCTTGACCTCGCGGCCCGCGCCCCCGTGCGTGGGGCGGGCCAGGGTCACCGCCTTGAACCAGCGGGGCCAGCCCTCCACTTCCTCGGCGAGGGCCCGGTACACGTCCTCGGGCGCCGCGGAGACCTGCGCGGCGAAGACCAGCCGGACCGGCGCGTCCTCGATGAAGTCCAGCCCCACCGGGCGGAGTCGGCGAGCCATGGCGGTACCCCCTGGGGTGAGATCACTGTCATGCGAGGCGACACCATAGCCGCCTCTCGCGCAGAAGTCCGCACGAAGTTCCCACGGACCGGGCTGATGTGAGCGGGGTGCTGGCAAGCCGCGCCGCCGGGCGGGATGCTGGAGCCCCCCGAGAACGGAGGCCGCGGTGCCGGACACGCCCCTTCCACAGCCGCCCGTTGGCCGGGGCGACAGTGAGGCAGACGATCCCGGCCGGTGCCGGTGCCGGTGCCAGGGACCGGCCGAGTGCGCGGGCGGTGGTCACGGTGGCAGTCCGGTCTCCGGCCGGGCCGGGTTGCCGCCTGCCGGGGCGGGCGGAGGGCGGGGCGGCGATCCGGCCGGGAATCCGGTTCCCGGTCCGGGCGGGAGCCGGGGCGGCGCAGACGCCGGGGTGGCCGCGCCGGTCCCGGCCCCGCCCGTGCTCGCGTTGGAGCTCCTCGTGCACGGTGTGGCCGGAGCCGCCCCCGGTGAGTTGCTCGGTGACCCGCGTACCGTGCGGGTCACCGGAGACTCCACCGCCGCCGTGTTCCGCCGTACCGAGGACGCCGACGCCGAGGCGCACCCGGAGCGGTGCGCCGGGCGCCCCGTCCCCGAGGCCTACTGCTGGTCCCGGCTCACCTCCGGCAACGGCGCCCGTGCGCTGTGGCTGCTGCTCCTGCCCTTCATGGTGGCCAACCTCGCGCACTGGGCCCGCCCCGCCGGCACCACCGGCACCACGCCGCGCGCGGTGCGGACGTACGGGGTCCTCGTACGGGTCCTCGCGCTCAGCCTGACCGTGCTGCTGATCGCGGCCGCCTGCGAGGTCGCGCTCGACCTGTTCGCCTGGCAGTGCGCGGGAACCGCATCGTGTGCGGGGTCCCGCTTCTCCTGGCTGGGCTTCCTCGCACCCGGCGGCGGCTGGTGGGCCGAGCCCGGCCGCCGCCTCGCGCTCGGGGCGCTGGTACCGGCCGCCCTGACCGGGTTGCTCTGGTACCTGTCGAACCGCACCTGGAGCGCCTACGAGTCCCAGCCGCCGCCCGCCGGAGCGGCCGACCCGGACACCGCCTCGGACACGGTCCCCGCGCTCGGCCGGCCCGGATTCTGGTACGGGCGCCGCCTCGTGGCCCGGTTGCGCGCCGCGCACACCGCCGCCGGACTCCTCACCGTGGCGGTGGCCGTCTCCGTGCCCACGGCCCGCCACGACCGCGGGGCGGCCGGAGCACCGGTACTGGAAGCGGTCGGCTGGGTCACCCAGGGGCTGCTCGCCGCCGCGGCCGCGGCCGTGGCCTGGGTCGTCTGCCGGCGCGGCCGCACCGAGGACCGGGCCGACCACCACCTCGACCGGGCCGCTGTCACCCTGCTGCCCGGAGCGGCCCTCGCGCTGCTGGTCACCGTCCTCGTGCACGCCGGCTGGGCGCGCCCCGGCTGGACCTCTGCCGGGCGGCTCCCCGGGGACCTGGCCTTCGGGGTGCTGATGCTGGGCCAGGGCGGCTGCGTGCTCGCGCTCGCCGCCGTCGCCCGGCACCTGTACCGCCCGGCCCCCGATCCGGCCACCGCGCTGGGCGGCCTCGGCGGGCCTGCCGTCGGCATGCTGGGCTGCGCCCTCGGCGGGGTGATGTCGGGCGGCGTAGCCCAGCGCGTCGCCGACTGGCTGGACGGCGACGCCGTCCCCGGGACGCCCGGGGCCCCGCTGCCCGGGCCGCCCGTGCTGCTGTCCTGGCAGGCCGCCGTACTACCGCCGCTGCTCCTCGTACTGGCCCTGCTCGCCGTCTGGTTCACGGTGCGCGGGATCCGCGAACGGCGCACCCTGGCCGCCGGCATCGCCGCCGAATACCCGGGGGAGATCCCGGACGGGCCCCGCAGCCGCCGGATCGCGGGGGCGCGGGCCGCCGCAGCGCTCACCGACTCCGCGCCCTGGTTCGTCGGGGCCGTATCCGGGATCACCCTGCTGCTCGGCGCCGGAGCCCTCGCCGGGGCATGGATCGGCGGCCGGGTCCCCTACGAGGCTGCGCGCGGCAGTGGCCCGCTGCTGGAGGGCGCCGCCCGCGCCGCGCAGGACGCCGGGTCCTGGCTCATCGGCTTCGGCTTCGTCCTCTTCGTGACCTGGGGCCGGCGCGCCTACCGGGACCCGTCCGCCCGCCGCACGATAGGGATCCTGTGGGACGTCGGCACCTTCTGGCCGCGCGCGGCCCATCCCTTCGCCCCGCCCTGCTACGCCGAGCGCGCCGTCCCCGACCTGACCTGGCGGATGACCGGCTGGACGGGCCGCACCGGCGGACGCCTCGTCATCTCCGGCCACTCCCAGGGCAGCGTCCTCGCCGCGGCGGCCGTCTGGCAGCTCCCGCCGCACGTCCGCCGCCGGGTGGCCCTGCTCACCTACGGATCCCCGCTCGCCCGCCTCTACGGCCGCTGGTTCCCCGCCTACTTCGGCCCGGGGCCGCTCACCGCGCTCCACGGCGACCTCGACTGCTGGCGCAACCTCTGGCGGGCCACCGACCCCATCGGCGGCCCCGCGCTCCCCGGAGCGGGCCAGGACGTGGACCACGGCCCGCTCGCCGACCCCGTCGCCTACGGCCGCAGCGCCAGGCACCCGCTGCCCGCGCCGATCCTCGGCCACTCCGACTACCAGGCCGACCCGGCCTTCGCCACCGAACGCGCCGCGCTGCTCGCCCGGCTCGACGAGGCCCAGCGGGCCGAAGTGCCCGCCCAGAGGCCAGGTGTCAGCAAGGAGCCGGCAGAGCGGGCAGATCCGCCGGGAACAGCAGGGTGAGCTCGTCCGTACTCGGCTCCGACAGCTGCGCCACCCGCCCCGCGTGCCGCTCGACCATCGACTCGAAGGTCTGGCGCGCGGTGCGGCCGTTGCCGAACGCCGGGCCCTTGGGCAGCTCCGTGAAGTACGTCAGCAGCGCCTCGGACGTGCCCTCGCCGAGCCGGTACTCGTGCTCCTCCGCCTGCTGCTCCACGATCCGCAGCAGCTCGTCCGGCCCGTAGTCGCCGAAGGTGATCGTCCGCGAGAACCGCGAGGCGACTCCCGGGTTCACCGCCAGGAAGCGGTCCATCTCCGCCGTGTACCCGGCGACGATCACCACCACCGCGTCCCGGTGGTCCTCCATCAGCTTGACCAGGGTGTCGATCGCCTCGCGCCCGAAGTCCCGGCCCGAGTCCTCCGGGGCCAGCGCGTACGCCTCGTCGATGAACAGCACCCCGCCGCGCGCCCGGTCGAAGGCCTCCTGCGTACGGATCGCGGTGGAGCCGATGTGCTCGCCGACCAGGTCCACCCGGGACACCTCGACGAGGTGGCCGCGCTCCAGCACCCCGAGGGAGGCGAGGATCTCTCCGTAGAGCCGGGCCACCGTGGTCTTGCCGGTGCCGGGGGAGCCGGTGAAGACCAGGTGCCTGCGCACGGAGGCCGCCTTGAGGCCCGCCTGCTGCCGCCGCCGGCCCACCTCGATCATGTCGGTGAGCGCGCGCACCTCGCGCTTGACGCTGTCCAGGCCCACCAGCGCGTCGAGTTGCCCCAGCGCCTCGCCCGAACCCCGCGCGGCCGCCGCGGGCCCGCCGTCCGGTTCGTGCGCCGGGCGCGGCACGGGCACCGCCGTCGCCGGTACGTCGCCGCGCGCCGCCGTGACCGTACGGATCCCCGCACGCTCCCGGGCGAACGTGCCACCGGAACCGGACTGGGCGGCCGGCCTCGTCCCCGACTCGTCGCTGGTGCAGTCCTCGGCGACCGGTCCGTCCTCCGCGAACTCGTAGCCCCCGCGCGCGCAGCGCTCGGTGTGGCAGCGGGTCAGCGTGGTGCGGCAGCCGTCGATGACGTGGAAACCGAAACCGGAACTTCCCTCCACCCGGCAGGCCGTGAACGTGCCGCGACCACCCGCCGACACGTAGAACCCGGCCTCGGCGGGAGAGGTGACCGCGCACCGCTCCAGGGTGGGATCCGCCCCCTTGGTGACGATCACCCCGGTCTGCACGGAGTCGAAGGTGCAGTTGGCGAGGGTGCCGCCGCTGCCGTGGTCGCGGAACCACGCGCCCGTCCCGGCATCTCGGATCCGGCAGTCGTCGAGCTGGGCGGCGGCCCCGTCGCTCACCGAGACGGCGGTGTTGCGCACCTGTGAGAGATCGCTGTCGACCACGTCCACCCGCGAGCCCCGGTCCAGGACGAACAGCGCGTCCGGTACGTCGCGCACCCGACAGGAGTCGAGGGAGGCGGTGGCCCCGTCGCTGATCCACACGGCCGGGTAGTCGCCCGTGCTGTCGTGGATCTCGCAGGCCTCGGCATCGACCCTGGTCCCCGGATCCCACACCGACAGGCCGTTGCGGCCGAACCGGCGGACCGTGGTGCGGCTGAGCGTGAGCACCGAACGGGACCGCAGATCGACCGCGTTCTCCGGGATGTCGTGGATGTCGCAGCCAGCCAGGGTGAGCACGGCGTCGGTGTCGAGGGTGACCCCGTCGGCGGAGGTGCGGTGCACCGAGCAGTCGGTGAGCCGGGCCGCGGCCCGCGCGGCGATCTGCACACCGGCGCCCTTGATCTCGTACACCTCGCAGCCCAGTGCCTCCAGGCCCGAACCCTCGCCCGTGATGCCGATGCCCGCGCCCGTGGCGTGGTGGATCCGGCAGCGCTCCAGCCGGGGCCGGCCGCCGCCGCGCACCGAGACGCCGGTCTGCCCGGCGGCCACGACCTCGCACTCCTCGAAGACCCCGCCGCCACCGTCCAGTACGGCGATCCCGACGCCCGCCGGATTCTCCACCGTGCACCGCCGCACCAGCGGCCGGGCCCCGGAGCCGCGCACCTCGATGCCGGCCGCCGAGCGGGTGCTGACCCGCAGATCGGTGAGCTCGGGCGAGCCGTCCTCGACCAGCAGCGCGGGCGCCGCCCGGTCCTGGCCCTCCAGGTGCAGGTCCTGCACCACGGCCGAGGCGCGCACGGTCAGCGCGACCCCGTCGGGCGGGGCGATCCGCACCGACCCCAGCCCACCCTCGGGACCGCGCAGGGTCACCGCGTGCTCCAGCACCAGGTTCTCCCGGTAGGTGCCGGGGGAGATGGAGAGCACGTCCCCGTCGCCCGCTACGGCGAGCGCGGCGGCCAGCGTCGGATACTCGCCGGAGCGGCGCCGCCACCGCGAAGTCCCGCCGTGCGTCACCTGGACCGTGCCCTGAGCCATGGTGCTGTCGTGCCCCCGCCCTCGTACTCGCCGATGCCGATGCCATCGATCTGGTCCGGCAGCCCCACCGTAGCGCGCGCGGCGCCGCTGAGTGGCCAGGTCAACTGCCCGCGCCCGCCCGGCCCCAGTCCGGACCGGCGGCCGCCCAGGCGCGGTCCAGACGTATGTACCGCCGATGCATGAGCCTGCGTACGACCAGCCGGCGCACCGTTTCCACCAGTGCGGCCGCACCGATCGCGATGGCCAGGCCCGCCACCCCCGCGTGCAGGGCGGCGAAGGACGGATCGAGCGGCTGCCCCACGAGCCGGCCGCGCGCATCGGTCCAGATCCGGAACCGGTCGCCGGGCCGCGGCGGTTCCTCCGCGGCCGGCACCGTGCCCTGGTGGCGGCTGCCGTCGGGCGCGGTCCACGAGGCCACGATCTGCGTCCGCTGCGGGGCCGTGCGCTGCGCCGACGGGTCCGCGGAAGAGCCCGAGGCCGGCTCGGGGGCCGGCCGGAGCACGACCGCCGCCACGAGATGCCGCTCCTGCCGCTGCTCGTGCGCGGCCCGCTGCAAGGTCCCGTCGACCTTGAGACCCGCGACCCAGCCGAGCGCCGGAGCCACCACGAGGAGGCACACCAGCGCGGCGAACGCCACCCACGCCTCGAAGAGATCCGTCGGACGCCGCAGCGGATTGCGCCGCCAGCGCCACACACCCATTGCCGTCCACACGGTTTGGCTCCCCCTGCCCCGCGAGCTTCGCCTGCCTGCGCGTACAAGCCTCCCGCACCCCTCGGAAACGCGCATTCCGGGACGCGCGAGACATGTGTCACCCGATCCGGTGCCATCCCCGTGCCGGCTGCCCACCTGTCTCGACTGATCCAACGGCGTGGTCGGGCCGGTTGGTTCCAGTCGGGGCAAGGCTCCCCCCGAAGGTGTCATTCCGGGGGGTCTGAGCGGGTCATTCGAGGATGCGGACCTCGTCGCCGACGCGCACGGTCCCGAGCCGCACCGGCACCAGCTGCCGCCCGAAGGCCAGCGACTTGCCGATCCGCCGGTGCCGGGCGAGGGTCTTCAGCGGTTCCTTGCCCCGCTCCGCGGTCCGCTGGTCGGTGGTGGTCACGATGCACCGGCCGCATTCGCGGACCCCGCGGAACTCGGCGTCGCCGATCGCAAGGCGCCGCCAGCCGTCCTCGGCCCACGCCTCCTCCGCCCCCGCGACCACCACATTGGGGCGGAAACGGTTCATCGGCAGCGGACCCTCCTCGGGGTGGTCGCCCCGCGCGATCAGCGCGTTGAGCGCCTCCAGCGAGGCGAGCGTGGTGAGCAGCAGCGGATAGGCGTCGGCCAGGCTCACCGTCTCGCCCGGCAGCGCGTACTCCGGGTCCACGGGCCGGCGTACGGCCGGATCGTCCATGTACGCGAGCCGCACCGGTATCCCGAGGTACTCGCCGAACCAGGCGGCCGCGGCGTCGGCCGCGATCACCGTCTCGATCTTCTGCCCGAACAGGACGACCGGTTCCAGCGGCCCCGGTCCGGGCACCTCCACCACCAGCTCCGCCATGCCCGGCGCCGACACCGCGATCCGTCCGCCGCCCACCGGACGGGCCGACGCCAACGCCAGCCGCGGCTGCTGGCGTTGGGTGATGACCATGCCCTCGGTGTCGATCAGCGCCCACCGCCGGTCTCCGGACAGACCCCACGGCTCCACGGCCACCGCGTCGGGAGCGGTCCCCGCTACCGATTTGACGGGATGGACGTGGAGCGCATGGACGTGCAAGTTCGACATGGAGGCATATTGCCGGCCCTGTCGGGTGTCCATGCAACTGTCACGGGGTCGGTCAGTAGCCGCGCCCCTGGTAGGCGCGGCCGTACGGGTCCTCGTACGAGGCACCCTGGACCGGCGCGGGCACCTGAACCGGAACCTGCATCGGGCGCGGCGCGGCCGGGCGCATGGCCTCGTAACCGGTGGCCGCGGCGACCGGGCGGGGCGGCTGCAACTGGGGCTGCGGCACGAATCCGGCGCGGGCGCCGACCGGCTGCTGCTGCGGGATGTACGGCGCGGGCGCGTTCTGCAGCGGCATCGGCTGCGGGGCGGCCTGCTGCTGGTACGGGTACCCGTACGCGGGCGCCTGCTGCTGGGACGTCGCCGGGGGGAGCGCGGCCGGCAGGGCGGGCAGCGCGGAGGCGAGGGCCGGGAGGTACCCACCGCTCGAATACCCGGAACTCGGGGAGTCGTAGGCGGCCGGAACGCGGATCGGAGCGATCTGCGGAGTGCCGCGTTCGGCGACGAGGGAGTCGTAGATGGGGGTGTCCGGGAAAGAGGGCGCGGAGTAGTAACCGCCGCCATAAGTGGAGCGGGGGGAGGTCATGGGTCATAAGTTAAGCCCACGACTTCACCGGGTCCATAGCGAGGTGTCACCAACACCGCCCTGACCTGCATATTCGCAGGTCAGAGCCTCACCTTTCACTTGAAGTTCACGTGCACGATTCGCCACGTCCGCACCGCCTTGTCCCACTCGTCCTCACCGGTTGTGTGGTGCACCGATTTGCTGCTGACGGAGCGTCACACCTCGGTGACCTCGGATGACGTTGGTTTTGGCCATAGTTCGTAGGCGATTCCCTGTTTCAGGCGTCGCTGGGGCGGGCATAGGTACGGCCCTTCCAGGCCGCTCCGCGTCCCCGGTAGTGCTGGACGGCCGAGTCGACGGTCATCAGCAGGTACAGGAACGCGGTGAACGGGAGCAGCGGCGCGAGCACGGCCGGCTGGCGGTAGTAGCGGAGCATCGGCAGGTAGGTGCCCGCCATCAGCAGCCAGGACAGACCACCGGCCCAGGCGACGGCCGGGTGTCCGGTCGCGAGCCCCGCGAGGAGGGCGGCCGGCGGCACGAGGTAGACGAGCACCAGCCCCGCGACGGTGCCGGCCAGCAGCAGCGGCCGGTGGCGGAGCTGCGCGTACGCGCTGCGCGAGACCATCCGCCACAGGTCGCCGAGCACGGGGTACGGGCGCACGCTGTCCACCCGCTCCGCCAGCCCGAGCCAGATCCGCCCACCCGAGCGCTGCACGGTGCGCGCGAGGGACACGTCGTCGATGACCGCCTGCCGGATGGAGTCGGGCACCCCGGCCCTCACGGCGGCTTCGGTGCGCAGCAGGACGCAGCCGCCGGCCGCCGCCGCGGTGCGGGCGGCCGGGCGGTTGATCCGGCGGAACGGGTAGAGCTGGGCGAAGAAGTAGACGAACGCCGGTACGACGAGCCGCTCCCAGAAGCTCACCACGCGCAGCCGGGCCATCTGGGAGACGAGGTCGAGATCGGCGGAGGTCGCGGCGGCGACCAGCTCGCGGAGGCTGTCGGGCTCGTGCGCGATGTCGGCGTCGGTGAGCAGCAGGTATTCGGGTTCGGCGGGATGCGCGGTGCGGGCGTGCGCGATGCCGTGGCGCAGCGCCCAGAGCTTGCCCGTCCAGCCGGGGGCGGGCTCGCCGGGCGAGACGACCGTGAGCGGCAACCCGGGCTGCTCGCGCGCCAGCCCCAGCGCGAGGGCGGCCGTTCCGTCCGTACTGCCGTCGTCCACCAGCACCACCTCGGCCTCGCCGGGATAGTCCTGGGCGATCAGCGACGGCAGGGTTCGGGGGAGCACCTCGGCCTCGTCCCGAGCGGGCACGACGATCGCCACGGACGGCCAGCGGGCGGGGGCGGTGCGGGGTTCCGGGAGCCGGACGTCGGTACGCCAGAACATGCCCTGGGCGAGCGTGAGCCAGAGCCAGGCGGCGAGGGAGACGAAGGTCGCGGCGGTGGCGGCGGTGGCGCCGCCGGCGGCGGTGAGGAGGCCCATGGCGGCAGTGTGCCGGGCCCTGCGGGGCGTGTCGCGGACCTGCGCGCCGTGGCGGTGGTGGTGCCGGGAAAACCGGGTCGTCCGTGATCACTTGCCCTGCCACCCTGGGCGGATGGACATGGACCCGGTGGACCAGGCGAGACGTCTCGCCGCAGACCTCTTCCCCGACGCGCTCGCCGTGATCCTCGCCGGATCGACGGCGACCGGGCGCGCCACCGCCTCCAGCGACCTGGACATCGCCGTGCTGGTGCCGGACGGCGGGGAGACGTACCGGGAGACGATCCGGTTCGAGGGGCGGCTGGTGGAGCTCTTCGTCCACACCCGTGCCGGACGCGAGGAGCTCTTCGCGGCGGACGTCGCCGCGCGGCGCGGGGTGCTGCAGAGCATGTACGCCTCCGGGCGCGTCCTGGTCGACGTGGACGGGGAGGCCGGGCGGGGCCGGGAGTCGGCCGAGGCTGACCTCCGGGAGGGACCGCCGGCGCTGGACCCGGAGACGGTCGAAACGAAGAGGTACGGGCTGACGGACGCGCTGGACGACCTCGCGGACGCGGGGGACCGGGTGGAGCGGCTCGCGGTGGCGGCGGTCGTGCTCGGCGGCGCCGCCGAACTGCTCCTGGACCACCACCGGGCGTGGACCGGGGGCGGCAAGTGGCTGCCGCGGCGCCTGCGGGCGGCGGACGCGCGGCGCGGGGGCGCGCTGCTGGAGGGGCACCTCCACCTGTGCGAGTCCGGGGACCCGGCGCCGATGCTCGCGGCAGCCGCGGAGATCCTCGCCCTGACGGGCGGGCCCCTGCGCGAGGGCTACCGCCGCACCTGGCGGAGTCCTGCCGAGGCCGCCGTGCCTGACCGGCGGTGAGGCCGGGGCGTTTGCGTGTCCCTGCGGGGCTCGGTGGTGTCCCGGTGGGTGTGGGCCCGTGGGCGGCAGCGTGTGGTCGGGGCGGTGCCGTGTCCCTGCGGGGCTGGGTGGTGTGCGGGGGTGTCCCGGTGGGTGTGGGCTTGTGGGCGGCAGCGCGTGGTTGGGGCGGTGCCGTGTCCCTGCGGGGCTCGGTGGTGTGCGGGGGTGTCCCGACGGGCGTGGCCTCCGGGCGGCAGCGCGTGGTCGGGGCGGTGCCCCGGCGGAGTGTCTCCTCGTCCTCGCGCGTGCGGGCAGTGCTTTGACGGGTGGGGGTGGTTGCGCGCTCGTCCTGCGGGGACACTCCGCCGTGTCCCCGCCCCGGCGGCACGGCCCGATGGGTCCGCCGGGGCCGGCTTCGAGGGTGCGGGCGCCGCGGCCGAGGGGCGTGGGGGCGGGCCGGGGTGTCCCCGCAGGACGAGCGCGCAACCACCCTGCACGGCCGGGCGGTGCCCGCAGGCGCGAGGACGAGGAGACACCCCGGCGCGGCCCCGCGGACCGACCGGCTCGACCCGGCCCGGCCGAAGCGAGCCTCGTACCCCGGAGCCCCGCAGGGAACCGGCCCGGCCGAAGGGAGCCGGACTGCGCTGGGCCCCGCAAGGTACCGCCCCGTACCGCCGAGCCCCGCAGGGAACCGGCCCCGCAGGGAACCGGCCCCGCAGGGAACCGGCCGGGGGAATGCTTGGCCCTCGGTCGGGTAGGCGCGGGGTATGTCCGGTCACGTTCACCTCATCGACAGCACGCTTTCCCTGCTCGCCCACGGCTACGCATGGGCCCCCGACCTGCGCCGGGCCCATGACGGTGCGCCGCTGGTGCACACCCGGCTCATGGGGCGGCACGCAGTGCTCCTGCACGGCCCAGACGCCGTCGCCCTCTTCTACGACGAAGGCCGGATCCAGCGGCACGACGCCCTGCCGCCGCAGGTGGTCGACACCCTCTTCGGCAGGGGAGCGGTGCACACCCTGGACGGAGCACGGCACCGGGGGCGCAAACAGATGCTGGTCTCGCAGCTCATGGCACCGGACGGCATCGGCGGCCTCACGGCGCGGGTCGAGAACGGCTGGCGCGAGGCCGCCGCGGGCTGGGAGGACCGCAGCGTGGTGCTCTTCGACGAGGTGGCCGCCCTGCTCGCGGGGGCCGTGTGCGACTGGGCGGGGCTGCCGGTCCCGGACGACGCGGCCCGTGAGATCGCCGAGGACTGCGTGGCCATGGTGGACGGCTTCGCCACCGCGGGCCCCCGGCACGTCCGCGCCCGCCGCGCCCGGCAGCGCCAGGAACAGGGCCTGATGGCCGCCGTCGACCGCATCCGCGCGGAGGCGGAGAGGGAGGACCGCCGTCCGGCCGCCTCGGGGACGGTGGCGCAGACCGTCGCCCTGCACCGTGAGGCGGACGGCACCCTGCTCGTGCCCCACACGGCGGCCGTGGAGCTCCTCAACATCATCCGCCCGACCGTCGCCGTCACCTGGTACGTCACCTTCGCCGCGCACGCGCTGCACCGCCACCCCGCCCAGCGTGACCACCTGCGCACGGACGGCCCCGGTTATGCGCTCGCCTTCGCGCAGGAGGTCCGCCGTTTCTACCCCTTCGTGCCCTTCATCGGTGGTCTGGCCGCCCAGGACCTCTCCTACGCCGGTGATCGGATCCCGGCCGGGACCCTGGTCCTCCTCGACGTGTACGGGCAGCACCACGACCCCGAGCTGTGGGAACGGCCGTACCACTTCGACCCCGCGCGTTTCCTGGGCCACGAGCCCGGCCGCGGCGAGCTCATACCGCAAGGTGGCGGTGATGCCCGGACCGGCCACCGGTGCCCCGGCGAGGACATCACCCTCGCGCTGCTCGGCACGCTGTCGCCGGCGCTGGCCCGCCTGGACCTCGCGGTACCGCAGCAGGACCTGTCCATCCCGCTGAGCCGGATCCCCACCCGGCCCCGCAGCGGCTTCGTGATGGGCGTCGAATCCCGGCCGGAGCGTCACCACGGCCGCCAGATGGTCGGCGGCGGACGCCGCTGACCGGCGTCAGCTCGCGGTGGAGCGGGATCCCGCCGCGGCGGGCGACTCGTCGAGGGTGAAGAGGCCACCGTCCGGATCGCACACCGTCACGCGCTCACCGCCGGGCCATCCGGCGGCGTCCGGGACGATCGTGCCGCCGTTCTCGACGACCGCCCGCTGCGCCTCCTTCAGGTCCGGGACCTTGAAGTGGACCAGCCAGCGGGGTCTCAGCAGCGGTTTGTCGGCGGACGCCTCGACCGGGCCGCTGTTCAAGCGCGTGACCGCGTGGCCCCCGCGTCGCAGGACCACCTGGTCCTCCTCGTAGGAGACCTCGCAGCAATCCGCGTGCTCGTTCTCCTCGTCGGTCTCGTCCGCGTCCTCGTGCGCGACCCACTCCAGGACCTCGCCGTAGAAGACGGCCGCGTCGAAGGCGTTCCGGGTGTGCAGTTCCACCCATGCGGGTGCCCCGCCCTCACCCGCGCGCCAGCCGGAGAGGGGCTCGCCCTCCCAGACGCCGAAGGCGGCACCCTCGGGGTCGGTGGCGAGGGCCGCCCGTCCGCGCGGCGGATAGGACACGGGCCCCACCCCGACCGTGCCCCCGCGCTCGCGGATGCCGGCCACGGCGGCGTCGGCGTCGTTGACGGCGAAGTACACCGTCCATGCCACGGGCGCGGCCAGTTCCCCGGCCATCGCCCCGATGCCCGCCACGGCCACGCCGTCCCGCTCGGCCACCGAGGAGGCCCGCCCGAAGACACCCCGCCGGAAGGTCCAGCCCAGGACTGCCCCGTAGAAGCGCTCCGCAGCCTGAAGGTCGCGTGCCATCAGGCTCAGCCAGCACGGCGCACCCGGCACATCCGCTGCCACCAGCACCATGGCAGCCTCCTCTCGTCCCGCTCGTCCCGCGCTTCCGGAATTGCTCTCGGTCGTATTGTGACCGTACATGCGGTTCGGTGGGTTACACGTGGATTGTCCGGGGTGCGCCCGGCGTACGTCACCCGCCGCAGCCGCCGGTCGTCCGGGCCCAGGCCTCCGCGAACATCTCGTGCAGCGGCGCCGTCGGCAGCACCCGGTCGAACGGGGCTTCGATCTGCCCCCGCCACGTCGGGCGCACCCGGTGGCTCGCCAGCTTCACGGTCTCCAGCGGCAAGTGCGGGGCCTTCAGCTCGGTCCACGCCCCGGGCAGGAACAGGTTCCGGCCCGCCCGTGCCCGCTTGGCCTCCACCACGGCGCCGGTGGCCAGGAGCTCCGCCCGGACCTCGGCGTGACGCTTGGCCGTCCAGCCGTTCCAGCGGCGCACGTTCCGGTCGGTCGGTGCGGCCAGCGCCGCCAGTTGGAGGTACAGCGCCGCCGCGTCCGTACCCGTGCCGAGCTCCACCGCCACCTGGGCGACCAGCTCCGGGCAGGACTGCCGCGGATCCGCCTCGTACGCGCCGTCCGGCACCGCTCCCGAGGCGGCCCGGAGCATCATCCGCTCCAGCGCGCCGCCGGGCAGCAGCGGCTCCACCCGGTCCAGGCCCGCCGCGAGACCGGTGATCGCGCGTATCCGACGCCACACCTCGGGGCCGGTGACCGCCGAGGGTCGAAGGAAGGCGACACCCCCCGGCGCACACACCACCAGCGGGCCGGAGTCGTACGCCGTCATCGGAGCCGGATCCTTCTCCTTGCGGCGGTCCATCGCCACGGGCAGGCGCTCCGGCCCGAACTGCTCGGCGATCGGTGTGGTGGAGTCGGCGACCACCCCGCCGGGCAGGTCCAGCAGCAGCTCCGGACGCTCCAGCTCGACCCGGAGCCGCTCGTACAGTGCCGGTGCGCCGGCCACCGCGGGATCACCGACGGGGCGGTCCGTCCACGCCCACACCAGCGCGCTCGAGATCCGCCCGAACTCCAGCCCCACCGGAGTGCCGTACCGCAGCTCGGTCCCGGCCGGGGCCAGGGGCCTGACCTCCACCTCGGTGCCGTACGGGGTCGCCGCCAGCTCCCAGCCCACCGCGGGCACCGTCGAGTCATCGGCCGCTCCGTAGCCGCCCGCGAGCCGCCGCGCCCACACCTCCGACAGGCCCAGGTCGGCCTCCAGGGCATCGGCCGCCTCGTCGTGCACGGCCGGGAGGGCTCCGAGGAGGTCCCGCCACACCCCGGCCATGCGTTCCACGGCCGCCGTGACCCCGCCCGGCCGCCACAGCTCGGCCGGATCCTCGGGCAGGGCCGCGGACAGCAGGGCGCGCCGACCGGCGGCTCCGAGCCGTGCGCGCAGTTTCTCGTACGACTCCGCGGTCATCGGGGTCGCCTTGTACGGGGCCTTGCAGGCCAGGGAGCGGGCCTCGTCCCGGCCGGGCCGGCCGACCAGGCCGGCCACCACGAGCCGCGCCACGGCCCTGCGCACGCCGGTCAGTTCGGCGAAGCGGGCGGCCGCGGACTCCGGCACCGGGACCGGCCCGTGCTCCTCGACCGCCGCGACCAGGGCCCGGAGCCGGGCGGCGTCGTCCCGCTCCACCCGCACCAGCCGGGCCTGTGCGGCCGCGGCCGGGATCGGCTCGCCGTCCCGGTCCTCGGCGGTGTCGGCCGCGGGGGTCACGAACCAGTGCCGGGCACCTCCTTCCCGTACGGCGGCCGACGCCACGGCCCTCCCGTCGGCCCGCAGTGCGTCCACGGCCGCGGAACCGTCGGTGCGACCCACCCACCAGGTGCTGCCCGCACGGGCGAACGGCTGGTCGGCCCAGGTGTCCAGGAGCGCGAGCAGCGCCGCCCGCTCCGCGTCCGGGGTCGGTGCCACGGCCGCCCGCCAGGCCGCGGAGTCGATCGATCCGAGCAGCTGCGACCAGTCGTGCGGCGGCGCGGGCGGCGAGAGCCGCCGTACCTCCTCCGGGATGGTCCCGGCCAGGGCGGCGCCGTCGGCGGCCAGCGCGGCCAGCGTCGCGGGCAGTGGCGGCTCCGGGGCGCGGTCGCGTCCCCCGTCCGACACCAGCCCGAACAGCGCGGGCATCAGCTCGGTGTCCGGCGCGGACCGGCGCGGCAGGGCCGGCGGGGCCTCGGAGAGCAGGGCGACGCGCCGGTGCAGGGCTCGCCGCCGCTCCTCCACCCGGGCGGCCCGCGCGGCCACCGCCACGACGGCCTCGACCAGGACCGGGTCGGTGACCTCCGGCAACTCCCTGGCCACGGCCGCGCGAAGGGCCGCCGAGCCGCCGGGGGCCGTCGAGCCACCAGGGGTCGCCGTGTCGCCGGGGGTCGCCGAGCCGCCGGGGGCCGTCGAGCCGGCAGGGGTCGTCGAGCCGCCGGGGACCGCCCCTCCGGCGAGGGCCGCCCCGTCGTCGAGGGCGGCCTTCAGCAAGGCGTCCGCACTCTCCGGCCGCACGGTCCGCAGCGCCCGCGATCCGGCCGCGTCCCGCGTTCGCAGCAGGTACCAGAAGGCCGGCGGCAGGGCCACGCCGCCCGACACGGTGACCCGCCGGGTGGGCGTCACCCGGGGGTGGTGGGGCGACTGGTGCCCGTCCAGTTCCCACAGCAGTACGCCGTCGGCGGTGTAGGCACGCACTCCGGTACGGGTCTGCGCCTCGGCGAGGACCACGTCCTCCACCGCACCCTCCGGCGGCGACCACAGCCCCCAGGGCTCCTGCCCCGGCCGGTCGATGTCGAAGCGGGCGGTGCGCCCGTCGATGCTCTCCACGAGGTAGTGGTTGGGCGCCGGGTCTCGGTGCCCGGTGCGGAACAGCACCCGGGTCCCGACCAGGCCGTCGCGGCTGCCCAGCGGGGAGCCGGCCAGCCCGGCGGGCAGCGGCGCCAGCTGCAGGGCCTCCCTGGCCAGGGCCATACCGGCCTCGGACGGTTCCGCGGCCGGATCGGCGTTCGCGGCGCGCCCCGGGAAGTCCGGCAGCGCCGCCGCACCCCGCCGCTCCCCGGTGACGGGGTCCACGACCTCCCACGGCCGGTCGCGGAAGACGGCGTTGCTCCAGATCCGGGAGCCGTCGCCGAGTTGCAGCTCCTCCCTGTCGATGCCCCCGGTGCCGCCCGGGCGCAGCACCCGCAGGCCGCCGTGCCGCCCGCCGCCGTCCGCGGTCTCGAACTGGAAGCCGTACGCCCCGTCCAGACTGCCGCCGAAGGGAACCAGACCGCTCTGCTCCTCCGGGGTGAAGGGCTCCTCGGGCCGGTCGGCCCAGACGGCGGTGTCGCAGGAGAAGCTTCGCTCGAGGGTCCAGCTCACCAGGAAGGAGCCGCCGACGTAGTGGACGGCGTACATGGTCGCCCCCTCGGGCACCGTGAACCGGCAGGAGCCGCGGACCCCGTCGGGGGAGACGGCGACCGCCCGGTCCCGCCCGAACACCGTCAGCACCGGCCAGGTGGAGGTCACCCCCGCCACGCCCGGCAGCGTCCGGTCCGCTTCCCCGGGCCCGGCGTCGGCGGCGAACTCCGCGTACACCGACTCCAGTTCCGGCCACGCCAGTTCCTCCGGCAGACCGGCCGCGAGCGAGCGCCGCAGCGCGCCCGCCGCGCAGGCTTCGGCGAGGGCGTCGACGACCCCGCCGAGCGCCGACACCGTCGGCCGGTCCAGCACGGTCTCCAACTCGTCCACGGCCTCCTCGGCCCCGGCCATACCGCCGCCCGCGACCGTGTCGACGAGCTTGCCGACCCGCCCGGCCACCTCGTTCGCGATGCCCTCGTTGCCCGGCAGCAGCGTCACCGCCGAACCGGCCCGGCGACCGCCCGCCGCCGTCCGGTTCGGGAGCAGACCCGCGTGCACGGTCCCCTCCAGCCGCGGGCCGAACACCGGGTCGGCGGCCAGCGCGGCCAGGTCCCGCCGGGAACGCTCCCCCCAGAAGCGCATGCCGACTTCGGGGCCGGGGTCGACGACCGGGACCCCGGCCGCCAGGCAGGCGTCCAGGACGTCCGCGTCGAAGCCCTGCCAGTGGTGCCGGGTCGTGTGCAGCGTCACCGGGGCGCCGGCCGCCCCCAGCCGGGGCCCCAACCGGCCGACCAAGTCGAGGAATTCCCCGGGCAGGGGTTGGCGTCCGACCCCGCCACCGGACTGGACCGCGTACTGGTACATCCGTACGAACTCCCCGACCCAGTGGTGCAGTCCGCCCTCCGGCACCACCCGGCCCGACTCCATGGCCTGCGCCGCGCCGCAGCCGATCAGCATCCGCAGCCACGCCCCGCCGTCGGTGGCCCCGTCCGGGAAGACCTCCACCAGCGCCGCCGAGACCTCCTCCGTCGGCGGATGGGCCGTCAGGACCGGTACCGCGGCGGTCAGCAGGGCGTCCGGCACCGACTTCTTCCGGGTGACCGACAGGATCGCGCCCACCAGCCGGGCCACCTCCTCCTCCCCGTGCCCGGCCGCCTTCGTAGAGGCCCGCACCCGGCGCACCAGATCCGCCGGCAGATCCGCGGACGAGCCCGCCCACGCGGTCAGGAACGCGTCCAGCGCCGCGTGCGCCGCGGCCGGTTCCAACGTCTCGGCGAGGAACCGCTGATGGGCCCCGAACTCCTTGGCCGGCATCGCCCCGCCCTTGGCGAACAGCAGCGCGTTGGCCCGTCGGTAACCGGGATCCACCGGCAGCCCGTGTTCCGCCTCAGCCGCACGGGCCGCCGCATAGGCCCGCCCGCCCGGCCGGCTCCCGTAACCGATCAGCCGGTGCCCCACCGTGTCCCAGAACCAGGGCAGATGGGCGGGCGGCAGCCGCCGCGCCCGCACGGCCATCGCGTCGACGAACCCGCCCGGCTTGGTCCAGAGCCGGCCCAGTTCGGAGCGCATGTCGTCGATCAGACCGCGCGCGACCGGCTCGGCGCCCGGATCGTGCGCGGCGACCCAGTCGGCGTAGGTGGTCGAGGTGTGCGGACCGGCGGCGGGCAACAGGGCTTCGAGCGAGGCGATCATGCTCCGGATCGTCGCACGCGCCACCGACAGCGCCCCGCAGGGGCCGGGTGCGACAGGATGTGCGGGTGCGGACGACGAGCGAACTGGTGGCGAGGGCGGCCACGCTGGCCGCCCGGGGCGGCGGGAGCAGCCGGGGCAGCCGGCGGATCCTGGGCATCGCCGGGCCGCCGGGGGCCGGGAAGTCGACCCTGGCGGCCCGGCTCGCCGAGGCGCTCGGGCCGGACACGGCCGTGGTGGTCCCGATGGACGGGTTCCACCTCGCCCAGGCCGAACTGGCCCGGCTGGGGCGGGCGGACCGCAAGGGCGCCCCGGACACCTTCGACGCCGCCGGATACGTGGCCCTGCTGCGCCGTCTGCGCGGATCGGACGCGGCCACGGTCTACGCACCCGCCTTCGACCGCTCCATCGAGGAGCCGGTCGCGGGCAGCATCCGCGTCGATCCGGGCGTACCACTGGTGATCACGGAGGGGAATTACCTGCTGCACGACGAGGGGGAGTGGGCTTCGGTCCGGCCGCTGCTCGACGAGGCCTGGTACCTCGCCCCGGCGGAGGAGCTGCGGGTGCGGCGCCTGGTCGACCGGCACGTGCGCCACGGCAAGGACCGGGAGTACGCGCGCGCGTGGGTGACCCGCTCGGACGAGCCGAACGCCCGTCTCGTCGCCCCGGGCCGCCACCGCGCCGACCTCGTCGTCGACCCCGGCTGACCCCGACGACCGCCACCACCCTTGTCCCCGGCCCACTTGGCGGGATCCGGCTCCCGGTGAGCCGAAGGCCCGGCGGCGCGTTCACCCGAACCCACAGGTCGGCGCCCGACCGGGCGGACCTCCACGCCGGTCCGGGTGCGCACGGGCTCTCGTCCGTGTCCGAATGCCGTCGATCGCCACGTCAAACCCCGCGCCGGACGAGATCACTGCATCGAAGTAATGCAGACGGCTCTTCAAGGTCATCCGGCTGCGCGTGCCGCTAGTGTTCCCACGGATCTGGACGGATTCCCAGATATTCGCCCCCCTTTTTCCTCTTTCACCGGTGACGTGCCATGCGCCGATCGCCGCCCTTGAGAAGGAGTGCTCGTCCGATGACCGTTGACGCCAGCCCGGAAGCGCAGCTGGAGCAACACCCCCAGTCCAGCCTGAGCACGGCAGCCGCCCGCAACCTTGCCACCACGACCAAGTCCGCCCCGCAGATGCAGGAGATCACCTCCCGCTGGCTGCTGAAGATGCTCCCCTGGGTGGAAACCAAGGGCGGCGCCTACCGGGTGAACCGCCGGCTCAGCTACACCGTCGGCGACGGGCGCATCGACTTCGTCCAGGACGGCGCCAACGTCCGCGTGATCCCCCGGGAGCTCGGCGAACTCGCCCTGCTGCGCGGTTTCGACGACGTGGACGTGCTGACCGAGCTCGCCGGCCGGTGCGTCCAGCGCGAATTCCGGGCCGGTGAGGTGCTGGTCCAGCGCGGCGCCCCCGCCGAGCACATCCACCTGATCGCCCACGGCCGGATCAGCCAGACGACCGTCGGCAAGTACGGCGACGAGGTGTCCGTCGCCGTACTCGCCGACGGCGACCGGTTCGGCGAGAACGCGCTGCTGGACGGCGACGCCGGGTGGGACTACACGGCCACGGCCGAGACCCCCGGCACCCTGCTCACCCTGTCCCGCGCCGACTTCGCCTCCGTGCTCTCCGCGGCGCCGAGCCTCCGGACCCACATCCACCAGTTCAGCTCGCTGCCCCAGCAGCGGCAGAACAAGCACGGCGAGGCCGAGATCGCCATGTCGGCCGGCCACACGGGCGAGGCCGAACTCCCCGGCGCCTTCGTCGACTACGAACTCAAGCCGCGCGAGTACGAACTCTCCATCGCGCAGACCGTGCTGCGGGTCCACACCAGGGTCGCGGACCTCTACAACGGGCCGATGAACCAGACCGAGGAGCAGCTCCGGCTGACCATCGAGGCCCTGCGGGAGCGCCAGGAGCACGAACTCGTCAACAACAGGGAGTTCGGCCTGCTCCACAACGCCGACTTCAAGCAGCGGATCCAGACCCACTCGGGCCCGCCCACCCCCGACGACCTCGACGAGCTGCTCTGCCGGCGCCGCGGCACCAAGCTCTTCCTGGCCCACCCCAAGACGATCGCGGCGATCGGGCGCGAGCTCAACGCCCGCGGGCTCTACCCGGACCACGTCGACGTCGGCGGGCAGTCGGTCCCGGCCTGGCGAGGGGTCCCGATCCTGCCCTGCAACAAGATCCCGATCAGCAGGGAGAACACCAGCTCGATCATCGCCATGCGAACGGGCGAGGACAACCAGGGCGTCATCGGTCTGCGCCAGACCGGTCTGCCGGAGGAGTACGAGCCGGGCCTGTCGGTGCGCTTCATGGGCATCAACGAGCAGGCGATCATCTCGTACCTGGTCACCACCTACTACTCCGCCGCGATCCTGGTGCCCGACGCGCTCGGCGTGCTGGAGAACGTACAGATCGCCCGCAGGCGCGATTAGCGCCCGTCCGGCGGATCAGGGTCGGACAGGCCCTGGAGACCACCACCCAACGGACTCGACGGCCGTCACCACGGCCACGGCGGCCCGGGACTTCCCGGGCCCGCCGCCGAGCATGCCCGGGATCCGGGACAGCCCTTCCACTTCACCAAGGAGCCACGGATGCCCGATCCCGGGCTTTCCCCCTTGCAGTCCAGCCTGCCCGCCGCCGCGGCCCGCTTCGGGGCCCACGTCCTGGCCGAGGCCCTGGCCCACGGCCGAGGCTCGGCGGAGCCCGCAGGCGCTGCTGCCGCCCTGCCGTCCCCGCCGACCCTGCCCTTCGGCCGCGCTCCGGGCGCGCAGGAGGTCCCCGTCGGCGTCCCCGTCCCCGACGGGGGGCCGAGCCCGGCCATGGAGCGGATCCTGCGCGGCCCCGGTGGCCTCGGTACGGCGGGGCTGAGCCTGGCCCGGCGGCCGGAGCCACCGGCACCGGGGGCACCGGATGCGGAGGCGCGGCCGGAACCCGCGGCGGGCAGCAGGCCGATCCCGGGCCTCTACCACCACCCGGTACCGGAGCCCGACCCCGCCCGGGTGGAGGAGGTCAGCCGCCGGATCAAGCGGTGGGCGGTGGACGAGGTCCAGGCGTTCCCCCCGGAATGGGAGGACCAGTTCGACGGCTTCTCGGTGAGCCGCTACATGGTCGCCTGCCATCCGGACGCGCCCACCGTCGACCACCTGATGGTCGCCGCCCGGCTGATGGTCGCCGAGAACGTAGTCGACGACGCCTACTGCGAGGACGGGGCCACACCCGCCGACGTCGGCGGCAGGCTGCTCCTCGCGCACACCGCCCTCGACCCGGTGCACACGACGGGGGAGTACCAGCCGGCGTGGGAGGAGTCGCTCTCCTCGGACGCCGCGCGCCGCTCCTACCGCTCCGCCATGGACTACTTCGTCCAGGTGGCCACCCCGGCGCAGGCCGATCGGTTCCGCCACGACATGGCCCGGCTGCACATGGGATACCTCGCCGAGGCGGCCTGGGACGAGACGGAGTACCTCCCGGAGGTGTGGGAGTACCTGGCGATGCGCCAGTTCAACAACTTCCGTCCCTGCCCCACGATCACGGACACCGTCGGCGGCTACGAACTGCCGGCGGACCTGCACGCCGTGCCCGCCATGCAGAGGGTCATCGCCCTCGCGGGCAACGCCACCACCATCTCCAACGACCTCTACTCGTACATGAAAGAGCTCAAGAGCCCCGGCAGGCACCTGAACCTGCCCGTGGTGATCGCCGAGAAGGAGGGCCTGTCCGACAAGGAGGCCTATCTGAAGGCGATCGAGGTCCACAACGACCTCATGCACGAGTTCGAGGACGCGGCCGCCGCGCTCGCCGTGGCCTGCCCCGACCCGCGCGTGGCCCGGTTCCTCAAGGGCGTCGCCGCATGGGTCGACGGCAACCACTACTGGCACGCGTCCAACACCTATCGCTACACCCTGCCCGATTTTTGGTAAACGAGGGGACCTATTCAATGACCAGCACCGTCAGCAACAGCACCTTCATCCCCGCACCGGCGACGCCGTACCAGGGCGACATCGCCCGCTACTGGAACGAGGAGGCCAGGCCCGTCAACCTGCGCCTGGGCGACGTCGACGGCCTGTACCACCACCACTACGGCATCGGTGACGTCGACCACGCGGCCCTCGGGGACACCGCGGACAGCGCATACGAGAAGAAGCTGATCGCCGAGCTGCACCGGCTGGAGTCGGCTCAGGCCGGGGTCCTGCTGGACAACCTCGGGGCCATCGGGCGGGACGACACGCTCGTGGACGCCGGCTGCGGCCGCGGCGGCTCGATGGTCATGGCCCACCAGCGCTTCGGCTGCAAGGTCGAGGGCGTGACGCTCTCCGCCAAGCAGGCGGACTTCGGCAACAACCGGGCACGCGAACTGGGTATCGAGGAATCGGTTCACTCCCGGGTCTGCAACATGCTCGACATGCCCTTCGAGACGGGGCAGGCCGCCGGTTCCTGGAACAACGAGTCGAGCATGTACGTCGACCTGCACGACCTCATGGCCGAGCACTCCCGCGTCCTCGCGGTCGGCGGCCGCTACGTGACCATCACCGGCTGCTGGAACCCGCGTTACGGCCAGCCCTCGAAGTGGGTCTCCCAGATCAACGCGCACTTCGAGTGCAACATCCACTCCCGCCGCGAGTACCTGCGCGCCATGGCCGACAACCGCCTCGTACCGCAGGCCGTCATCGACCTGACCCCCGAGACCCTGCCCTACTGGGAGCTCCGGGCCACGTCCTCCCTGGTCACCGGCATCGAAGAGGCCTTCATCAACTCCTACAAGGACGGCTCCTTCCAGTACGTCCTGATCGCGGCCGACCGCGTCTGATACCGGGCACCGTCGGGGGCCGGGTCCGTCAGCCGACGGACCCGGCCCCCTTGATCATGTGCGGAGGAGCGCCGGCTAGGATGCGGCGCATGTCGCAGCCAGTGAAACTCGTCATCCTCATCACGACCCTTCCGGGCCGGGGCCGGGAACAGATCGCCGCGTTCGAGCGCCTGGCCCCGCTCGTGCGGGCCGAAGAGGGATGCCTGCAGTACGACATGCACCAGGTCAGCGGCGAGCCCGAGCGCTTCGTCCTCATCGAGCGGTGGGCTTCGCAGGAGGCGCTGGCCGCGCACGACGTCACCCCGCACATGGTCGAAGCCGACGCCGCGAGCCCGGCGTTCCGCGCCGGCCCCGCCGAGGTCATCGCGCTGGCCGCGGACCCGCTGGCCTGATCCGGGAAGGCGGGCCCGGCCGGGCCCGTCAGCCCCGGTCCTTCTTGCGGCCGGCACGTCCCGCCATCGTGGTGCGGCCCCAGCGGCACAGCAGTCCGAGCAGGCAGGCCGCGGTGGGCACCCACAGGACGGCGAAGGTCACGATCCCGGCCGGCGAGGTCGAGGTCACGGCCCTGAGGAACGCCGCCACGGAGGCCATCGAGAGGAGGCACGCGCACAGCGCGAGCCCGTCGCTCAAGGAACCCGTCCATGGCCTGATGCCGCGGCGCAGCGTGCGCAGTCTGCGGTCGAGGACCGGATCCGTCCGAAGCCGGGCCTCCATGTCGTCGAGGATCATCCGCTCCTGCCGGGAGAGCTCGGGGCCGTCCATGGCCACCTCCCGAGACTCGGTGCTGCCTGCTCTGCGAGTACCCCATTGTGGACCGCTTACACGTGTCATCGGCAACCCAGGGGCGAGGGCCGGGCAAACGCGCCGATCGGGGCGCCACGGCGTCACGCGTCCGCCCTGACCGGATGCCGCAACAGGTAGCCGAACGCGGTGGTCACCAGGGCCGCCATACAGGCGATGAACACCAGCCCCGCGCCCTCCAGCCCGATCGGCTCGACCAGCAGCCCCACACCGATCACCGGTACGGAGATGCCCGCGTACGCCACCACGAACAGGGTGGAGATCACGGCGGCGCGCCGGTCCGCGGGAGAGGCCGCGGCCACCGCGGCGAGCGCCCCGCGGAACGCCAGGCCCTGCCCGACCCCGCCCACCACCGCGCTCAGTACCACCAGCGCGAGCAGGTCCCATCGCAGGGCGCCCGCCAGCAGGGCCAGCCCGGTGAAGAGCCCGACGCAGCCCAGGGGCAGGGACCGCCCCACCCCGACCCGGCCGACGGCGAGCTGCCCGGCGGTCGAGGAGAAGAAGGCGAGTGCGACGACGAGCCCGGTCACGGCGCGGTTGTGCACGTCCAGGGACTCCGCGAGGAACGCGGGGCTGACCGAGGTGAACACCCCGAACAGGGCGAAGCCGGCGAACGAGGCGATCGCGGCGGGTGCGAACACGGCCCGCACCCGCGAGGGCAGGCCGGGCCGCTGAGGGCGTACGGCGCTCCACGGCCGGCGGTCCCGCACCGTTTCCGGGAGCAGCAGCAGGACGGCCGTGGAGCAGGCCACGAGCGCCAGGTGCACGACGAACGGCAGGTAGAGGGGCCACGGGGCGTACTGCGAGAGCACCCCCGCGAGCAGCGGGCCACACCCCAGCCCGCCCATGTTGGCGGCCGTCGCCACGAACGTGGCCCGGGAGGCGCCGTGTTCCGGGGCCAGCTCCATCACGTACGCCGTCGCGGCGCCGGTGAAGAGGCCGGCGGACAGTCCCGAGAGCAGCCGGCCCGTGTACAGCCAGCCGACCCCGGTCGCGCAGAGGAAGCAGACCGCGCTCGCCGCCGCGAAGCCCAGGCCCGCCAGCAGCACCGGCCGCCGGCCCACGGTGTCCGAGGCGTTGCCCGCCAGCAGCAGCGCCCCGATGACCCCGAAGGCGTACACGGCGTACACCACGGTCACCGTCAGCTCGGAGAACCCGAACTTCTCCTGGTAGAGGCCGTACAAGGGGGTCGGTAGCGTGGTGCCCGCCATGCACACGGCGAACACCGCCCCCATGAGCACGCACTGCCGCCAGCCTCGGCGATCACCGTCCATGGCGCAGACGGTAACCCCGCGCACCGCCCGGTTCCGGACGGGGCGACTCCGGCGCGCCGCCGAGTTCCCGCCCCGCCGGCCTGCGGGTCGGCCGCGACGAGATCGTCGTCATGGAACCGGACGGCGCCGGCCCGCCGCCCCGCCGTCCCGGGCCGGGCCCCGATCTCGGCGACCGGGCCCCCACGCCGGGGCGGCAGGGCTGACGCACGCTCAGGTCAGACGGTCACCCCTTCCGCGCGCGCGGCGGCGACGGGCGCCGCGAGGCGGCCCGTGCGGTGCAACCCGTACAGGGCGGCGGCGCACCCCAGGCCCACGCCGGAGAGCGCGAGCCACGGCAGTGCGGACACACCGGCGGCCCGTGCCGCGTCCAGCGCCGCGCCCGTGAGCAGATTGCCGACGGCGATGCCGACGCCGCAGACGGTGTTGTAGAGACCGTAGTGCGTCGCCACCAGACGGTCGCCCGAGAGCCGGACGATGGTGTCCATCTCGAAGGGGTACGCGATCATCGTGCCCAGCGCCAGCAGCAGGGCGGCCAGCGCCGGGGGCACCGAGGCCAACAGCCACCGCCCCGCCCCGCCCTCGGGCACCGGCAGTGCCGTCGCGGCCGGCAGGGGCAGGAAGGCGACGGCCATGGTCAGCAGCCCCAGCACCAGCGCACGGCCCGGCTCCATACGGGCCTTGCACCAGGCGGTCACTCGGGTCTGGAACAGGATCGTGCTCAGCCCGGAGACGGCGAACAGCACCGCCACCGCCGCCGTGCCGCCCGTGCCCCCGCCGCCCAGGCGCCGGACCTCCAGCGGCAGGGCCAGGTAGACCTGGAAGGTCAGGACGTACGAGCCGATCATGGCCAGGGAGAAGAGCAGGAACGGGCGGTTGGAGATGATGCCGCGCCACTGCCGGAGCACGCTCTCGCGCCGTCCGCCGCCCTGCGGCGACACTTCGGCGCCGTCCCCCCTGCGCGCGGGCAGGGCCCGGATCTGCACGAGGCCCAGCAGGGCGAAGATCCCCGCGGCGACCAGGCAGGTGACGCGGAAGTCGACCCCCGTCAGCACCATGCCCACCAGCGGCCCCAGCAGGATGCCCGCCTGGTAGAAGACGTTGAACAGGGCGAAGGCCTCCACCCGGCGCTCGCCCGCGTCCACGGCCAGGTAGGCGCGGGTGGCCGGGTTGAACAGTGCCCCGGCCAGTCCCGTCGCGGCGGAGGCGCCGATCAGGGCGGGCACGGAGTCGACCAGCCCGAGGGTGGCGAAGCCGGCGGTGCGCAGCGCCAGCCCGGTGATGATCATCGGCTTGTAGCCGAACCGGTCGGCGAGGGTCCCGCCGATCAGGAACATGCCCTGCTGGCTGAAGTTGCGCACTCCGAGGATCAGCCCGACGGTCCAGCCCGCGAGCCCCAGCGGGCCCGCGAGGTGCGCCGCCAGGTAGGGCATGAGCATGTAGAAGCCGAGGTTGATGGTGAACTGGTTGACCATCAGCAGTTGGACGCTGCGCCCGTAGGAACGGACCTGCGCGATCGTGCCCGTCATCAGGCCGGTTCCTCCGCGCGGTACGGCTCGGAGCCGTCCGCGTCGTCGGTGCGGTCCGTGTCGTCCGTGCCGTCCGCCTCAGGGCCGAGGGTGAGCGGGTCGACCACGGCGCCGCACCGGGTCCAGCGCGTGACCTCCTTCTCGTCCAGCCGCCCGATCGTGTCCGGTTCGGCGGCCGGGGGCCCGTCGAGCAGCCCGTGGGCCGCGCAGTAGTCGTCGTCGTACACCGTGCTCAGGTAGCGCTGCGGCCCGTCTGGGAAGACCGCGGCGATCCGGGTGTCCGCGGGCAGGGTGCGGGCGAGCCAGCCGGCCACGAGCGCGACCGCGCCGACGCTCCAGCCGCCCGTGGCGTAGTGGGACGCCGCCAGCCGGCGGCAGGCCCACACGGCCTCCGCCGGGGCCACCCAGTGCACCTCGGAGAACTGCTCGTAGGCGACGTTGCGGGGGTAGATGCTCGACCCGAGGCCGCGCATCAGCCGGGTCCGGGCGGGCTGGCCGAAGATGGTGGACCCCACGGTGTCCACGCCCACGAGCGTCAGGCCGGGGTAGAGCCGGCGCAGGACCCGGGAGACGCCCGCGGAGTGTCCGCCGGTGCCGACGCTGCACACCAGGACGTCGATGTGGCCCATCCCGGTGGCCAGTTCCAGGGCCAGCGGGGTGTACGCGGTGGTGTTGTCGGGGTTGTTGTACTGGTCCGGGCACCACGACCCGGGATACCGCTCCAGCAGCCGGGTGACCCGGTCGCGCCGGGCCTGCTGCCAGCCGCCGGCGGGGTGCGGTTCGGACACGACGTTGACCTGGGCCCCGTACGCGGTCAGCAGCCGGGTCATCGACGACTCCAGCCCCGGGTCGGTGACCAGGGTGACCGGGTGCCCGTAGACCATGCCGGCCAGTGCGAGGCCCAGGCCGAGGGTGCCGCTCGTGGACTCGATGATCCGGGCTCCCGGTGCCAGGTCCCCTCGGGCGCGGGCGCGTTCGACCATGTGCAGGCCGGGGCGGTCCTTGATGCCGCCGGGATTGAATCCCTCCAGCTTCGCCCAGAAGCCGCGCCCCGCCGGGGCGAGGGGCTCCGAGACGTGGAGCAGGGGGGTGTTGCCGACGAGCCCGGACAGGGCCGTGCGGGCAGGGGGCGTCACGGGCGACAGGTCGGTGATCGATGTATGCATTTTTCCGCTCTCAATCGAAGATGCGTCAGGTGCTCGCTCATCGGGAGCGGCCTATACGCGCCATCGACACACGCCGGTCAGCGTGGAGCGGCCGGATCGGTCTATCGGAGAGAGTTCGGCGCGGGGCGCCGCGGCAGGGCCGGTCGTCGTGGCCGGTACGGCACCGGCGACGGGCAGCGCGAGGTCCGCGGCCACCGTGCCCTGGGCGCCGGCCTGGGCCTGCGGGGTCAGCGCGGGCGCGGCGCAGGTCGAACCGTGCTCGGTGTGGGCGGGCTCCTCGTGCCCGGCGGAGGCGGTGTAGGCGTTGTGCCCGGCACCGTCGCCGTGCGGATAGGTGGAGCAGTGGAACGCCGCGAACAGCAACGCGGTGAGGACGGCCAGCAGCACACCGCGCACCCAAGACGTGCCGGGGCGGGTGCGGGCTGTGACCATGCCGTGATCTTAGCGTTTTCCTCGCGTGATGACCGTCTGCAAATCGGTCAACATCATTCGGCGATTTCCGTACGCTCCCACCACTCGTAGACGGGTTGCCGGCCCTCGGGGCCGTCCTGGGTCCGGGACGTGCTGCGGAAGTGTTCGTAGCCGCCGCGGTGCGGGATCTTCAGGTCTTCGCCGGGGGTGGGGACGGGGACGCTCCGCTCGGGCAGGTCCTCCGGTCCACCCTCCAGCACTGCCTTGTTCGGCATCTCGCCACTCCTCTCACCCGTGTGTCCATACCGGCATCCGGTCCATGTCCATCGACGGATCCGACGTCTGGAGGCCCGGGAGCACCCAGCCCTGGAACGGTGCGAGTACCGCCAGGACCAGGAAGACGACGCCGACCGCATAGGCGAGCCACGGGCCCTGTCGCCACAGCTTCTCCAGGAAGATCACGGCGGCCAGCCCGGCCATGGCGGCCACGTTCATCACCCCGAGCGGAATCAGGACGATCATCAGCCCCCAGCAGCAGCCGACGCAGTACGTCCCGTGGTGCGCGCCCACGCGCAGGTCCTTGGCCCAGGGCCGGAAACGCGCGTACCGCAGCAGCTGGAACATGGGGCTGCGGCAGTGCCGCAGGCAGACCGACTTCAGCGGCCCGAACTGCTGGACCGCCGCCAGCAGGAAGGCGCCCGCGCCGATCCAGCGGCCCGCCCCCGGGTGGGCGTCGAGCAGCCGGTCGGTCATCGCGAGCAGCCCGTAGGCGACCAGCCCGAACGCGGTCCACGCGAGCAGGTAGCCGACGAGGAACCCGGCGGTCCGCAGGGCCCGCACCGGGCCCGCGGACGTACGGCCGATGGCCGCGACCCAGGTCAGGGCTACGGGTGCCACCGAGGGCAGCATCATCGCCGCCATCATGACGACCCACAGCAGGAGGAACGGCGGCAGTTCCATGCCCATCGTGCCGGTGCCCGCACCCATCTCGCGGGACTGCGCGACCGTCAGAGCCCAGGCCAGTGCGGCGAGCAGGGTCAGCAGGATCCAGGCGACCGCCAGCTCGCGCTTCGGCAGCAGGACGCCGGGCCCGGTGGGGGCCGGCGGCGCCAGTCGGACGTGCGGCATGGCACTCCTCCCGAACCCGCGAGGACACCTCCAGCACAGCACAGAACGGCGGCCGGTGCCCGCCCGGCCTGGTCCGCCCGCCCCGGGAGGCGGAGAATGGTGCGGGGGACCTCCCGAGGAGGCGGGATCATGTCCGAGACGACCACGGCGACCGTTCCGAGATGGCACGTCGCGGGGGACTGGTTCGATACGTGCAGGTGCAACATCCCCTGCCCCTGCAACTTCGCGCAGCCGCCCACCTTCGACGCGTGCGACGGCGTGCTCGCCTGGCGCGTCAACGAGGGAAGGTACGGCGACGTGCCGCTCGACGGGCTCAACGTGCTGCTGCTCGGCTCCTTCACGGGCAACCTGTGGGGTGAGCACTCCGACGCGTACGCGGCGGTCTTCTTCGACGAGCGCGCGGACGACGCGCAGCGCACGGCCCTTCAGATGATCTTCGGTGGCCAGGCCGGCGGCTGGCCCGCGCAGCTGGTGGGCACGCTCGGACCCGAGATGCGGGGCATGGACTTCGCCCCGATCGAGATCGAGGTCGACGCGGACCTCGGAGGCTGGCGGGCCTCGATCCCGGGCCGGGTGGAGGCCGGGGCGGTGGCGCTGACCGGGCCGACGACGCCGGAGGGCGCACGCGTCCAGACGGTGAACGCGCCGGGTTCCGAGACCGGGCCGGGCCAGGTCGTCACCTGGGGCCGGGCGACGGCGGACCGGGCCGACGCCTTCGGTTTCCAGTGGAACCGTGAGGGCCGGTCGAGCAAGCACATCCCCTTCGACTGGAGCGGCCCCGACGCCTGACCGTTCAGGCGGTCTGCCGCACCGGTGCCGGCAGGGGCGACGAGGCCGGCCGGATGAGGAGTGCGGTGGTGGCCGCGCCCAGGGAGACCGCGCCGAGCACGGCCGCCGTGACGGGGAGTCCGGCGCCCGCGGCGAGCCATCCGGCGAGCGGGTAGGTGAGCAGCCAGCAGCCGTGGGACAGCGAGAACTGGGCGGCGAACGCGGCCGGCAGGTCGGCGTCCGGGGTGCAGTCGCGGATCACGCGCCCGCCCGGGGTCAGGACGGCCGAGCAGGCGGCGCCCACGGCGGCCCAGGCGGCCAGTAGCGCGGGCCAGGACCAGGAGCCGGGTGCGACGGCGGTGAGCGCGACGACCCCGGCCAGTACCAGGGGGAGGGCGAAGGCGGCCGGGAGCATCACGGCGCGGTCGTCGAAGCGGCGCAGGAGGCGGGGCAGGAGCAGCGCCGTGACCATGGAGCCGGCCCCGTACGCGCCCAGGGCCAGGGAGACGGCGCTCGCCGGCCGGCCGAGGTGGTCGCGGACCAGGACGACGGTGTCCACGAAGACGATCGCCCCGGCGGCGGCGACCGCGAGGTCCAGGGCGAGCAGGGCCCGCAGCCGGGGGACGGCCAGGAACAGGCGGACGCCGTACGAGGCCCCGTCGCGGAATCCGGCTGCCGGCCGGGCCGGGCCGTCGTCCGGGTCGGGACCGGGAACGGCGGCGGACAGGATCAGGGCGGCGGAGGCGAGGAAGCCCAGCACCGTCCCCGCGAACAGCCAGTCGTAGGAGACCAGGGTGAGCAGGGCCGCGGCGAGGGCAGGGCTGAACAGGCTCTCCAGGTCGTAGGCGAGCCGGATCATCGACAGGGCTTGGGTGTAGTCGCGCTCGGCGGGGAAGAGGGCGGGGACGGTGGCCTGGAAGGCGGGAGTGAAGGCCGCGGACGCCGACTGGAGGACGAAGATCAGGACGTACACCTGCCAGATCTCGGTCACGAACGGCAGGGCCAGCGCGACCGCGGCGCGGAGCAGGTCCGTCGCCACCAGCAGGGTCCGGCGCGGGATGCGGCACGCGACGGCGCAGGCCACGGGGGCGATGGCGACGTAGGCGATCATCTTGATCGCCAGCGCGGTCCCGAGCACGGCGGAGGCCCGGTCCCCGGCCAGGTCGTGGGCGAGCAGGCTCAGCGCGACCGTCGCGAGCCCGGTGCCGATGAGGGCGACGGCGTGGGCGGTGAACAGGCGGCGGTAGGTGCGGTTGCGCCATACGGAGAGCATCGGCGGCCCCGTTCCCGGTCGGCGGGTCGCTGGGAGGGGAGCCCATCATAGCCAACATGTGCGTACCTATGCACGTATTGGCGGAGGCTCTCCGCGGGCCGGCCCCGGACGGCGGACCCTCAGTCGCCCTCAGTCGTGCGGGGGCAGGGAGTCGAGCTGGTGGTCCGCCACGTTCAGCGCCTCGTCCACCAGCCGCCGCAGATGCCCGTGGCGCAGGGCGTACACGACGCGCCGCCCGTCCTTGCGGGCGGTGACCAGGCCGGCGAGTCGGAGCTTCGCGAGGTGCTGGCTGACGGAGGGCCGGGCCGCGCCGCACGCCTCGGTGAGGGTGGTGACGTCCGCCTCCCCCCTGCCGAGCTCGTCGAGCAGCGCCAGCCGGGTGCGGTCGGAGAGCAGGGCCAGCACCGACGCGGCGGTCTCCAGCCGGGCACCCTGCCGCTGCGCATCCCGCGCACCTGCCAGGTGCATGCCCTCACTCATGCGCACATCGTACGGGCGCGGGCGCCGATGCCTCCGAACGGAGGCGGGCCGGCCACCTCTTCGAGGGAACCGGGCGGCCCGGGCCGGGGCTCGCGGCCGTCGGCTGCCGAAGGAACGGAGGTCGGCCCCGCTCGGGGCCGTGCGGTGCTCCGGCTCCGCTGTGTCGTTGCGAGGAGATGTCACATGTTGCGTATGTGGAAGAGCGCGGGTCTTGCCCTGGCGGCCGGTCTCGTGGTCATCGGCAGTGCGTCCGTGGCCTCGGCCGACTCCCACGCCGAGGGCTATGCGGTGGGCTCGCCGGGCGTCCTGTCGGGCAACCTGATCCAGGTCCCGATCCACGCGCCGATCAACATCTGCGGCAACACCGTCAACGTGATCGGCCTGCTCAACCCGGCCGCGGCCAACACCTGCGTCAACGTCTGACGCCCACCGTCACCACTCGGCTCGCCCCGGCCCGCGCCATGGCCGGGGCGAGCCGCACGCGTTGATCAGGAGAGGGTGCGGACGCGCTGGTCGCGCAGGTCGTAGCGGGCGGCGACCACGGCGAGTTGGCCCGAGGCCACCTTCGCGGCGATGTCGGGCTCGGCCGCCAGCTTGTTGCGCACGTTCCGTACGTTCGCGTTGATCGTGGCGTCGATGCGCGCGGCCCCGGTCTGGCTGTGGTCGATGGACGGCCGTATCTGATCGGCCAGGTACTGGATGTGCGCCGGGAGCCGCTCGCCCGTCTCGTCGGCGTGGACGGCCGCGGCGACGGCCCCGCAGGACTGGTGGGCCAGGACCATGATCAGGGGTATGTGCAGTTCCAGGACGCCGTACGCGATGCTCCCGAGCACCGCTTCGTCCAGTACCTCGCCCGCCGACCGCACGGTCAGCAGGTCGCCCAGCCCCTGGTCGAAGACCAGCTCCGGCGGCACCCGGGAATCGACGCAGCCGAGCACGATCGCGAACGGCTGCTGGCCGTCGACGAGCCGGCGCCGCAAGTACGCGGACTCGTGCGGGTGTTCCTGGCGCAGCGTGCGCCACCGCTCGTTGCCCGCCGCGAGCCGGCGCAGCGCCTGCGCGGGGGTGGTGATCCGCTCGGTGCTCTCGGCCTCCCGCGAGGCGGCGGAGGCGGCGGAGGCGGGGGAAGCCGTACCGAAGGCCAGGCCCGCACCGGCGACCGCCGTGCCCGCCATGGCGGTGCGCAGCAGGGTGCGGCGGCTGGGGGCGGAGGCGGGGGCGGGCGTGGCGACAGGTCGTATGTTCGAAGACATGGCGGGACCGTAACCCGCTTTTTACCGAGTTCAGTTGATCTACCGGCCACAATGGCGCAAACCGTTCGCTGTGGGCCGGATGAGGTCGGGATCCTCTCAGCATGTGGTCCCGGCGGCGGCGCGGGACCGCCAAGTCATGCCGCGAGAAGGGGCGTTGACCGCACCGGTTCGCCGCCCACCTCCGCTGCCGCGGCGCACCAGACCGCCTGCACGGACTTGCCGACGCCATGGGGCCGCACGGTCAGCGAGGTGGTCAGCTGCTCGGCGATGCCCCACCCGAAGCCGCCGCCGTTGTCGGGGTCTCCCGCCCGCGGAACGGGGCGGGCGCTGCTGTGGTCGTACACCTCGACGACGAGTGAACCGGACGGGCAGCTCATCCGCAGCCGCCACCGGCCGTCGTCGGTGTGCCGCACCGCGTTCCCGAGCAGCTCGCTGACGACGAGCAGCACGTCGTCGGCATCGACCCACGGGCACCTGGCCCGCAGGTACAGGGCGGCGGCGCGGCGGGCTCGTGCGGTGTCCGCACGGGAGGAGTCGAGGACGAGCACGGGTGCAGCTCCTGTCCGGCGAGGAATCGGTTGAAATCGGAAACCGGCCCCCTGGATCAGCTTCCCACCCCCCACCCCTGCCGCCCATCGGCATTTCGGCCGACCCGCACCCGCCCGCTCGGCCGATTCGGCAGCTCCTCCACAGGGCGTGACCCGGGCGTTCGCCCGATCTCACGGTGCTGCGGGGCTCCGGGCTCGCCGCCGGCCGGTTCACCCTGCCCCAACGAGAGACGGCGAGCGTCGCCGTCCGGCCGCGGCGGACGGCCGAACCGGGAGGTCAAGGGCCCGGTTCGGCCGGTGGCGGGGTGGCGGTTCCGTGCCCGTGGGGGCTACTTGAGGGCCGCGAAGGCCTTCGTGAAGGCCAGGGGCTGCTGGAGGATCGAGCTGCACGTGGCGTCCGCGTACGACACCGCGCCCGACGCGCACTGCTTGTCGCGGGTCGCGGACCACATGGCCAGGCGGCCGATGCCCTTCGACGCGGCGAAGTCCACCAGCTGCGTCGCGTCCGCGACGGTGAAGACCTCGCTCGCGACGTCGTTCACCCCGATCATCGGGGTGACGGCCACGGCCTTCCACGCGGCCGCCTCCGACAGACCGAGGACGCCCTTGAGCTGCGCCTGCGTCGCGGTCGCGGCCTGGATGGCGTACTGGCCCATGTCGCCGCCGTACGCCGGCCCGTAGTCCATCGCCATGATGTTCACGGCGTCGACGCGTACACCGTTCTTCTTCGCGTCGGCCAGCAGCGCCACACCCGGCTGGGTCAGGCCCTCGGGCATCACCGGGAGGGTGAATGCCACGTCCAGGCCCGGGTGGGACTTCTGCAGGCGGGCGATGGCCTGGGCGCGGCGGGCGTTGGCCGCCGTGTCCGGCAGGGCCGCGCCCTCGATGTCGAAGTCGACCTTCGTGAGCCGGTACTGGTCGACGACCTTCCCGTACGCGGCGGCCAGTTCGTCCACGGTGCCGCAGTTCAGGGCCAGTTCGTGCCCGGCGGCCCCGCCGAAGGAGACCCGTACGTCGCCGCCCTTCGCGCGCAGCGCGCCGATCTGGGAGGCCACCCGGTCGCTCGCGAGGTCGGTGACCCCGCCCCACAGCGGTGCGCAGCCGCCGCCGGAGGTGATGAAGGCGAGGTGGAACTCCTTCACGCCCGTTTTCGCCGCCGTGTCAAGGAGGTCGTACGAGGGGTAGAGCGAGGTATCCACGTACGGGGCGAAGCGTGCTCCGGTTCCGGGGGCTCCGCCGCCGGTGGTGGGCGGAGGGGTGGTGGGCGCCGTGGGGGAGGGGGCCGCGGTCTTCGTCGGCGCGGAGGACGTGGTCGGCGCGGGCGCGGTGGGTGCCGAGGTGGCGGTGGGGCGGGCGGTGGGGCGTCCGCTGGGCTGGGCCGTCGCGCCCTGGTCCACCGAGCACTTCAGGCCGTTGATCAGGCAGCGGGTCGGGTCGCCCGGGGCGCCGGCGCCGCCGCTCGCGACGAAGCCGACGGTGACCGAGGCGCCCGCCGCCAGTTCCCGGTTCCAGCTCGCGGGCTTCACGGTGACGCGCCGTCCCTCGACCGTGTGGGTGCCGTTCCAGAGGGAGTCGATCTTCGTGCCGGCCGGCAGGTCGAACTGGAGCGTCCAATCCGTCTGCGTCTGACCGGTGTTGTTGGTGATGACGTACTGGCCGGTGTAACCGCCGCTCCACGAGCTGGACTTCGTGTACACGGCGCCGACGGAACTGGCCTGCGCGGTTCCGGTGAACGCGAACGCCGCGCCGCCGATCACCGCCGCCGTGAGCACGGCTCCCGTGATCCTCGCCGTACGACTCGTCCTGCGCCGGTGCCCGATTGTGCTGCCCATCGCGTGCCTGCCTTCGTGTTACCGGGGAGTTGGGGATGCGGCAGCACGCTAGCCGCCCCGAAACGGACATTCGTTCGTTTGGGGGCGGCGCCTTCGAGGCTTAGGTTCCGCTTAAGGCAGGCATAGGGAGGGGCTCAGGTGGCGCATGCCGGACGGCACGGGGAGAGCGGCGGAGCGGCTGCGCCGCGCCCGTGGAAGTCCTCCTGGGTCCACCGGGTGTTGGCGTGTGTGGCTCCCCGTTCGGCTCCCCGACCCCTCGCCGCGATCCGTTGCTGCCCGACCCTCACCCCATCACCCATCCGGCCCAAGCTGCGACGCTTCCCCGCAACCACCCGGCGCTGTCGGTGTCCAAGGCCGGCACGGTTCGAAGGTGTGACCTCGCGTCGACTACAGGGCCGCACTGTGATGCTCATCGGCAGCAACGCGATCTACCCGATCCGCTATGCCAAGAAAGACGTGCCGGTCACCGAGGCACGACTGCGGAAGGCCGTCGGCTTCCGGGCCGACCTGATCCGCCGCCATGGCCCGGAACCGATGCAGCAGGCATTCGACCTCGGCATGGACGAGCTCGATGAAGAACACGTGCACCCGGATGTGGCCCTCCTGCCACCCGACCTCCGCCTGATCACCGTGGCGTATGCCTGCTCCATGGAACGGGGCGTGATGCGGATCGAATGGGGCTCAGCCGAGCTGCGCCGCGAGGACCGCTACCGCTACCTCATCCGGCACCGTCACGAGCCGCTCCTGCCTCCGGCCACCCCTCGGGCCGCGTAGCCGACATGAGCCACGCTGCGTAGCCCCGCACATGACTCCACATACGGCCTGAGGGGGAGCGAAGGCCGCTCGTACCGGCACATCGACCACGACCACAACCGCTGCGCTCCCCGGGGATGGACATGCGGCGAGTGCGTTCGAGGACTGCTGTGCATCGCATGCAACGTGCGCGGAGTCGCATGGTACGAGCAGTTGCCGAGCAACCGGCAAGACCGGCAGCGAATGAACGACCACCTGGCCCGGGGGCTGTCCGGCGGATCCTGCCGCGGTCGCCGTACCCAAGGTGGACGAGGCAGTACTCCACGGGTCCCGTTCATAAATCATTCGACTGCCTCTCCGACCTGCGAGAAACTCCCCGCGATGACGCAACGAACCGATACGCCTCCCACCTGGGACGAGCGCACGCAGCTGATCACCTTCCTGGACTACGCCCGTGACACGGCGCGAGCCAAGTGCGAGGGCGTGTCCGCGGAAGACGCCCGCAGAGCCCCGCTTCCGAACTCACCGCTGATGACCCTGTGCGGGCTGATCAGCCATCTACGGTGGGTCGAGTACCACTGGGTCCAAGTGATGTTCCTGGGGGAGGAACCCGCAGGTCCGCTCACGCAGGCGAGCGACGACGACCCCGACCCCGAGATGCGGACAGCGGTCGACATCCCATTGCCCCAGCTGCTCGGCGAATACGACGAGCAGAGCGACCGCTACCGTCGCCTGCTATCCGACCACGGTCTGGACTCAAGGGCCAAGCGTCCTATCAGCGACGGCCGCCACGTGGACCTCCGCTGGGTGATCCTCCACCTCATCGAAGAGGTCTCCCGACACAACGGGCATCTCGACATCGTGCGAGAGCTCGTCGACGGACGGACCGGTGTCTAGCCCCTTCGGCCAACCACGGATCGGTTCTGTCTGGGCCCGGCGCTACCCGGGTTACCCACAGCACAACTTCGACTTCCGTGTGACGGGAGTGTTCACCAGAGACGGTGTCACCTACGTCGAGGTCGAGGAGCTTGAGAGCGGCTCACCCCGCAGGGGGCTGCTTGAGTACATGCTCGATTACGCGGAGCCTGTCAGCAGCGAAGACCTCCATCGTGTGGCGAAGGCCGAGCAATCCCCCTGATCAGCCTTGAGCTTGTCTGCCGGCGACCATTGTTCTCCGCTGCTCCCGGCCGAACGGGCACGGGAAGGGCGCGACTGACCGCTGATCTGTTGCTGTCAGAGCCGGGGGATACGGTGCAGCCACGACTGAGCGTTGCGCTTTGGGGAGGAACCTTGGGAGCCAAGACCGGTCTGCTCGTGTATGCCGACGGCGATGTGCCGGGCCTGCTGCGCCAGGTGGGTGCGGCGGACTTGGAGCCGACGTCCCTCATGATGCGCCGCCTGTATCCGGGCTGTGAGATCGAAGAGGGTGAGCGTTCGGTCCTGGGGGACGGTGTCCATCCCCCCGACGGAACGACCTATGCGGCTAGCTGGTCGGGTGTGGAGATCGTCTGCGATCGGCGCGTGATGATCGATTTGCCGTCACGGCTTCCCGAGCACCTTGTGGCGGCGAGTGCCGGCCGACGGTTGGTCCTGCACGCCATGCACAGTGTCGTCGACTGGCTGGCATTCGCCGTATGGGAGGACGGACAGCTCATCCGGTCCCTGAGTCTGTCGCCGGACAGCGGGATCATGGAGAACATCGGGGAACCGCTCCCCTTTGAACTTCCCTACTGGGCTGGGGACCGTCCGGCGGACGTCATTCCTTGGCCGGGTGAGGAAGAGGAACCGTACGCCTTGCCCTTCCACCCTCTGGAGCTCGGCGAAGACGCCCTGCGCGCGCTCTGCGGCTTCATTCAGGAGGGGTATCCAGAACCCGACGACGTTGACGCGGACAACATCGAACTCCACGGCTTCCGTGTACGGGACCCTCAGGATCCCCACCCCGCCGAAAAGGAAGCGGCACGACGGAGGGCCATCGAAGCGATGGGGCCGCCACGGATCTACACAATGGGCCCTGACGGCTTGCTGGTCGAGCGGGACAGCCCCTGACACCCGCGGGAGTTTCCTGGTGGACGTCTGAACGACGCGCTCTTCATCCACAGCGAGACCGGTACCGAGCAACGCGACCACACCGGCCGGCGCCACATCGCGGCATCAACTGCTCCCCGCCCGCCCATTTCCGGTGGTGCGGTCGCCTCAGGCATTCGTCATCAGTGACGACAGGGGTACGGCGACCGGCCCAACTTGGCCCCGGCCGGTGCGCCCGTGGGGACTCGACGGCCCGGAGCGCACCGGGGTCCGCCCGGACCGGTCAGATCTTGCTCCACGCCTCGGTGAGGCAGTGGCGCATGATCTGCTCGATCTCGTCGAAGGTTCCCTGGTCCGCGATCAGCGGCGGCGAGAACTGGACGACCGGGTCGCCGCGGTCGTCCGCCCGGCAGTAAAGCCCGTTCTCGTAGAGCGCCTTGGACAGGTACCCGTAGAGCACGCGCTCGCACTGCTCGTCGGTGAACGTGGTCTTGCTCGCCTTGTCCGTCACGAGCTCGACACCGAAGAAGTACCCGTTGCCGCGGACGTCGCCGACGATCGGCAGGTCGTGCAGCTTCTCCAGCGTCTTGCGGAAGTTCGCCTCGTTGTCCAGGACGTGCTGGTTGAGGCCCTCGCGCTCGAAGATGTCGAGGTTGGTCAGCGCGACCGCCGCCGAGACCGGGTGGCCGCCGAAGGTGTAGCCGTGCGGGAAGACGGCCTCGCCCTTGTAGAACGGCTCCGCGATCCGGTCGGAGATGATCGTCGCACCGATGGGGGAGTAGCCGGAGGACATGCCCTTGGCGCAGGTGATCATGTCGGGGACGTAGCCGAACTTGTCGGCGCCGAACATGGTGCCGAGACGGCCGAATGAGCAGATGACCTCGTCGGAGACCAGCAGCACGTCGTGGCGGTCGCAGATCTCCCGGACCCGCTGGAAGTAGCCGGGCGGCGGGGTGAAGCAGCCGCCCGCGTTCTGCACCGGCTCGACGAACACGGCGGCGACGGTGTCGGCGCCCTCGTTGAGGATCGCGGTCTCGATCTCGTCCGCGGCCCAGCGGCCGAACACCTCGGGGTCCACCCGGCCGTTCGCGTCCGCCAGGAAGGACGGGGCGCGGTAGATGTTGGTGTTGGGGGCCTTGAACGTGCCCGGAACCAGCGGCTCGAACGGAATCCGGTAGTTCGGCAGGCCGGTGATCGACAGGGCGCCCTGCGGGGTGCCGTGGTAGGCGATCGCCCGGGATATGACCTTGTGCTTGGTCGGCTTGCCGGTCAGCTTGAAGTACTGCTTGGCCAGCTTCCAGGCGGTCTCGACGGCCTCGCCGCCGCCGGTCGAGAAGAACACCTTGTTCAGGTCGCCCGGTGCGTAGTGCGCGAGGCGCTCGGCCAGCTCGACGGCCTTCGGGTGGGCGTAGCTCCACACCGGGAAGAAGGCCAGCTCCCGGGCCTGCTTGGCGGCGGCCTCGGCCAGTTCCTCGCGGCCGTGGCCTGCCTGGACGGTGAACAGGCCCGCGAGCCCGTCCAGGTACTTCTTGCCGTTGCTGTCGTAGATGTACGTGCCTTCACCGCGCACGATGGTCGGTACGGGGCTGTTCTCGTACGTGGACATCCGGGTGAAATGCATCCACAGATGGTCGTAGGCGGTCTTTGAATAGTCCGCAGTCATCGATACCTCGGCAGTAGGTCTTGGTCCGGGGCTTCAGGGGAGTAGCCCGCGGTGTATGCGCGGTATGCGCACCGAAAATCGTGCGTCGTCTTCTTTGAACGGACCGGTCGGTCGACAAGCGTTCCTCGTCGGCCCGCGGTGAATCCTGAGAACGGCCGACGGCTTTCTCCTCCGGGCAGCTGCTCGACGGCCCGTCGGTCGCCGTGCCCGGTGGAGGCGGCCGGTCCGTGCGGGTCGGCCATGAGAAGGATCATGCCCGGCCACTTGGTAACCGTCAAGGGATTCCGTTGAGTTGACCCTGTGTTACCTAGGGATTTCGTTGTTTGGGTTGCCGGTGGGTGCGGATCTCGACATGCTGGCGGGCCTTTAGAACTGCCTTGCGTGCAGCCGTCACACGCTGATGCTGCCGGTGGACCTGACGTTCTTGCGTACCTGGCCGGCCGTTTACCGTGCGGGATCCTTCACCAAGGCGGCCCATGAATGGGGAATCTTCCGGCCCGCCGTGACCGGGCACGTACGGAATCCGGAGAAGAATCCTGGGGCAGTCGCCATTCCTGCGGACACCACAAGGAGTGGTCCCGACCGATGTCGCCCGCGATCTCGTCCAGCAGGCGTCCAGGCCCCTCGACGGCCTGAAAGCGGTAATCGACCGCAGCCTTCGGTCCGAGGGAATCGGTGACCGTCCGCCGCGCCTCGCGGGGCCCGCGGGGATCATCTCGGCGCGGGTTCTCCCGGCGCCGGCGGACCCGCTGCGCGACGGGCTCTGGTCGAGGGTTGGGCTCGGCCTGGCGGAAGACCTGCTCGCGGGCCTCGGAGCGGGCGAACACGATCTGGTCATCTCCACGCCGAGGTCCCGCCGGCCGGGGGATCGCGTCGGCTCCGCTGATCGACTAGGAGTTCGCGCTGGTGGCCGGCGGCGCCTGGCGGAGGCGTCCGACTCCGCGGCCGGCCCGCGACCGGATCCGACCCCGCCGGCCTGCTTCCCGTACGAACGGCGACCGGTGCCGGCACCGGAGGACCTCGGCCACGGACGCCGGGTGCTGCGCGTCGCCGACTCGTGGCTCGTGGACGGGGGCCGGGTACGGGGTCTGCGCCTGCACGCGGAGCGGTTCACCGACTCGTGCGCCACCCGCCACGGCATCGGCGCGCGGTACCCTCCGCGTTCCTGGCGGCCGCCTGCGAGGCGCTCGCGCGCGAGGGCCGATGGTTCCCCCGCCTCGAATGCACGGCCGGGCCCGGACCGCAGGCCCCCTCCGCGGACGGCTCCGGATTCCGGTTGAGGCTCCGCGGCGCGCCGCCCGCCGCCGGACCGGTCGCGGACCTGGTCGCCGAGGGGCCCGACCCCCGTACGGATCCGACCGTCAAGGGACCGGCGCCGGCTGCAAGGAGCTGATCTCCGGACTCCGGACTCCGGGCGACCGTCCGGCCTGGCCCGGGAGCCCGCTCAGCCGTGCGTGGCGTCGATGACGCAGAACCGGTTCCCCTCGGGGTCGGCGAGCACCACGAAGTCGGGGTCCTCCGGGTAGGAGTCCCAGTCCACGTGCGAGGCCCCCAGCTCCACCAGCCGCTTCACCTCGGCCGCTTGCTCCGCCGCGTCCGCCGCGTACAGGTCGAGGTGGACGCGCGGCCGCTCCTGTACGGGCGTCACGCTCCGCCCGAGCGCCAGGTCCGGCCCGCCCCCGTCGGCGGGGACCAGGACGGTCCAGCGCTCGTCCACCTCGCCGTCGCGCGGTACGTACCCCAGCGCCCGGCCCCAGAATTCCACGGCGCGCCGCACGTCTTGGGCACCCATGACGATCGTTCCGATGCTCAGCATGATCCGATTCTGGCAAACGCTACGGACGCCGGGGCCGGTCGAGCCGCTCGATCGCCACCATCGCGGCGTCGTCGCCGAGGGTGCTGCCGACCACGTGGGCCAGCAGGTCGGCGCAGAGGTGGTCCAGGACGGCCTGGGGCGGGAGGCCGCTCCAGCCGGCCACGCGCTCGGTGAGGGGGTAGAAGTCCCCGGCCCGGTCGCGCGCCTCCAGCACGCCGTCCGTGTACAGGAGCAGGACGTCACCGGCCTCGAAGGCGAAGGTCTGCGCGGCGACCGGGCCGTCCACGAGCCCGGCGAGGCCCAGGGGCGGGGAGGGCCGGGCCACTTCGAGGGGAACGGCCCGGCCCTCGCGCAGCAGGAGCAGCGGCGGCGGATGGCCGCAGCTGACGAGGTGCAGTACCGGCTCGTCGTCCGGGATGTCCAGGACGGCCGCCGTGGTGAAGCCCTCGTCCTCGCCGGCCCTCGGACCCGCGCCCTCGTCCTCGTCGTCCAGGGCCGTGCTGTCGTACAGGTCCGGGGCGACCGCCCCTTCCAGGTAGTCCACGAGCCGCCGCAGATCGGCCTCCTGGTGCGCGGCCGCCCGGAAGGCGCCGAGGACCAGTGCGGCCTCCCCGACCGCGTCCAGGCCCTTGCCGCGCACGTCTCCGATGATCAGCCGCGTGCTCGTGGCCGTGCGGGCGGCGGCGTACAGGTCGCCGCCGATCCGGGCCTCCGCGGCGGCGGCCAGGTAGACGGAGGCGACGCGGAGCGGACCGATCCGGTCGCGCAGCGGCCGCAGGACCACCTGCTGGGCGGTCTCGGCCACCGAGCGCAGCTGCATCAGTTCCTTCTCGTGCTCCTCGCGCAGGTAGGCGAAGAGGGTCACGAACACCGAGATCATGATCAGGGCGATGGTCTGGAAGGTGTGGTTCAGGTCGGTGAGGGTGGTGCGCACCGCCGAGACCACCACCTGCGCGATCACGGCGAGCAGGCCGACGAACGCCGTTATCCGCGGGCCGCGGAACGACGCCGTCAGCGCGGGGGCGGCGACCAGGAACGGACCGAGGTGGACATCGGGCGGAGCCAGGATGTCGACCACGGTCACGGCGGCGATCAGCGCGAACGGAACCGCGAGCTGTGCGTGGCGCACGCGCTCGGACCGTTGCCGAGGCGTGCCCGGCGGTCGAAGATCCATCCCACCTGCATACACCGCCGGGCCCCGCGGATCCGCCACGCGAGGCCGTCGGGACCGCCCCTTGTCGCCCCGCGGGATCCCGGACGGCGCGCCCGGTGTCCCTTCTAGCGGCTGCGCGGCTTCCCGCGCTTGGGGGTCGACTTGGCACCCTTGGCGCCGCCGGCGCCGCCGCGCGGGTTCTTGCCGCCCGCCTTGCCGCCCGTCCTGCCGCCGGACTTCCCGGCCGCCGCGGGCTTCCGCTTCGCCGCCCCGCCCGCTTCGGCGCGCTTGGCCTTCGGCTGGGGCGGCGTCGGGCCGCCGCGACCGCGCGTGCTGTTGACCGTACGGCCGCGGACGATGCCGATGAACTCCTCGACCAGATCGGGCGTGGTGTCCTCCTGCCGCCACGACAGCGCGACCCGCGACTCGGGCGCGTCCGTGACGGGCCGGTACGTGAGGTCCTTGCGGTGGTGCAGGCGGGCCAGGGACTGCGGGACGACGAGTACGCCGATGCCCGCCGCCACCAGCTCGATCGCGTCCGCCGTCGTTTCCGGGCGCTCGAACGCGGGCCGGCCCGGCAGCTTCTCCCAGTCGAGGGTGTCGTCGAGGGGGTGCAGCACGATCTCGTCGGAGAGGTCCGCGGTGGTGATCTCCTCGACGGCCGCCACGAGGTGGTCCTTGGGGATCACGACCACGGTGGTCTCGGTGTAGAGGGGGATGGCGCTGAGATCCGTACGGTCGACCGGCAGCCGGACGAGACCCGCGTCGGCGTCGCCTCCGCGCAGCGCGCCGAACGACTCGGCAGGGGACACCTGGACGAGGGCCAGCGGGACGTCGGGCAGCCGCTCGTTCCAGATCCGTACCCACTTGGTGGGGGTCACGCCCGGTACATAGGCGAGACGGAACGAATGGGGTACTTCCGAGCCTGTCACCCCGCCAGGTTAACCGGTCGTGGTCGGAGGTAGCGCACACGCTCGATACCCTTGACACCATGACGTCGCACCAGAACACCCAGACGATGAAGCCCGCGACCGCGGCGAAGAAGCTGGGCGTGTACCTCGAGGCCACCCCCGCAGAGTTCCGGGAGGGTGTCGTCTCGCGCAGTGAATTGAGTGCGCTGCAGGCCGACCCGCCCCAGTGGCTTCAGGATCTGCGGCGCAACGGCCCGCACCCGCGCCCGGTGGTCGCGGCCAAGCTCGGCGTGTCCATCGCGGGCCTCGCCCGCGGCGGGGTCACCGAGCCCCTGACCACCGAGCAGATCGAGGAGCTGAAGCAGGAGTCTCCCGAGTGGCTGCAGCGCGAGCGCGCCACGCAGGCCGAGGTCCGCAAGGAAACGGTCCGCATCAAGGAGTTGCACGCCGAGAAGGCGGCGAAGGCCGCGCAGAAGGACGACAAGGCCGACGGTTCGCGCTCCTGACCGGCTGACCTCGCCGACCCCTCACGTCAGGCCCGGCTTCCCCACGGGGAAGCCGGGCCTGACGGCTTCCACCCCTCGCGCCGGCATTACCCCACAGGTAATCGATCTTCCTCGGGCCGCCCGGCAGGGTTGGTTCCACCCGGTCCGGGCGAGGGCGCGGACACACGGGCGACCAGGGGAGAGTGCCGGAATGACGGCTGTGCGGCAGACGCAGGGGCAGGCGCGGACGGAGCGGACGCGTGGCGTGAAGGGCCGTGGCGGTCGCCTCACGGCGGCGGTAGCCGTGGTCGCCGCAGGACTGTCCCTCGGTACGGTGACGGCCGCCGCCGACCCGACGTGGGACGCCGCGCGTTCGCGGCAGAGCGCCTGTGCGGAGGTCCGGGACAAGGTCGAGCGCCTGGAAGGCCGGATCACCCCGAACGCCTGCGCGTTCATCAAGCGGCAGATCGCCTTCGGCGAGATCCCCACCGGAACCCCGCCGCAGCCGGGCGAGCCGACCCACCCGAGGGTCCAGGCCTACCTCGACATATTCGACGAGGACGCGACCCTCTGGGAGGCCGGCGGCCCCGTGCAGCGCGGCCGCACGGCGATCGGCACCTCGATCACCCGCTCGCTCGCACTCGCCCCCGACCTCCGGTACACGGGAACCGACGTGGTGGCCGACGGCGCGGTGATGATGTTCGGCCAGCGCAACGAGGTCACCGTCAAGGGCCACAAGGTGAGCTACCCCCAGATCGCCCGCAACGTGCTCTCCGACGACGGCAAGACCATCCAGGCCCGCCGCTACTACGACCGCTACGTACTCTTCGCGCCCATCGCCCCGGAGCTGCGCCCCCTCTTCGAAGGCGTCGCCGAGACCGATGCCAAGGCCGGCCCCGGGGACGCGGGCCGCCGGGCACCGGAGCGCTTCCGACCGGAGGAGATCGCGGCGCGGCTCGCGGCCTGGAACGGCGAGGACGTGTCGGCCCTGGCCGGCCGGATGGGCGGCGCCCGACTGACCGGTCCGGGCCTGGACCGCCCCCTGACCACCGAGGCGGGCAGGACGGCCTACCTCCAGAGGTTCTTCCGGCAGGCGGACGTCAAGCTGAAGTCGGGCCAGGTCGCCTTCGGGGAGGCCACCACCTACGTCGAGTGGCACGGCACGGTCAGCAGCGACAAGGGAGTCGACGTCCCCTTCGGCATCGTCGAGCGGTTCGGCCCCCGGGGCGAGTGGGAGCTCTACTTCGACACGCTCCCGCTGATCGCCGACAAGGACACGATCATCGGGCTCTACACGCGGCTCGGCCGGCCCTGAGCCCGCTCCGCTCCCCTCCGCGGCTCATCCCGGGCCTTCGCCGGCCTCCAGCCGGCGCAGGGCCCGGTCGAGGCGGGCCTGGCGGGTATCCGCCGCGAGGGCCTGGAGCAGCGGCAGGATCACCTGGTAGCGCCCGCTCCTGTCGAGCGCCTCGAACGCCCGCTTCGCCTCCGGACGGGCGTCGAGCCCCGCCGCGAGGTCGGGCGGTACGGCCGCCGTCCTCTGGGACTCGTAGGCCGCCGTCCACCGGCCGTCCGCCTGGGCCCTGCGCACCTCGGCCAGTCCCGGTTCGCGCATCCGCCCCGACGCCGTCAGCGCCGCGACCTTGTCGACGTTGACCCGCGACCACAGGCTCCGGGGCCGGCGCGGCACGTACTTCTGGAGGTAGTACCGCTCGTCGAGCGAGCGGCGCTGCCCGGAGATCCAGCCGTAGCACAGCCCGATGTCGACCAGTTCGCCGTCGGTGACCGTCGGGATGCCGGACTTCTTCTTCGCCACCTTGATCCACACGCCCTCGCGGCGCTCGTGGTGCACGGCGAGCCAGTTCTCGAACGCCTCGCCGTCCGGGAAGGCGATGATCTCCACTCCGTCAAGATCGTCCATCCGGTCAGGCTATAGCCGCAGAGGGCGTCGTACGCAGGGAAATGGCCACCGGAAACCGGCGAGCGCGGCCGGGTGCCACGGTGATACCCGATCCCCGTGGCGGCCCGTCCGCGCTCGCGACGCGTGCGGATCTCGTGGCCGCCGCCGCGGCAGCGCGTCGATCCGCGGAACCATCCGATCCGTACCCCTGTGACGGACCGGCGGCCCTCGTCCCGGTACGAGCCTAGGGGCGGCCCGCGAGCGGGTGTGTGCATCGCGCGCAGGGTCTGTTGATCATCCGCGCAAAGGGTTTGAGCGGTCCGTTCGGCCGAATCGGCCGGATCGGCCGAAGTGGCGGCCCGGCCGCGGGTGGGGTCCGCTGGAGGGGTGAGCCCTTTCCCCGACCGTGGCTGGTGGGCCGGACTCCCGCCCGCGGCGGGGGCCGCCGTCATGGCCACCGGCATCCTCTCCGTCGGCCTGCACCTGACCGGCCACGAGGCGCTGTCGCTCGCGGCGCTGGTCATCGCGGCCGCGCTGTGGCTCGTCCTGGCCGCCGACTTCACGGCCCGCCTGCTGGGCGACCGCCGGCGGTTCCGCGCGGAGGCCGACACCCCGGCCGCCCTCACCGCCGTGGCCGCCACCACCGTGCTCGGCACCCGGATCTCCCTGCTCGGCCTGCAGACCACCGCCGCGGCCCTGCTCGTCCTGGCCGCCGTACTGTGGCCGGGGCTGCTGCTGCACGTCCTGCGGCACTGGCACCGCCGTATGCCGGGCGCGGGGTTCCTCGTCTGCGTGGCCACCCAGGGGCTCGCCGTCCTGGCCGCGACCCTCGCCGCCGCGGGAGGCCTCGCATGGCTTGCCCAGGCCGCGCTCGCCCTCTTCCTCCTCGGGCTGCTGCTCTACGGGGCGGCCCTGCTCCGCTTCGACCTGCGCGAGGTGTCGAGCGGTGCGGGCGACCACTGGGTGGCGGGCGGGGCGCTGTCCATCTCCGCCCTCGCCGGCTCCAAACTCACCGCGTCGTCCGTGTGGACCGGCGCCGCGCACACGGCCCTGCGCACGGTCACCCTGATCCTGCTCGCGCTGTCCCTGGTCTGGTACGTGGTCCTCCTCGCCGCCGAACTGCGCCATCCCCGGCACCGCTACGACATCCGGCGCTGGTCCACCGTCTTCCCGCTCGGCATGACGGCCACCGCCTGCCTCTCCGTGGCGGAACCCGCGGGCATCGCATGGCTGTTCCCGCTGGGCGAGGTGCTCCTCTGGATCGCGGTCGGCGCCTGCGTCCTGACCTGCGTCGCCATGATCACCTCTCGCCGTCGACTCGAACATGTGAACGATCGAAGGTAGGGTTCGGGAATGGCATACACGTTTCAGGTGACCATCGATTCCGCCGATCCGCACACGCTGGCCGACTGGTGGGCCGACGCCCTCGGGTGGGAAGTGGAGCGGAGCGACGAGGAGTTCATCCGCGGCGTGGTCGCCGCGGGCCACGCGAGCATGGAGGACACCACCACCCACCGCGGCACCCTCGTCTGGAAGGCCGGAGCCGGGATCCGGCACCCGGAGGGGCTGGAGCGGGCGCCGCGGATGCTCTTCCAGTTCGTGCCCGAGGCCAAGACGGTCAAGAACCGGGTGCACCTCGACGTGCGTACCGGCGACGACGATCCGCAGGCCGTCGTGGAACGCCTCGTCGCCAAGGGCGCCAAGCGCCTCCACGAAGGCCGCCAGGGCCCCTCCGCGTGGACGACACTCACCGACCCCGAGGGCAACGAACTCTGCATCTCGCACTGACGGAGTCCTACGCTGGTGCCGTGAACGTCATCCTGTTCGGCGCGACCGGAATGATCGGCCGCGGCGTCCTGCGCGAGTGCCTGCGAGACGACTCCGTCGAGAAGGTGCTCGCCATCGGCCGCAGCCCGCTCGGCGTCAGCCACCCCAAGCTCCGCGAGCGCGTCCAGGACGATCCCTCGGACCTCGCCGCCGCCGGCGTCGACCCGGCCGGCTACGACGCCTGCTTCTTCTGCCTCGGCGTCTCCTCCGTCGGCCTGAAGGAAGAGGCGTACCGGCGGGTCACCTACGACCTGACGCTCGCCGTGGCCCGGCCGCTGGCCGCCGCCAACCCCGGGATGACCTTCGTCTACGTCTCGGGAGAGGGAACGGACGGCACCGAGCGCGGCCGGCTGATGTGGGCCCGGGTCAAGGGCAGGACCGAGAACGCCCTGATGGAACTGCCCTTCCGCGCCTACATGTTCCGCCCCGGCATCGTCCAGCCGGTGCGCGGGGTGCCCTCCAAGACCCGGCTCTACCGCACCCTGTACGCGGTCACCGCGCCGCTGATCCGGCTGCTCCGCCGGGTCGCGCCGAACCTCGTCAGCACCTCCGAGGAGGTGGGCCGCGCGATGATCGCCGTCGCCACGCCCGGTACCGAGGTCCCGGGGCACATCCTGAGGCCCGCCGACATCAACCGCCTGGGCGCGGGCGTGACCAGGCATAATTAAGTACCGGGCAGAACCTCCCGCGCGTCAGAATGACGCATCTCAAACCGGGAGGAACCCATGAGCCAGGAGACCCTGACTCTGCACGACCTGCTGCCCGCCCAGGCGCTCGACCACGCGATCGAGGCCAGCCACGTGACCCGCAAGACGCACCCCGAACTGCCGCTGTCCATCTACACCTACACGCGGACGGCGCAGTACGAACACGTCTGGAACCAGGTCACCACGCGCTGCCGCGGGCTCGTCGCCGACGACACCACCGGCGCGATCATCGCGCTGCCGCTGCCGAAGTTCTTCAACGTCGGCGAGCACGAGTCGGGGCGGCCCTACGCGCCCGCCCTGCCGGACGAGCCGTTCGAGGTGTACGACAAGGTCGACGGCAGCCTCGGCGTGGTCTTCCACTACGCGGGCCGCTGGCACGTCGCCTCCAAGGGATCCTTCATCAGCGCACAGGCCACCTGGGCCCAGCGCCGGCTCGACGGCAAGGACACCTCGGCGCTGCGCCCGGGGGTCACCTACCTCGCCGAGATCCTCTACCCGGGCAACCGCATCGTCGTCGACTACGGCGACCGGCGCGACCTCGTGCTCCTCGCCGCCTTCGGCACGGACGGAGTCGAGGTCCCGCTCGCGGAAGCCGCCGCCCACTGGGAGGGCATCGGCTCGATCGTCACGGTGTGGCCCGCCATGCCCCTCGACGAGCTGATGGCGCTGACCGCCTCCAACACCCTGCCCGGCGGCGCCGCGGCGACCGGCATCGACGCGGAGGGCTTCGTCCTGCGCTTCGCCTCCGGCGTACGGGCGAAGGCCAAGCTGTCCGAGTACGTCCGGCTCCACCGGGTGCTCACCAAGGTCACCGAGCGGGACATCTGGCGTGCCCACGGCATCCAGCGGTTCGCCGGCCTGCCCGTCAAGCAGCTCGCGCAGGGCCTCAATTGCACGGTCGCCGAGATCGAGGCCGCGGGCGGCAAGCCGCTCGACGCGCTGCTGGACCAGGTGCCCGACGAGTTCGACACCTGGGTGCGCGAGATGATCGCCCGCTTCGAGGACGAGGCGGGGCGCCGCGAGCGCGCGGTGGAGGAGGCGTACGCGGGACTCGCGCATCTGGCCGCGGACCGGGGCGCGTTCGCGCGCGCGGTGAAGGAGCTGCCCGACCGCGCGATCCGTGCCGCGATGTTCCTGCGCCTGGACGGCAAGCCGACGGACCTCGTGGTCTGGCGGCACGTCCGGCCCGAGGCTTCCGACCCCTTCACGAACGACGAGGAGAACTGACCCGTGTCCGAGGAGACACCCGCACCCGCCGACGTCACCGATGCCACCGGCGTCATCGACGCGGCGACCGAGACCGCGGCCGAGGAGGACCGACTGCCCGTCGTGCACGTCATGACCGGCCTCCCGGCCTCCGGCAAGACCACGGCCGCGCGCGCCCTTCAGGCCGAGGCGGGCGGGCGCATGCGCCGCGTCAACCTCGACGACCTGCGCAGCATGCTCGACCTGCCGGACCCGGAGCGCGGTCGCAGCTTCGCGCATGAGCAGACGGTGCTGGCGGTCCAGGACGCGGCCGTCCGCGCCGCGGTCGACGGCGGCTTCGACGTGGTCGTCGACAACACCCACCTGACCAAGCACATCCCCAAGCGGCTCAAGGCGGCGGTCGGCGGCCTCGCGACCTTCGTCGTGCACGACTTCACCGACGTCCCGCTGGAGGAGTGCCTGCGCCGGGACGCCGGCCGGGAACGCCAGGTCGGCGAGGAGATCATCCGCATCCTCGCCGAGAAGCACGAGAAGGCCCGCAAGGGCGGCTGGCGGCTGACCTCGGAGTGGATGAACGGCGGTTCCGGCGGCGGCGCCGTGCCCCCGGTGACCGAGTACGTCCCCGATCCGGCACTGCCCGCCGCAGTGATGTGCGACATCGACGGCACTCTCGCGCTGACCGGCGACCGGGGCCCGTACGACTTCACGCGATGCGAGCTCGACCTGCTCAACGAGTCCGTCCGGCACGCCCTCGAGGCCTTCCGGCGGGCCGACGGCGACACGATCGTGCTGCTGTCCGGGCGGAGCGAGGAGTTCCGGCCGCAGACCGAGCGCTGGCTGGCGCGGCACGAAGTCCCGTACGACGAGCTGTGGATGCGCGCGGCCGGTGACCAGCGCCGCGACGACGTGGTGAAGTCGGAGCTCTTCGACGCGCACGTGCGCCACCGGTACGCGGTACGCGTGTCACTCGACGACCGGGACCGGGTGGTCGCGGTCTGGCGCCGGATGGGCCTGCCCACCTGGCAGGTCAACTACGGCGACTTCTAGGGCCGGGGCGCGGACGCATGAGCGTGCTGATCGTGGACGCCGCGAACGTCGTCGGCTCGGTGCCGGACGGCTGGTGGCGGGACCGGCGGGGCGCCGCCGAGCGGCTGCGCGACCGGCTGGCCGCGCGCGACGCCGGCGAGGAGATCGTCCTCGTCGTCGAAGGCGCGGCCCGGGGTGTCGAGTCCGTACCCGGGGTACGGGTGGACCCGGCACCCGGCAGCGGCGACGACCGGATCGTCGAGCTGGTGGCGGCCTACGCGGACCGCGACTGCGTGGTGGTCACGGCCGACCGCGAACTGCGGGAGAGGGTGCGGGCGTACGGCGCGCGGTGCGTGGGACCGCGCGCCGTACGCCCGCCGGACTGACCGGAGCGGGCGGACGGCTCAGCGGCAGTACTCCACCCGGCCGTGGTTCTCGACGTAGCGGGCGGAGACCCAGCGCTCCTTCTCGTACGCCTTGCGGGCGTCCGGGCGGGTGCCGTTCTCCGGCTTGCCGTTCTGCCAGTCGCCGTGCTCCTTGCCGCCCTTCTCGGGCTTGCCGTTCTGCCAGTCGCCGTTCTCGGAGTTCCCGTTCTCGGAGTCGCCGTGCTCCCACTTGTCGTCGCGCTCCGCCAGGCGGTACCAGATGTTGTTCCCGTCGACGCTCTCGCCGCGCTTCTTGCACTTGATGTCGACCTTGCTGTGCGGGCGTACCTCGCCGACGGCCCGCGAGTGGGTGCTGGGCTTGCTCCGGACCTTCAGCGGGCCCTTGGAGACGACCTTGCCGGTGGTGTGGCCCGCGGCGCGGAACCCGCCGTCCTCCGCGACCGCGGTGCCCGCACCGACCAGACCGAGCACCAGGCTCCCGGCGGTGAGGGCGAGGATGGTCCTGGTGGACTTCAGCATGAGCCGGCTCCTCTGTGAAGACTTCCGCCCGGCCGCCGAGCGCGGCACGGGGCGGCAACCGGGCGGTTGCCACGGACGACTATGGCCAGGACGGAGCCGGGCCTTCGGGTGGCGCACCGTCGGTTAGCCCGATATGCCCAATACGCGGAATCGGCGTGCGTGGCCGTGCCCGCCCCCGAACGGGCACGGCCACGCAGGGGCCCCGAGGGGAAGGGCCGGTGCCGGCCGGTGAACCGGCTCGGCCCAACGTACGGGCCCGCCGGCCACGGCCGCGCCCATCCGCGGGTTGACATCCGCCTACCACCAAGGGTGGCGACCCTGTACAACGAGGGGTGTACACAAGGGGGGTTGACGTGCACCTGGCCACACACCCGGCCGCGGTCCGGCTCCGCGCCGTGCTGCCCGTGGTCAGCGAGGTCGTGTACGCCCTCGGCTCGCTGTGGATCTCCACCACGATGCTCCACAACTGGCCTGATCCGAACGGCTATTGGCGGGACACCGACGCGCTCGCCTACGCCCTGCTGGCCGCCGTCTACCTGCCGCTGGCCCTGCGACGCCGATTCCCGGTCCCGATCCTCGCCGGTACGGCCCTCTGCGTCGGCACCTATTTCACGCTCGGCTACTACCACGTCGTGGCCGTCTGCGGCATGCTCCTCGCCCTCTACACGGTGGCCTCCCTGTGTCCGCGCCGGGTCTCGGTCCGGTGCGCCGCCGGGAGCCTGGCCGTGCTCCTGTGGGGCACCCGGCTGGCGGAGCCGGGCATCGGCGCGCTCAGCGTGGGCTTCGTGACGGTGTCCACCATCGTGTGCTGGGTCGCCGGCGACGGCGCCCGGCGGCTGCGCGAACTCACCCGCCGGCTGCGCCTGGAACAGGAGGAGAAGGCCCGCCGGGCCGTCATGGAGGAGCGCATCCAGATCGCCCGCGAACTGCACGACGTCATCGCGCACCACGTCTCGGTGATCGCCGTCCAGACCGGGCTCGCCGCGTACGTGTTCTCCTCCGACCCGCCGACCGCCCGCCGGGCCCTGGACACGGTGGGGGACAGCGCCCGCGAGGCACTGGCCGAGATGCGCCGGATGCTGCTGGTGCTCCGCGAGGAGGGCCCGGGGCCCGAGTCCGGCCCGCAGGGAGCGGACGGCGGGGTACAGGGGCTCGGACGGCTGGACGAGCTGGTCAAACGGGTGGGGGAGGCCGGGGTGCCCGTGGACGTACGCGTCACGGGAACGGCGTACGAGCTCCCGCCCGGCATCGACCTGTGCGCGTACCGCGTGGTCCAGGAGGCCCTCACCAACGTGATCAAGCACGCTCCGCGGGCGCGGACCACCGTCCGGGTCCACTACGGCGAGGACGAGGTGCACGTACGGGTCAAGGACACCGGAAGCGGCCGGACGCCGGACCCGGTCCCGGCCGGCCCCGGCACGAGCACGGGCCAGGGCTTGATCGGCATGCGCGAGCGGGCGACGATCTACCACGGCACGGTGACCGCCGGGCCCGCGCCCGAGGGCGGTTTCGAAGTCAGTCTGCGGGTCCCCGTACCCCGAGCAGCAGGGGAGGACGCGGATGCCGTCCGTACTCGTCGTCGATGACCACTTCCTGATCCGGTCCGGACTGACCGCGCTGCTGACCGCGGCGCCCGGCTACGAGGTCGCCGGCGAGGCCGAGGACGGCGAGGAGGCCGTCCGGCTCGCCGCCGAGACCCGACCCGACGTCGTCCTCATGGACATCCGGATGCCCGGCACCGACGGCATCGCCGCCACCGAACGGATCGTGGCGGGCGGACGCGATGCGTCCGCCGACGGCGGGCCCAAGGTGCTCGTACTCACCACCTTCGACTCCGACGAGTACGTCCTGCGCGCGCTCCGCGTCGGCGCCGGCGGCTTCCTGGTCAAGGACACCCCGCCCGACCGGCTGCTCGCCGCCATCTCCACCGTGCACGCCGGCGAGATGCTGTTCAGCCCCCGCGCGCTGCGCGGGCTGATCGACACCTACGCCACCCCCGCCCGGACCCACACCTCCCACCCCGGTCTGGACACCCTGACCCCGCGCGAGCGCGAGGTGCTCGGCCTGGTCGGAGCGGGGCTCTCCAACACCGACATCGCCCAGCGGCTCTTCCTCAGCGCCGCCACCGTCAAGACGCACGTCCACCGCTGCATGAGCAAGCTGGCGCTGGCCAGCCGCGCCCAGGCCGTGGTCCTGGCCCACGAGTTCGGCATGGTCACCCGGACCGGCTGACCCGGAACCGCGGGCGGGCCCTGCGGATGCGGGCGGCGGCGGGCAGGGCGAGAGTGGGTGCCATGGGAATCGAAGACTACGGCGGCGGTCCCGGGGCGCACGAGACCGGCATCCTCGTCGTGACCACCAACGACGTCCCCGGATACCGGGTCGAGCAGGTCATCGGCGAGATCTTCGGCCTCACCGTGCGCTCCCGCCACCTGGGCAGCCAGATCGGCGCAGGCCTGAAGTCGATGATCGGCGGCGAGCTGAAGGGACTCACCAAGACCCTCGTGGAGACGCGCAACCAGGCCATGCAACGGCTCATCGAACAGGCGAAGGCGCGAGGCGCGAACGCCGTGCTGATGATGCGGTTCGACGTCACCGAGGCGGCCGACGTCGGGACCGAGGTGTGCGCGTACGGGACGGCCGTGGTCCTGGTCCCCGCCTCCACCTGACCGTCACCGGTTTCCCGGAGGCCCGATGCGACCTCCCAGGCGGAGCCCGGTTCTTTCAGCCTCGCCGGCGTTTGAGGCGCGGGGTCCGGGGCGGAGCCCTAGGTGTTCTGTCCCGGGAGGTTGTGGACGGGTGATGCAGGTCTCGACTGAGGGATCTTGAAATGGGTGAGGGCCTTCTGGCTCGGTGTGGATTGCGACATCTGCACCGGCGACCAGAAAGGCCCTCGTGCCCCACCGTAATGCA